>JBLRWU010000020.1:0-4854 GCA_047921155.1 Desulfurivibrio sp.
GAGATTCTGTACGACGACCTGGCCGCCAACCACCGGGAGTTGCTGGAGCACTACAACAACTACAGTCTCTTTCTGGAAAGCCTGTTTCGGCGGGACCATTTCAGCAAGGGGCATCTGGTGCTGCGCCCCCGGATGTCCTCCATCGAAAAGGAGATTATCCATCCCCAGCTCGAGCATTACGGTAATCGCCTGGTTAAACAGGGGATCAGGATCGCTCAACCCGCCGATATGCTTGACGAGGAGATTCCGCTGAAGGTGGATGTCGGCCTGCTCTCCCAGGTGTACGCCAACCTTTTTTCCAACGCGGTGAAATACACCACCTCGGCCCGCTCCGAGAGCGGCGAGCAGGTCAAGCTCATGGCTTACGGTCGCGAATTTTTGCCCGACTATTTCGGACCGGGCCGGGACGGGATCAAGTTCAACGTCTTTACCACCGGAGAACACCTGAACGCCGAGGAGGCCAAGTCGCTCTACACCGATGGTTTCCGCGGCCAATCGGGGCAGGATAAGCCCGGTACCGGCCACGGCCTGGCCTTTATCAAGCAGGTGGTGGAGATTCATGGCGGGGTGGTGGGTTACGAACCAACCGAGTTGGGTAACAACTTCTATTTTATTCTCCCCATCTCCGGCGAACAGACATGAAGATGGAGCTACTGGCCCCCGCCGGCAGCCTGGAGGCCTTCGAGGCAGCGGTTGCCGCCGGAGCCGATGCGGTCTATATCGGAGCCCCGGGGGCCAACGCTCGGGCCCTGGCCCGGGATTTCACCCCGGCGGAGCTGGCCGCCATGCTGGAATATGCCCACGCCCGCAAGGTGAAGGTGTACGCGGCCATGAACAGTCTGGTCAGGGAGGATGAACTGGCCGCCGCCGCCGCCACCGTCGAATTGCTGGCGGCCCTCAAGATCGACGCCCTGATTATCCAGGATCTGGGGCTTTACTCCCTCTGTCGCCGTTTCTTTCCCCAACTCCGTTTGCATGCCAGCACCCTGCTGGGGGCTCACAATAGCCCGGCGGTGGAACAGTTTGCCGAAATGGGTTTTGCCCGGGTGGTGCTGGCCCGGGAATTATCGTTACCGGAGATTACCGCCATTCACCGCCGGACCGGGGTGGAACTGGAGGTATTTGTCCACGGGGCCATGTGTTTCAGCTACTCCGGTCTCTGTCTGTTCAGCAGCTATCTGGGGGGTAAGAGCGGTCTGCGGGGGCGTTGCGTCCAACCCTGCCGGCGGCTTTATCGCTGGGCCGACAGATCGGGCTATCTCTTTTCGATGAATGATCTGGACGCCTTGGCGTTATTGCCGGCCCTGCGCCGGGCCGGGGTGGGTTCGGTGAAGATCGAGGGCAGGATGAAGAGCGCCCAGTATGTGGATCGGGTAGTGCGGGCTTACCGCCTGGTACTCGATGTTCTCGAGGCCGACGGTGCTGGGGAGAGCGGCCCCGACCCCAGTGCGCCGTTTGCCGAGGCGCTGGCGGCCGGCCGGGAGCTGCTGGGCGAAGCGATGGGGCGCAAGAGTGGCGCCGGTTTTTTCACTCTGCCGCCCCAAGAGCTTGTCACCCCGGCCCATTCCGGCAATGTCGGCCTTTTTTTGGGTAAAATCTCCGGCTTGCGTGATAAGTGGGCCACCATAGCGGCCCGTCATCCCCTGCAAAAAGGTGATCGGCTCCGTTTACACCGGGAGCGCAGCGGCGAGCGGCTGGCTTTCACGGTCAAGGAGCTGCGGCCGGGCCGGTTGCCCCGAAAGATGGCAACTCCCCGGGGTGCATCCTCGGTGGTGCTGGAGCTTCTGCTGCCGGAAACGGCTCGGCCCGGCGACAGCCTCTATAAAGTTGATTCGGCCCAACGCCGTAAAGCCGCCGCCAAGCGAGAGCTGGTGGTGCAGGACTCCCACCGCCGTCTGGCCGCGAAACTGGTGGCCCGCAAACCCCGACGGGAGATCGTTGCGCTGTTCGGATCGGCGGCGGCTCCGGTGTCCGGAAGGGGGGGGAAGGGTGGCGCCGGCGGCGACCGGGGCGGCCGAGTCTCCCGGCGGGGAGCGCCGCTTCCGGTGGGCGCAGGCGCGTCTCTGCCCTGCTGGCTCAAGCTGGATGATCCCCTGGTGCTCAAACAAAAACTGCCCGAGCAGGTGGCGCGGGTGGTGTTGACGCTCACCCCGGAGAGCCTGCCCCGCTTTAGCGCCGCCGGTAAAATTTTACGTTCTCTGGCCTCCCGGATCGTCTGGGCCCTGCCCCCGGTTATTTTGGAAGATGATCTCCCTTTTTACCGGGAACAGATCGCCGCCTTACGGGCCAAGGGTTTTAATGCCTGGCAGATCGGTCATCTCGGTCAGGTGCGATTGTTTGTCCAAGGTGAAGAGGAGCGGCCGACCTCCCGGCGGGGCCGCACCGCCGGGCTCATCCTGCACGGCGATTATACCCTTAATCTCATCAACAGCCTGGCTTGGGATACCTGCAAACAAGCGGGCCTGAGCAGCGCCCAGGCGGCGGTGGAGGCCGATCGGCCAACCCTGGCCCTGCTGGGGCGGGCCCGGCCCGGTCTGCTCGGGATGACCATTTATGCCCGCCCGCCACTGTTCACCGCCCGGCTGGATTCCATCCATTTTCGCTACCACACCCCGCTGCTTTCACCCCGGGACGAGGGTTTCGTGCTGACCAGGGAGTACGGCCAAACCCTGGCCCTGGCGGACAAACCTTTCTCCCTGCTGCCCTACGTCGCCGAACTGGCCGCCGCCGGCCTGGCTTACGGGGTGATCGATCTCCGCCGGCTGCGAATCTCCCGGCCGGATCTGCTTCCCCTGCTGCGCCAGGCGGGCAAAAAAAACCGCCCCGGCGCCATGCTGAGCAACTTCAACTATCTGCACGGCCTGGACTGAACAGCTTGTCATGGTAAATATTGCCGCCTGTTGTTGGCATGCTAATTGCTACATGGGCCGGGTGAGAGTTTTGTAAACCTTTGCCAGGCAGGAGGTGATTATGGCATTGCACAACATAATGTACAACGGGATGAGCGGGCTCAATAGCATGTCCGCTAACATGGCGGTACTGGGCGACAATATCGCCAATGTCAACACCGTTTCCTACAAGGCGGCCCAGACGACCTTTCAGAGTACGCTCACCTCATCCCAGGGTCGTTTCGGCGAGGTCGGCAACGGTTCCCAGGTCGCGGCGATCAGCAAAAATTTCCGCCCCGGTCAACTTGAGGCCACCAGCAAGACCACGGATATGGCCATCGCCGGCCAGGGTTTTTTCATGCTCCGTGATCCCCGGGAGGGGGAAAACCTCTACGGTCGAGACGGCCAGTTCAACCTGGAGGTGTTGCCGGACACCCCGGCCGGCTCTTATAACCTGGTGACCCCGGAAGGCCGCTATGTGCAGGGGATCAACCTGGGCTCGGTGGCAAACCCCGGCGGCGGCATCGAAGATATCCTGGTGCGGCGGGAATCATTGCCCCAGGCCACCGCCAACGTCAGCCTGGCCCTGAATCTGGAAAACCGGGCTATCGCCCCCGACGCCGTCAACCCGCCACTTTTTGCGGCCTGGGACGGCGCGGCCAGCCCGCCCCTGGCCGCCGGTCAGTACGATTACCGCTCGGTGATTCGCGCCTTTGACGATCAGGGTCAGGCCTTTGATCTGGGGGTATATTTCGACCGCACCGCCGATGACAACGAGTGGGAGTTCATGGTTACCCACGATCCCGGCTTGGATCGGCGGCTGATCGGCGATGACGGAGCGCGCTACAACGACGGCGAGATGTCGGAGAAGGGGGCCGGCGCCCTGCTTTACGGCAAGCTGAGCTTCAGCAGCAGCGGAGAACTGCTGGATATCCAGGCCTGGAAGGTGCCTCCCGAGGGGGATTTTGTTCCCGATGAGGAGAATCTGCTGCCCTCCGATCCCCAGAGCGGCCTTTACTCCTTCAGTTACAATCTGAGCGGAGTTGGGGATAATCTGAGTTCGACCATCGACTTCGGCACCACCTTGGCCACTCAGCGCACCACCAGTCCGGACGGGGCCAAGGCCGACGCCTCCGGGGTCGGGGGGCCGGCAATTTCCCCCATGACCCTGTGGGACAGCGTCTACGACCGGCACGGCAACCGGATGCAGGAAGGGGACGAGCTGACCTTCAGCGGTTTCAACGGGGCCGGCGAGGAGGTGGCGCTGACCTATGTGGTGGATTACGGGCAGCGGGTGGAGGATCTGCTGATCGGGCTGGAAAACGCTTTCAACTGCACGGCCCTGGTCAGGAATGGGCAGGTTGAACTGCACGACCTGGAACCCGGAGAGAGCCAGTTGGCGGTCACCGCCATCGCCTACCGCGATGCCGAGGGCAACGGTCCGGCGGAAAATCCGGATCTGGCCAGGCCCTTCGGGGAGGATGGAGTTGCTTTCGCGGTGATGGAAGGGGTGGGATTTGAGTTGAATCCGATCCGCACCACCAATTACGCCGTGGGTTCCTCCACCATCGCCCAAAGCCAGGATGGTTTCGCGGCGGGGATTCTGCAGAGTATCTCGGTCAAGCCGGACGGCAACATAGTCGGTTACTACTCCAACAATCAGAGCTCCGTCCAGGCCCAGGTAATGCTGGCCGACTTCGCCAATTACCGGGGTCTGACCCTGGAGAGCGGTAACGCCTACAAGGCCACCGCCGAGGCCGGGGCGGTGGTGGTGGGTACCGCGGCCAGCGGCAGCTTTGGCAAGGTACTCGGTAACTCGCTGGAATTTTCCAACGTGGACCTGGGCCGTCAGTTCGTTGATCTGATGATGACCCAGCGGATCTTCCAGGCCAATTCCAAATCGATCAGCGCCGCCGATGAAATCTTCGGCACCCTGATGCGGATGAAGTAGGGATGATGCCGGGGA
>JBLRWU010000020.1:4954-22492 GCA_047921155.1 Desulfurivibrio sp.
CGCCCCGCCCATATCCTGGTGCTGGAGCCCTATTTCGGCGGCTCCCATCGCCGGTTTCTCACCGGGTTACAGAAGGCCCTGGCCCGGGATTGCCGTTTTGAACTGCTGACCCTGCCGGCTCGGGGCTGGAAATGGCGGATGCGTTTGGCCGCCCCCCTGCTGGCCGAAGTGATCGCCCGGCGGGTGGCGGCCGGCGAGTTGGCGAAGCCCGACCGGATTCTCTGCTCATCCCTCCTGGATCTGGCGGCTTTCAAGGCCCTGCTGCCCGCCGCCTGGCAGGGGGTGCCGCTGACGGTTTACTTCCACGAAAATCAGTTTGCCTACCCGGTACGGGTCGAAGATTACCGCGATCTGCACTTTGCCCTGACCAACTACACCACCGCCCTGGCCGCCCACCGGCCCGCCTTTAACTCCGCTTACAACCTGGCCACCTTCCTGGCCGGTTGCCGGGAGGTGCTGGCCAAAGCCCCGGATATGCCGCTTTTGGACAGCGTGGAGCGGATCGCCCAGCAGAGTGTGATTCTGCCGCCGGGCCTCGATCTGGCGGCAATCGACGCCGTCGCGCCAGTTCCTCGAACCCCCGGCCCGCCGGTGATCCTCTGGAACCATCGCTGGGAACATGATAAGCAACCGGAACTCTTTGGTGCCGCCATCCGCCGGCTGGCGGCCGATAATTTCCCCTTCCGCTTGATTATCGCCGGCCAGGAGTTTGTCCGGGGGGGTGAAGTTTTTGCCCGAATCCGCCAGGATCTGCCGGAGCACCTGCTCCATTTCGGTTTTGTGGCCGACCGGGTCGCCTATTACCGGTTGCTCAGTCAGGCCGATCTGGTGGTTTCCACCGCCGCCCACGAGTTTTTCGGCCTGGCGGTGCTGGAAGCGGTGCGAGCCGGTTGCCGGCCGTTGTTGCCGGCCCGACTGGCCTATCCGGAACTGTTTCCCGCCCCATATCTTTACGCCGATGATCAAGAGCTGGTGCCGGCCCTCAAGGCCGCTTGCCGGACCGGCCGCCTGGCCCGGGAGCAGGCGGTGGAGCTTACCGCCCCCTACGACTGGCTCACCCTGGCTCCCCGCTATCGCCAATGGCTTTTGACCTGAACGGTTACGAAAAAGGAGAGGGTTCAGCGACACTTCTGGAAGAAGGGGGTGGGGATCGGGTATAGTGGACGGCAAGACCAGGCAAAACATCTGACGAGCAGGGGAGAAAAATATGGGTCGGGATCTCGATCTGGAATATTTTAAGCAGCGTCTCGAGGAGCGGTTGGCGGTCATTAAGGCCGAACAGGATGCCGCCAGGGGGGAAACCGCCCCCCGGGAGCTTGATCAGGAGTGTGTGGGTCGGCTCTCCCGGATGGATGCCATGCAGCAACAGGCGATCTCCCGGGTCGGGGCCCGGCTGGCCGGCCAGGAGCGGCAGCGGATCGAAGCCGCTCTGGGCCGGATCAAACGCGGTGATTACGGCTACTGCATGCAGTGCGACGACGAGATCGTCGAGGGGCGGCTGCGGGTGGACCCCAGCTCCCTGGTCTGCCTCTCCTGCGCCCGGGAGGCGGAGGAGAATTTATAAAAAAAGGGGGGCTCCGATTGTCGGAGTCCCCCTTGATCTTTTGGTGGAGCTGAGGGGGCTCGAACCCCTGACCTATGCATTGCGAACGCATCGCTCTCCCAGCTGAGCTACAGCCCCTTGTCGGTTTCCCTTAAACCACGCCCGGCCCGGTTAGTCAACTGCCTTGTGGCGGAAATAGTCGGCCAGAATCCCGGCATGATCGAAGGCCAGGGGCGGCAGGTTTGCCGCGGTGAAGATCGCCGCGGCGGCGGCGTCGTCGCCGGCTTGTGGTTGCCCCTGGGCCCTGGCGATAAAGACCGTGCTGATTGTATGCAGCCGGGCGTCACGGTCCGGGTCGGAATAGGTGTGGAACTGGCCTGAAAGCTCCACCTCAAGCCCGGTCTCTTCCCGGGCCTCGCGGATGGCCGCCGCCTCCAGGGTCTCGCCGTAATCGACAAAGCCGCCGGGCAAGGCCCAGCCCGGTGGCGGATTTTTACGTTTAATCAGCACAATCCCCCCCGCCGTCTCAATGATAATATCGACGGTGGGCACCGGATTGCGGTGGCGCTTGATCATCTCTCCGCATTTGGGGCAGCGCATGGTTGCTTCAGCTTCCCTTCACTTTTTCCCAGGTGTCGCGCAGGGTGGCGCTGCGGTTGAAAACCGGCCGTCCCGGCTGCGAATCCTTGGGGTCGGAACAGAAGTAACCCTGGCGCTCAAACTGGAAGTACTGGCCTGGCACCGCTTCGGCCAAGCTGGGTTCCAGGCGGCAGTCGGAGAGAACCTTCAAGGAGTCGGGGTTAAGGGAGCTGGTGAGATCACGACCCCCCTTTTCCGGACTCTCTTCGGTGAAGAGCCGGTCGTAGAGGCGCACCTCGGCCCGGATCGCCCGGGCGGCATCAACCCAGTGGATGGTGCCCTTTACCTTGCGGCCGTCGGGGGCCGAGCCCCCCAGGGTGGCGGGATCGTAGGTGCAACGCAGTTCGATGATCTCGCCGGCGGCATCCCTGATCACCTCTTCACATTTGATGAAATAG
This sequence comes from Desulfurivibrio sp., assembly GCA_047921155.1. Taxonomy (GTDB): domain Bacteria; phylum Desulfobacterota; class Desulfobulbia; order Desulfobulbales; family Desulfurivibrionaceae; genus Desulfurivibrio. Next base: position 7,535 of record JBLRWU010000020.1, read on the forward strand.
GCGTAGCGCAGTCGCACCTCCCGGCCCGGGGCCAGGCGGAAGAATTTTTTGGCCGGTTCCTCCATGAAATCGTCCCGCTCGATGAAGATCTCCCGGCTGAAAGGGATTTGGCGCTGGCCCAGCTCCGGCTGCTGGGGGTGGTTCTGGGCGGTGAGCTCCTCGCTCTGCCCCGCCGGGTAGTTGCTGATCACCACCTTCAGGGGGTTGAGCACCCCCATCACCCGCAGGGCTTGTTGGTTCAACTCCTCCCGGACGCAGTACTCCAGCAGGGCCATATCCACCAGGCTCTCCTTTTTGGCCAGCCCGATCCTGTCGCAGAAATTGCGAATCGCCTCGGGGGGATAGCCCCGGCGGCGGATTCCCGAGATGGTGGGCATCCGGGGATCGTCCCAGCCCGCCACCTGGCCCTCGTTGACCAGTTGCAGCAGCTTGCGCTTGCTGACCACGGTATAGCCCAGGTTGAGCCGGGCAAATTCGATCTGACGGGGGTGGGCCGGGACCGGCAGGTTGGCCAAAAACCAGTCGTAAAGGGGGCGGTGGTCGGCGAACTCCAGGGTGCAGAGGGAGTGGGTGATCCCCTCTAAAGCGTCGGAGATGGGGTGGGTAAAATCGTACATGGGGTAGATGCACCACTGGTCGCCGCTGCGATGGTGGCTGGTGTGCATGATCCGGTAGAGGATGGGGTCGCGCAGGTTGAGGTTGCCGGAGGCCATATCGATCTTGGCCCGCAGCACCCGGGCGCCGTCGGCAAACTCCCCGGCCCGCATCCGCCGGAAGAGATCGAGATTCTCCGCCACGCTCCGCTCCCGATAGGGGCTGTTCTGCCCCGCTTCGGTGAGGGTGCCCCGGGTGGCCCGGATCTGATCGGCGGGCAGGTCGCAGACGTAAGCCTGTCCCTGGTTGATCAGATGTTCGGCATAGTCGTAAAGCTGGGCGAAGTAGTCGGAGGCGAAATAGAGGTGTTCGCCCCAGTCGAAACCGAGCCAGCGGACATCCTCCTTGATCGATTCCACATATTCGCTCTCCTCTTTGGAGGGGTTGGTGTCGTCGAAGCGGAGGTGGCAGCGGGCCGGGGTGTTCTCCTTGGCGATCCCGAAGTTGAGGCAGATCGACTTGGCGTGGCCGATATGCAGATAGCCGTTGGGCTCCGGGGGAAAGCGGGTGACGATCTGCTCATGTTTGCCGCGGGCCAGGTCCTCGGCGATAATCGCCCGGATAAAGTCGGCATGGCCGCCAAGCTCTGGTTGACTCATCAGCTTTGCCCCTCGAAATATTTACCTGCTTCCCGCAGCCGTTTCACCACCCTGTCCCGGCCGATATGGGCGAACACCTCAAACATGCTGGGCCCCTTGTTCTGGCCGGTGATCACTGCCCGGGCGGCATTGATCGGAATCCCCGGCTTGACCCCGTGCTGCTCGGCAAACTCGCGGGCGATCCGTTCCGCCTCATCGTGGGTGATCTCGGGCAGGTCGGCAAAACGTTGGGCCAGTTGGGGCAGCCACTCCCGCATTTGCGGGTGCTTGAGCAGGTTTTTCTGCAAGGCGGTCTCATCCATCGGGAAATCATCGGCGAACCAGGCCCGGCCGATGGTGGTGAAGTCGGTCAGGGTGTGGAAACGCTCCCGGCTCATCTCCAGGGTTTTGTGGAACCACTCCTGCTTCTCCCCTTCGTAGGCCGAATCCCAGATCCCCTCCTTCTCCAGCAGCGGTTTGACCCATTGGGCCAGCTCCGCCACCGGGATGGTCCGCAGGTAGTGGGCGTTGATATTGATCGCCTTGGGGTCGGTGAAAAACTTGGGGTCATCCTTTTTGTAGTTGAAGATCGAGTTGGAGCGGTTGACCCCCTCCAGGGTGAAGGCCTCGATCAGCTCCTCCCGGGAAAAGATCTCCCGATCATCACCGGCGGACCAGCCCAACAGGACCAGGAAGTTGACCAGGGCCCAGGGCAGAAAACCGTGGTCGCGGTAAAACTGCACCGCCACAATCTCGCCGTGGCTGCGTTTGGAGATTTTGGCCTTTTTCAGGTCCAGGGTCAGCGGCATATGGGCAAAGGTCGGGGGAGTGGCTCCCAGGGCCCGGTAGAGCAGAATCTGGCGCGGGGTGTTGGCCAGGCCGTCCTGGCCCCGGATCACATGGCTGATTCGGTCGCGGATATCGTCCACCACGTTGCTGAGCAGATAGAGGGGCAGGCCGTTGGAGCGCACGATCACGAAATCTTCAATATCGCGGTAGCCCCGCTCGAGGCCGCCGTAAACCACGTCGTTGAAGGCCACTCCCCCTTCGCCCCGGGGCACCTTGAAGCGAATCACCGCCGGCAGGCCCGCCGCCTCCCTGGCCGCCACCTCTTCCGGGCTCAGCTCGCGGCAGGCCCCGTTGTAACGGTAATCGGCCTTGGCGGCCGCCGCCGCCTCCCGCCGGGCCTCCAGCTCCTCCTTGGTGCAGAAACATTTGTAGGCATGGCCCGAGGCCAGCAGCTTCTCTGCCGCCGCCACATGCTCGGCGGCGAAGGCGGATTGGAAGTAGGGGCCTTCATCCCAGTCCACCCCCAGCCACTCCAGCCCCTCGATAATCCCCTTGATCGATTCCTCGGTGGAGCGTTCGGCGTCGGTATCTTCGATGCGCAACACCAGTTTGCCCCCGTGCTTGCGGGCGAAAAGCCAGTTGTAGATGGCGGTGCGAGCTCCGCCGATATGCAGATAGCCGGTGGGGCTGGGGGGGAAACGTACGCGTACTTCACTCATGCCGATAATCTCCTTGGCTGGGAAAATGGGGGGATGATATTTCGTAACCGTTAGCCGCGGCCAACAAAGTCTTGAGTTAACGGGCTGTAAGCGATCAGCAGCACCCCATATTCGGGTAAGCAGCCAAGCGCCGCGTACCCCGTGTACGTAAGCTTGGCTGATCGCTCGAAGGTGGGGTGCTGCTGATCGTTTACGATATTTCCTGCTGTTTATAGCCCCTTTTGCTCCAATATTCAATGAGCGACTGGGGCCGGGCCGGCGGAACCGGATGTCGGGTTCGGGGTTTCGTAACGAAATTTGATTTTGTTGTTTGATAGCTGTATGATGGAGACGATTCAAGGTAACAGGTAACAACCAGCGGAGGTGCGATATGTTACTCGATGCCAGCAGTGGAGTGGGGCAATCATTGACCCGTCCCGAGCGACCGGACAGCAGCCCGGCGCCCAATGACGCCAATCGGGCCCATCAGCCCGAGCGCAGCGAAGCGGGACGGAGCAGCGATATCGGTCCGGCGGTGGTGACCAGGTTCTCCGCCGCCGCCATGGAGCTTGCTCGTCCGGTCCGTGATGTGGAGCAGCAAGCCGACCCGGAACGGAGCGCCGACCGGATGGAGCGGGAGGATCGGGGAGTGGCCCAGGCCAACCGCGAAGAGCAGGCCCGGGTCCAGCGGGAGCCCCAGCGTTACTCCAGTATCAATGTAACCGTGTAAGGTAACCGTTTAAGCGCTTTACGGCGCGATGCCGTTTTTATCCGGCCGCGATCGGGTCATGGAACTACGCGTGTCCTCGCCCGATCGTGGCCGCTTCGTTTTAAAACCCCAGCTCCTGCAAGACCCGCCGGTTGGCGGTCCAGTTTTTCTGCACCTTCACCCACAGTTTGAGCAGCACCTTTACTCCCAACAGCGCCTCGATATCCCGGCGGGCCGTCTGGCCGATCCGTTGCAGCATCGACCCCCTGTTGCCGATGATGATCCCCTTCTGTGAATCCTTTTCCACCATGATGGTGGCGTGGATGGTGGTCAGGTTGCGGGCGGGCTCCTCCAGAAACTGTTCGATCACCACCGCGACGGAGTAGGGCAGCTCATCCTTGGTCAGCAGCATGATCTTCTCCCGAACAATCTCCCCACAGATAAAGCGTTCGCTGGCGTCGGTGGGCAGATCTTCCGGGAAAAGCCGGGGGCCCCGGGGCAGCAGGCGGCGGGCCTGGGTCAAAAAGATTTCACTGCCTTCGCCGTTGAGGGCCGAGAGGGGGATGATGGCGCTGAAGGGGTAAACCTCCTGCCAGGCGGCGATCAGCGGCAGCAGTTTCTCCTTGCCGATCCGGTCGATCTTGTTGCAGAGCAGCAGGGCGGGCTTGCCGGCTCCGTGCAACAGTTCCGCCGCCTCCCGCCGGTGCTCGCTGTCGGGCTGGCTGGCATCGATCATATAGGCCACCGCGTCCACCTCTTTCACGGTATTGCGGGCAATTTTGACCATCTCGCTGTTGAGGGGGTTGCGGGCCCGGTGCAGGCCGGGGGTGTCCAGCAGGATCATCTGGTGGTCCGTCCCGTTGACCACCCCCAGGATCCGATTGCGGGTGGTTTGGGGTTTGGGGGTGACAATGGAAATTTTCTGCCCGAGCAGCCGGTTGAGCAGGGTGGATTTACCGGCGTTGGTTGGCCCCACCAGGGCCACAAAGCCGCAGGCGATCTCTTGGGCCGGGTCGTTGTGCATCGTTGTTATCTCCAGGTTGCGGGAAAAGTCAATTGGGCATCTTAGCCGGTTTCGGTTCTTTTGTCCCTAATCCTGCCGCTGCCCGTCCCTCTTTTAAGTGACAAGCAAGGTTAATCCATGGTAGATGGGTAGCCTCCGGCCGCTGGGCCGTCCGCAGGAGAAAGCGCTCTTTTTCCCTTCCGTTCACCTCCACTGACCGACATTTTATCCCATGACCTCTTCCGGAAATATCGTTGAATATGTTGAGCAGGGCAAATTTATTTGCGGAGTGGTGCTGGATGCCACCTCAACCAGACTGAAAATTTTCAATCAGAACGGCCGGGAGCTTAATCTGCCCGGCGCTCGGGTGGTACACAGCGCCAATGCGGCGCGGCTGGCCGGGCTCTCCCGCGATGAACAGCGCCGCCGCCTCCAGGAGACCGATCAGCGTCGCCGGGAGTTGACCGAGCAGGTGGAGACCGAAATGGTCTGGCAGTTGGCCGCCGCCGAGAACGAGCAGCTTTTTACCCCCCTGTTTCTGGCCGAACTCAATTTCGGCGGCAGCGCCGATGATGATCAGGTGGCCGCCTTCCTGCGGGCGGTGTTTATGGATCGAACCTATTTCAAGTACAAGGATGGCAAGGTGATGGCCCACCCCGCCGAGGTGGTGGAGCAGCTCCTGGTCCGCCGGGAGAAGGAGCGCCGGCGGGAGGCGCTGCTGGCCATCGGGGCGGAAAAGCTCAAGGAGCTCTTCACCGGGGAGAAAAGCGCCGCCGAGGCCGCGATCCAGTGGCCGGAGCAGGAACATTGCCTGGCCCTGCTGCGGGACTACTACCTCTATGCCAATGAGGTTGAAGATAGTGAACTGGCCCGGGAGTTGCTGAAACGTTCCGGCCTGACCCGGCCCCACGATGTTTATGAGCTCATGGTCAAAACCGGCATCTGGCGGCCCGATGAAAACGTGCCCCTGCTACGGGCTCGGCTGCCGGTGGAGTTTTCCCGCTCGGAGTTGGCCGAAGCCGAGGCCTGTCGGGAGCCGGAGGCGGCGGAACTGCTGGCGGCGGGCCGCCTTGATCTCCGCGATCTGCCGGTGCTGACCATCGATGGCGCCTCCACCCGAGATCTGGACGACGCCCTGCATGTCGAACGGCAGGGGGAAAATTTTCGAATCGGCATCCATATCGCCGACGTGGCACACTTTGTTAAGCCCGGTTCGGCCCTCTTTGCCGCCGCCGTTGAACGGGTAACCTCCCTCTATTTTCCCGAATTCCAGGTGCCGATGCTGCCACCCCGGCTCTCCGAGGACCTCTGCAGCCTGGTGGTGGGCAAGCCGCGCCCCTCCATGAGCTTTCTGGTTACCCTGTCGCCCGCCGGCGATATCGTCGATTCCAGGATTGTGGCCGCGGTGGTGGAGGTTAAACGCCGGCTGGATTACGAGCAGGTGGAGGAGTTGTTGGCCGTCGACCGGGATTTGCAGGATCTGCTGGCCCTGAGCCAGGCCCTGCGACGCCGCCGCCTGGAGGCCGGCGCCCTGCTGTTGCCGATTCCCGATGTCAATATCCGCCTCGACCCCCAGGGTAATCCCCGGGTCAGCCTGGAGGATGTCGATATCCCGGCCCGGCTGCTGGTTTCGGAGATGATGGTCCTGGCCAATATGCTGGCGGCGGAATATGTGGCCCAGCAGCAGGTGCCCGGCCTGTTCCGCGCCCAGGATGATCCCCATCAGCGCCTGGTGCAGGGGTATGATGAAGATATTTTCACGATCTGGCGGCAGCGCAAGCAGCTCAAGCCCGGCCAACTGATTACCCGGGCCAAGCGCCACAGCGGGGTGGGGGCGGCCAGCTACACCACCATCACTTCCCCCATCCGTCGTCTGCTGGATCTGGTTATGCAGCATCAGGTTTACGCCCTGCGCGCCGCTAAAGGAGCTCTCTTTGGCGAACCGGATATGCTGGATTTCATCGCCGCCATCAGTACCACCCAGGCCAGGGTCAATCAGGTGCGGCGGGATCGTCAGCGCTATTGGCTGCTCAGGTATCTGGCCGGGAAGGAGGGTGGTCGGGTGGATGCCCTGGTGGTGGCCGGAGGCCCCAGGCGGGTGACGGTGGTACTTACCGATTGTCTGCTGGAGGCCGATCTCCCCCCCGGCCGCGGCCTCAACATCCAACCCGGCGAGGTGGTCCCGATCAAGATCGCCAGAGTAGACCCCCTGGAGGGGATTCTCAGGGTTGAGTGGTAATTTTCAATCGTAGATGATGGCGGTCCAGCGGGAGAGTACCTCTTCGGCCCGCTCATCAAGCCGGTCCGCCACCTCATGGATCTGGTACTGTCGCTGGCATTGCCGGCAACCCATCCGCACCCGGCCGCAGGAGCGCAGAATGTCGAGCAGACCCGCGCAAGTGGGACAGGTCATGGTGGTGGGGATCGAGGTGCCTGGCATGGTCTTTAATCGGCCAGCAGGGTTTGGCGGGTGAAAATTGTCGCCAGCTCATAGCCTTTGGCCGCCAGGGCTTCGCCCCCGCCCTCCTGGCGGTCGACAATGGTTGCCACCAGACCCACCTTGTAACCCTGGGCCTCCACTCGTTCGATCACCTTCAGCAAGGTCCCCCCGGTGGTGACCACATCCTCCACCAGGGCCACCGTGGCACCTTCGGGCAGGTTGTTCTGTCCCTCCAGATAGGCCTCGGTGCCGTGCTTCTTGGACTCCTTGCGCACGATAAAGGCCGGAATCGGTGCCTTTTCCACAAAGCTCACCAGCGAAACGGCGGTGACGATGGGGTCGGCCCCCAGGGTCATGCCGCCCACCGCGTCTATCCTTGGCGAGTTGTTGCGGATCATCGCGAAAAGCAGCTTGCCGCAGAGCCAGGCCCCCTCGGCGGAGAGAGTGGTCTGCTTGCCGTCGATGTAGAAATCGGACTCCTTGCCGGAGGAGAGCTTGAAAGTGCCCTGGCGGTAGGATTTTTCCCGGATAATCTGTTTAAGTCGTTGCCTGTCGTCCATGCAATTTCATTCCTTTGCTTGTAATGGTAGAAAAAATGGTGATGTCCCAAAGAACCTTCGTGGCTCAGCGCGAGGGGACCGTTGCTACGAAATCCGCCAGCTCCAGCAAAAACTGATTGAAATTCTGCAAGCCATCGAACCGCAGCGAGGCGTTGAATTCACCCAGTTCGCCGTTGGGCATATTTTCCTGCAGGGCCTGGATCAGGGCCAGCACCGCATTGCGGTCGAACTGGCGGTCAACATCGTTGCAGAGTAGCTTGAGTGCGGTTTCCACCGGCATCGCTTCGCGGTAGGGACGTTTGGAGGTCATGGCGTCGAAGACGTCGGCCACCGCGATGATCCGTCCAAACAGGGAGATTTCCGCCCCCATCAGGCCCAGGGGGTAACCGGTGCCGTCCAGCCTTTCGTGGTGCTGGATGGCGCCTTGGATAATATGGTTGGCCAGGTGGATGGGCTGGAGGATCCGGTCGGTGAAGACCGGATGTTGTTGAATATGGCAGAACTCCTCGTTGGTCAGTTTGCCCGGTTTACCCAAGATCAGTTCTGAAACCCCGATCTTGCCCAGATCGTGCATGTAGGCTGCGATCTCCAGATCGTTGATCTCCTTGCTGCCCAGTTGCATCTGGCGCCCGATGGCCACCGCGAACTTGGCCACCCGGAAGGAGTGGCCGTGGGTGTATTCATCCTTGGCGTCGATGGCGGCGGCCAGGGCCTTGACCGTGTTGAGATAGAGATCCTGGAGGCTGTCGTAGAGGCGCAGGGTTTCAAAGGTCGGGGAGATGATGTTTTCGATGATCCCGACGAACTTTTTTTCATAGGCGGTGAAGGGCCGCTGATGGGCGGGGCGGAGAAAGATCATCTGGCCGCTGACCCGGTTGTCCTTTTCCCTGATCGGTGAATAGAGCAGGGAAGAACCATCGGCGGTGGCGCAAATAATGGTGTGTTCGCAGTCACCGTGCTCTTGCAGGCACTCGCTGCCCAGGATTTCGGTGCTTTCGGCCTCTTCGATATTGAGGGTGATACTGATCTCATCGTCCCAGCGGCCGCGGGTATGGATAAAGGCCTGTTCAGCTTTGATGGCGGCGGCGATCTCCTGCAGGGTGATCCGGTAGCAGGCCTCCAGGTCGTCCACTCCGATGATCTTGCGGGCCACCTTGCTCAGAAAGCTGAGCTGGCCGGAAAGCTGCAGCATCTCCTCACTGGTCTCCCGCAGCTCCACCTCCCGCTGCAGTTGGCTGTTGAGGGCGGCCAGACAGTATTGAATATGGGGCTCGGCCTGCCGGAGTGCCTCTTGATCGGGGGCGGTACAGGTGAAGCCGCCGATATCACGGTGGAAGCTGAAGGGGTAGTACCGTACGGCGTCGCCGGCGGCCTCACCCAGTTCGATGATCGGCTGTCGCTTGCTGCCCAGCACATTGACTTTGAGCTTGAGGGTCTCGCGCAAGTAGTTGAGCGAAAGGTCGAGAAATTCGGTATCGAAGAGGTGGTCCTGGATGGAGCTCATGGGAGCTGGTCGCTCAAACCTAAGATATCGCCGATCGCCTTGCCCAGTTCCTCCTTGCAGATCGGCTTGTTGAGAAAACCATTGCCGCCGGCGGCTTCGGCCTGGCGGATATTATCCTCACCGCCCAGGGCCGTGAAAAATACCACCGGGACGGCGGCGGTGCGGGTGTCGGCCTTGATCAGCCGGGTGGCCTCAATCCCGTCCATCTCAGGCATCTCGATATCCATAATCACCATGTCGGGGATGATCTCAAGGGCTATCTCCCAGCCCCGCCGGCCGTTTTCTGCGACCACGGCCCGATAACCCAACTGCTGAACAAGCTGACTGACGATCCGGCGGATCATCGTGGAGTCGTCAACAATTAGAATGGTTTTGCTCATTTGATTTGAATCCTTAAATTCTCAGCCGCAGCAAACAATCGTCGCACTATACCCCTAATGCCGGGCAGAATGCAAAAAAAACTAACCCCGGCCAAGGATCATTTCAGTTTGCCCAAATGACGCTCCAGGTTGGCCCTGGTGTCGATCACCGGCTCGATCTCCCCGGTGGCCGACGACATTACCACCATGACGCCGGGGCCGTGGCCGGCCAGCACACAATCCGAGTGAACCACAATCCCGATCACCACCCCGCCGCTGCGATAGATCCGGCCGAAGGTGGCATCGGCGTCGGTGATGGCCACGAAATCTCCCAGGCGCAGGTCGGCCAGGCCGTGCTTCTCCACCGTTGGCTGATCGAACATCTGAATGTCGTAATCACCGCTCTGGCTGTGGGGGGACCCCAGGCCGGAGCCCATGATCGCCGCCGGAACCAGATGGGTCACCGGCACCTGCAACTTGCCGTTTTTCGCGGTTTTGAACGGGAGCCGGGTCAGCAGGTCCGGATCGAGATTCATCACCTTGATGGTCGGAAAATCGAGCAGTTTAAGACCGCAGCCGAAGGCCCGGATCTGGATTTTGTCACCGATCACCAGCTGCTCAAGGACCTTGGCCGGAAAATCGAGCAGCACATGTTCGATACCGCCATGCTTGCCGGTAACTCGTCCCTTTTTGCCCTTGGCCTCGCCGGAAACCACGGTGGCAGGGTTGCCGGCGCAGGAGAAGAGGTTGAGGGCCCGATTGGGTCCGGGCTGGCCCTGGAACTGGGTGAAATTGCTGAGCGAGACCCCGGGTTCGACATGATCGGCAAAAAGTCCGCAGGCTCGATCGCCGATCCGCAGGTTGTAGGTGATGCCGCCCACTCCGGGGTAGATGTCGGAATGGCCCTGGGGATCGATCCGGTAGGGGTTGATCCCGCCCAAAGGGGAGGTGATCTCTCCGATCACCGATTGGCAAACCAGTTGTTCCCGGTTGGTTTTAAGCATCTCTTCTCCTTGACCACATTTAGACGTTAAAGCGGAAATTGATGCAATCGCCGTCCCGCACCACATACTCTTTGCCTTCCAGGCGCAGCAATCCCTTCTCTTTGGCCTTGGCTTCGCTGCCGCAGGCCAGCAGATCGTCACAGGAGACCACCTCGGCCCGGATAAAGCCGCGTTCAAAATCGGAATGGATAACCCCGGCGGCCTGGGGGGCCTTGGTGCCTTGGGCGATGGTCCAGGCCCGGGTCTCCTTTTCCCCCACCGTGAAATAGGTGAGCAGGCCCAGGAGCTGGTAGCCGGTGCGGATCAGGCGGTTGAGTCCCGGTTCGCTCAGGCCCATATCGGCCAGAAAGGCCTGGCGCTCTTCGGGGTCCAGGCCGCTCAGTTCCTCTTCAATCGCTCCGGAGATCATTACCAGCGAGGCGTTCTCGGCGGCAGCCACCCTGGTCAGCTCCTCCACCCAGGCGTTACCGGTGTTGATCTGCTCTTCCGGCACATTGGCCACATAGAGTACCGGCTTGGCGCTGAGCAGGAACATCTCCCGCAGCAGGGCCTGGCCGCTGTCGTCCAACTCCAGGGTGCGGGCCGGCAAACCCTGGTCCAGGTGCTTTTCAATCGCCTCCAGCACCGTCAGCTGCTCCCTGAAAACCTTGTCGCCGGATTTGGCCTGGGAAGCGGTTTTCTGCAGACGCCGGCGCACACTTTCCAGGTCGGCCAGGATCAGCTCGGTGTTGATGATCTCCCGGTCCAGCAGGGGATCAATCTTGCCGCTGACATGGACGATATTGTCATCGGCGAAGCATCTGATCACATGGGCGATGGCATCCACCTGGCGGATATGACCCAGGAACTGGTTGCCCAGCCCCTCGCCCTGGCTGGCCCCCCGGACCAGGCCGGCGATATCGACAAACTCCATCTGGGCGTTGACCTTGTTTTTGGTCTTGGCCATGGCCGCCAGGCGGTCGAGGCGCTCATCGGGGACCGGAACCATCCCCACATTGGGCTCAATGGTGCAGAAGGGGTAGTTGGCCGATTCGATCCCGGCTGCTGTCAAAGCATTGAAAATAGTGGATTTGCCGACATTGGGCAAGCCGACAATCCCGCAACGAAATCCCATATTGATTATCCTTGTGGTTGAAAGGGGGGCTGAACAAAAGGCTGCTTTTGCAACCGCTCATATTAATGTTTTCTTGGCAAAGCGGCAAGGCTTGTTTACCCTGTATCGGCGCCGGGGGCATTTGCCCATCACGGGTGGGGGTGGAAAGGAAAATGGGTAGAGAACAAAAGATCAGCCGGATCGGAGCCCTGCTGGGTGATCTGGCCGGGGATAAACGGTGGCGGGAGAGCCTGGATATGCACGCCCTTTTCCTCTCCTGGACCGAAATGGTGGGAGAGGAGCTCGCCGCCGTCGCCCAGCCGGAGGTGATCCGGGAGCGGGTTCTCTGGCTGCGGGTGGCGGACCCGGTCTGGGGTCAGCAGTTGGTGTTTCAAAAAACCGCCCTTTTAAGGGAGATCAACAGCCGGCTGCGTTCGCGGGAGAAGATTGCAGACCTCCGTTTTCGTCTCGACGGCTCCCTGGAGCGGGAGGCGGAGAGCAGCGCGGCTGCAGCGGAGGCGGCGGCGGCCCAAGAGGAAGCGCTGCCGGCAGGGCCGCCGGACCCGGAGCGGGAAGCGGAGTTTGTCCGGATGGTCTCGGTCATCAATGATCCCGAGGCCCGGGCCAACCTGTTGCGGCTCTGGCGCAAAACGGAAAACCGGCGCCGCTGATTGCCGGAGTGATCAAACGTCGATGAGTTTGGGGGCCTCTCCCTCCGTTCGCCGGCTTCTTTTTCAAGCCCTTGATCGAGTGCCCGGGAGTGGCGCTTTTTTTTAAGTTTTTTTAGAGGGGTTAGAGCAGGTCATCGAAGATGTACTGTAGCAGGGCGATGGCGGCGATGGCGGCGGTCTCCGCCCGCAGGGTTCGCCGGCCCAAACCCACCGGCAGAAAACCGCAATTTTTGGCTCGTTGGATCTCTTCCGGGCTGAAGCCTCCTTCCGGTCCGATCATTACCAAAAGCGAGGCCGGTCGGGTGATCTCCTCCACCACCCGGCGCAGGGGAGGGGCTTCGGACTGCTCCCAGCAGATCAGGCATAGATCGTAGGCGCCTGCCTGGGCTAAAATCTCGTCAAAAGTCCTGGCCGGCCGGCAGTCGGGCGGCCAGGGCTGATTGCACTGCTTGCATGATTCCTGGATAATCCGCTGCCAGCGCTCAATTTTTCCCCGTTCGGGGGGCGGTGACTTGGTGTGGGCGGAGAGATAGGGATGGATGGCGGCCACTCCCAGTTCGGTGCATTTTTGCACCACCAGGTCCATCTTTTTGCCCTTGAGCATTGCCTGGCCCAGGTGGATGGCCAGGTTGCCCGGCGGAGTGTCGCTGGATGAAAGCAGGCGCAGTTGCACCCGGTCACGGTCGCCGCCCTCGATCCGGGCCAGGTGGACCAGGCCGTCGCCGCTGAACAGTTCCACCTGTTCCCCGCTCTTCAATCGTAAAACATGGAGCAGGTGGTGGGCGTCGGCCCCCTCCAAAAGGGCCTGGTCGCCGTTAATGGCGGTGGGCTCGATGAAGAAACGTCTCATGCCGGTTTGCTGAACCGACAGGCGGCCCACTCCAGCTGATGGGGTTGGGCCACCAGTTCCAGGCCCAGCTCCTGAAAGCGTCGGTGAATGGCACGTTCCTGTTCGCCGATCAAGATGCCGGCCATAATGAGGTGGCCTCCCGGACGGATGGCGGTGACCAGGGTGGTGGCCAGCTGCAGGAGTACATCACTGGTGATATTGGCCAGCACCACCTCGAACTCCGTTGGCGGCAGATCATCCGGGAGGATGGTCTGGATGGTTGTCCCAAGGCCGTTGGTTAAAATATTTTGCCGGGCTACCGCCACCGCCTCGGGGTCGTTATCCAGGGCCGTAACCGTCCGGCAGCCCCAGAGGGCGGCCGCCATGGCCAGAATGCCGGTTCCGCACCCGACATCCAGGGCGCTGGTGGGGGGGTGGGCCCCGTGGCACAACTCCTCGAGCAGTTGCAGGGCCAGGCGAGTACTGGCGTGGTGGCCGGTGCCAAACGCCATCCCCGGGTCCATCTCAATCACTTTTTCGCCGGGTTGCGGGGTGTAATCCTCCCAGCTGGGCTTGATGATCAGCCCCGGCACCACGCTCAACGGGGTGAACTGTTTTTTCCAGGCCGCGTTCCAGTCGCAATCGGCAATGAGCTGACGTTTAATCTGCCAGGTTTGGCCGGTCGGGCTCCGCTGCTGCAGATCGGCCAGTCCGGCATCGATTTCGGCCAGTATTTCATCGGCGGCGGGTGTTTGCTCCAGGTACAGGGAGACGGTCTCCCACTCCGGATTGTCCCCGAAAGCGCTGTAGCCCTGTTCCGTCCCCGCCGGGTTGAAGGAGGCCAGCAGGGCGGCAACGTTGTCGGCCATGGCGGCCGGACACCTGATGCTCAGTTTCAGCCAGGTGCGAGACGAGTTATTAGACATGTTAACGGAGTACCTTTTGTTGTATGTTTACGGGACGCTACCGGGTGAAGGCGGCGTTGCAAAGGCTCCCCACTTTACTGGCTGGAGGTGTTGTCTGCCATGGAAAAACAAAACCTGGAAAAATTGCTGGGCGAATTGGCCGCCGGCCGGCATTCGGTGGCCGAGGTTATGGCTCAACTTAAGCACTGGCCCTCCGAGTTGCTGGCCGGGGCTCATCTGGACCATCATCGGCGGCTGCGGACCGGGATTCCGGAGGTGGTTTACGGGGCGGGGAAAAGCGCCGAGCAGATCGAGCGAATTATGGGCGCTATCCTGGCCCGCCGCGAAGTGGCGCTGGCCACCAGGATCGAGCCGGAGAAGGCGGCGGCGGTCTGCACCGTTTTCCCGGAGTTGACCTATCATCCGGGATCCCGGATGCTTACGGCCAATCTGCCCGCTCGCGCTGCGGCTAACTGCCGGGGACGGATCGTGGTGCTCTCCGCCGGCACCTCCGATGAAATGGTGGCCGAAGAGGCCGCCCTTACCGCCGAAGCTCTGGCCAATCCGGTCGATCGCCTCTTTGATGTGGGAGTGGCGGGTATCCATCGTCTCCTGGGTCAGCGACAACTGCTGGAGGAGGCCACGGTGCTGATCGTGGTGGCGGGAATGGAGGGGGCCTTGCCCAGTGTGGTCGGCGGCCTGGTGGATAAACCGGTGATCGCGGTGCCCACCAGCGTGGGTTACGGCTCCGGGTTTGGCGGGTTCGCCGCCCTGTTGGGAATGCTCAACAGTTGTGTGCCGGGGGTGATGGTGGTCAATATCGACAACGGATTTGGTGCTGCCTGTGCGGCTGCCGCTATTAATAGATGCGATTCACCCCCGCCGCATCCCTGAGAAAAAAAGATGGCGAAAGTCGTTGACAAGAGGCCCGGGCGCGGCTATCTTCCCGGCCTTCCCGCTGGTCGTGACTCGGTCCTCAGGCCGCCACCAGACCGGTTGGGAAGGGGATTAAGGGCGGCAGATAATTTGAGCCGCAAGCAAAAAAAGCAATTGACAACATCGGCGATTCTGAGTAGATTGCCAACTTGTCCTTCGGGTTTCCCGGAGAGCAAGCGATCTTTGAAAACTAAGCAGAGAGAATTAAAGATGGGCCCTTGAAGTC
>JBLRWU010000021.1:0-22350 GCA_047921155.1 Desulfurivibrio sp.
CGTTTCGTTCATCTCCCTACCCCCGCTGCCCCGGTATATTGCAAAAGCATCAACCCCGGTTATTTGTGGGCTTTACAGCCGCAGCCGCACTTTTTTGCCCCGGCAGACCCCGCTGCTTCCTCCTTGGTCATGCAGCCCTTTTCTCCGCAGATGGGACATTTTTGAGGTTTGCAGCGTCCCTCCTTGGTGGCACCGCATTTTTCGCATTTGAAGATGGCCATAATTTTACTCCCTATTTAAGTAAGTTTTTTCCCGGGCGGAAAGTTTCAGCAATCCCAAAACCTTATAAACCGCCCGGCTCCTTGATGCGGTCATCATAGCCCCGCCCGGGCCTTGCTGGCAAGCAGGAATCATTTTTCCTGCTTTTCCCAGCCGATACTCTGTTGTAGTATGTGCAGATTACCCTGCCACTACTGAACGACCCGAGGAAACCGCGCTATGCCCCTGCAAGCTGAACGCCTGGCCGATATCTTTGTCCGGCTCTGTGAAATTGACAGCCCCTCCCGCCGGGAAGGACGTTTGGCCGCCTTTTTACGCGGTCTCTTTGCCACCGAGTTCAAGGCGGAGATTCTCGAAGATGCTTCCGCCGCCGCCACCGGTTCCGATACCGGCAACCTGGTGGTGCGCATCGGTGGCGATGGTGAACTTCCTGCGCTCTTTTTCAACTGTCACCTGGATACCGTGGAGCCGGCCTCCGGGGTCCGGGTTCATCGCAGCGGGGAGACCTTCAGCAGCGCCGGGGCCACGGTCCTGGGTGCCGATGACAAAGCGGGAATAGCCATGCTGGTTGAGTTGGCCCGCAGCCTTAAAGAGGACGGCGCTCCTCGCCCCCCCCTGGAGTTTGTTTTCACCACCTGTGAGGAGATCGGCCTGTTGGGGGCCAAGAATCTGGATTTCCGCTTGATTCGTGCTCCTGGCGGTTTTGCTTTGGACAGTGCCGGAATCGACTTGGCGGTGATCGGAGCCCCGGCCTCCAACCATTTTACCGCCCGGGTGCATGGCCTGGCTGCCCACGCCGGTCTGCACCCGGAAAAGGGGATCAGTGCCATTCAGTTGGCGGCCCGGGCCATTGCCGAACTTCCTTTGGGCCGCCTTGATGAGGAGAGTACCGCCAATATCGGCCTGATCAGCGGTGGTAAAGCCACCAATATTGTGCCGGAGCTGGCTCGGATCGATGGCGAAGTTCGCAGTCATAGCCCGGAAAAGTTGGCTCGTTATACGGCCGCCATCGAGAATGCCTTCCGGGGTGCTGTCCAGCGGCATAACTCGCTGTCGGTTGTCCCCGCCGGCCCTTCGCGCCCGAATGCCCGCCTGGAATTTATGGTCGAGGAGCAGTTTCCTGCCATGCGCCTTGCCGCAGATGCGCCGGTGATGGCCCGACTCAATCGGGCTGCAGAGCAGCTCAAGCGCCCCCTGCGCTTTGTGGTGGCCGGTGGCGGCAGTGACGCCAACATCTTCAACGCCCAGGGTTTGCCCACCGCCATTCTTGGGATCGGGATGACCGACGTGCACACCACGGATGAATCGATCACCTTAAGTTCCATGGTCCGTACCGCTGAATTGCTGAGGGCGCTGCTGTAGTAATTTCTCGGCCCGCTAACGCGCCTGTTTGTCGTTGGCCTGGGTGATCAATTGCGATGTTTTTGCCCAATCTCCCGACTATCTTCCTGTATGTTCGCAATATATCCCGATGTTTCACGTGAAACATCGGGATATGGGGTGTTGTTTGAATAGAAATGGGACTTGGCCGTTCCGGAGAAATGGTGTTATATGGCGCAAAGGGGAGGGGCGGAATGACAAAAGCAAAGGATGGAGTCCGCAGGGCCAAGGTGGTGGCTTTGGCCAACCAGAAAGGTGGGGTGGGCAAGAGTACCACCACGATCAATCTGGCGGCCTCGCTGGCGGTGTTGGGGCGCAGGGTGCTGGTGGTAGATGGTGACCCCCAGGGCAACACCTCCAGCGGGCTTGGCTGCCAGCCCGCCGGGGGACGGGAGCAGGCGCCGCATCTCTACCACTGTCTGGTGGAGGGGGTGGCGGCGGCGGAGGCCATTGTCGAGGTGGCGGAGATGAACGGTAAGCTCTTCGTGCTGCCCAGCCGAATCGATTTGATCGGGGTGGAGGTCGAACTGATGTCGGCCAGCAAGCGGGAGCGCTACCTGGACAAGCTACTGGAGCCGGTGCGGTCCCAATACGATTTTATTTTTATCGATTGCCCGCCATCCCTGGGACTGCTGACTATCAACGCGCTCACCGCAGCCGATTCGGTGATCATCCCCATGCAGTGCGAATATTTTGCTCTGGAAGGTTTGAGTCAACTGGTACGAACCATCCGGTTGGTGAAAAGCTCATATAACAACCGGCTGGTGATCGAGGGGCTGCTGCTGACCATGTTTGATGGTCGCAATCGCCTGACCCACCAGGTGGCCAGTGAAGTTGAGGCCCACTTCAAGGGCCGTTCCTACCGCACCGTAATTCCACGCAACGTAAGACTCAGCGAAGCGCCCAGTCATGGCAAGCCGGTCATTCTCTATGACCGCCGCTCCAGCGGGGCGGTCAGCTATGTACAGTTGGCCCGGGAGTTTCTGGGGCGCCACAAACAGCAACAAAATCAGCCGGGCGAATGAAAGAGCTTTTCTTGATCTACCCCGAATACCGCAGGAAGGAGGGTGTGCAATGGTAAAAAGAAATCCCCTGGGTAAAGGGTTGGGCGCGTTGTTACCCTCCCGCGACGAGGAGGAGGCACGCTCCTACTTCATTTGTGCCATCGATCTGATCGCACCCAATCCCAACCAGCCCCGCAAGCAGGTGGATGATGAAGCCCTGGAGCAGTTGGCCGAGTCGATTCGGGAGCAGGGGGTGCTGTTGCCACTGGTGGTGCGGCGGCTCGATGGAGAGGATGAGCGCTACGAGATTATTGCCGGAGAGCGGCGCTGGCGGGCTGCCGGCCGGGCCGGACTTAGTCGGGTACCGGTACTGGTTAAGGATGTTTCCCCCCGGGATCAGCTGGAGTTGGCTCTGGTGGAAAATATTCAGCGCCAGGATCTCAACCCTCTGGAGGAGGCGGAGGCCTACCTGCGCCTGGTTCAGGAGTATGGTTTGACCCAGGAAGATGTGGCGAAAAGGGTGGGCAAGGATCGCTCCACCGTGGCCAATGCCCTGCGGATCAATCAGTTGCCCGCCTTCGCCAAGGATGATTTGGCCCAGGGGCGACTCACCATGGGCCATGCCCGGGTACTCCTCGCCCTGGACAGCGAAGAGATGATGCGGGAAGTGCGGGACAAAGTGGTTGAGCAGGGGATGAGCGTTCGCCAGACCGAGGAGTTGGTGCGGCGCAAGAAATCGCAAAGGGTTACCAGTCAGCGGGGTCAGGCTGGAGCCCGCAAGAAGGGCAATGCCATCCCCGACTCCTACTGTCGCTCCATAACCGCCGATCTGGTGCGCCATTTCGATACCCGAGTCCGGGTGGTCCAGAACGGTGAGCGCGGCAAATTGGAGATAGAATATTTCTCACCCGACGACTTGGAGCGAGTGATCAGCTTAATTGTGCGGTAAAATATACCGGTTCAACCGGGAGGGACAGTGATGACCGGTCAATTTGCGGCTGAGGTCAGCAAAAAGGAAAAAATCAGCGACGATATCTTTCGTCTTACCCTGATCGCACCGGAGATCGCCGCGACGGCTCGGCCCGGCCAGTTCGTCATGCTGCGCTCCGGCGCCATGCTGGACCCGCTCTTGAGTCGCCCTTTTTCCATTCACCAGTGCATGGCCGATGGCCGGATTCAGGTGCTGTTCAAGGTGTTTGGCGAGGGGACCAGGCGCCTGGCCGCCCTGGAAAAAGGCGAAGTGGCCGGGCTGGTTGGGCCGTTGGGGCGAGGCTTTTCTCTGCTGGGAGAGGGGCGGGTTTGCCTGGTCGGTGGCGGGATGGGGATCGCCCCGCTCTTCTTCCTGGCCCGGGAGCTGCTGCGACGGGCGGACCCGCCCCAAGATATCGTCCTGCTGCTGGGGGCTCGAACCGCCAACGATCTGGGTCAATTAGCTCGGGAATTCGAGGTGATGGGATTGCGGCCCCGACTGGCCACCGACGACGGCACCCTGGGGCACGGGGGGCTTGTGCCGGAGTTGTTGCCCAGATACCTGACGGAGGGAAAATATCGGATATACTGCTGTGGCCCCACGCCGATGATGGCGGCGGTGGCCGCTTACGCCATTGAGCGGGAGTGGCCCTGTCAGGTTTCCATGGAAACCATGATGGCCTGCGGGATCTCCGCCTGTCTGGGCTGTGCGGTGAAAACGACCACCAAAACAGACGGCTATCAGCACGTATGCAAAAATGGACCGGTCTTCGCGGCCGAGGATATCGCGTGGAACCGGTGAATAAAGTTAAAAAGATTAATCTTGGCCGGGTGACGATATGTCTGGATTGAGTAGGGATAACGGCAGCGGCGAACCGGCAGCGGCGGTAACCGTGGAGCGGCTCCCCCCCGCCATCGGGCAACCAGACCTGGCGGTACGGATTGGCGCCCTGCGGCTGAGCAATCCGGTTATGACCGCCTCGGGAACCTTTGGTTACGGCGGGGAGTTTGCTCCCTTTGTCAATCTGCACCAGCTGGGGGCCGTGGTGGTTAAGGGGATCTCCCTGGAACCGCGAGCGGGCAATCCGCCTCCCCGGATCGTCGAAACCGCCTGTGGCATGCTCAATGCCATCGGCCTGGAAAATGTCGGAGTGGAGCAATTTCTGGCCAAGAAACTGCCCTGGCTGCACGGGGTGGGGGCCACGGTGGTGGTCAATATTCTCGGCAACAGCGTTGAAGAGTACGCCGAACTGGCGGCCCGCCTGGAACAGGCCGAGGGCGTTGCCGCCATTGAGGTCAATATCTCCTGTCCCAACGTCAAGCAGGGCGGGGTGGCCTTTGGCACCGACCCGGCGATGGCGGCGGCGGTAACCAAAGCGGTGCGCAAAGCCACCACCCGGCCCCTGATTCTCAAACTCTCCCCCAACGTCACCGATATCGGCGCCATGGCCCGGGCGGTTGAGGAGAGCGGCGCCGATGCGGTTTCTCTGATCAACACGCTGCTGGGCATGGCCATCGATCTGCGTAGCCGCCGCCCCAAGCTGGCCAATGTGGTGGGAGGGTTATCGGGTCCCGCCATCAAGCCGGTGGCGTTGCGGATGGTCTGGCAGGTCGCCAACTGTGTTAAGATTCCGGTAATCGGGATCGGGGGGATCATGAACGCCGTCGATGCCCTGGAATTTATCGTGGCGGGAGCCACCGCCGTCCAGGTGGGCACCGCCAACTTCGTCAACCCCGGAGCCACCGGCGAGATCATCAGGGGGATCGAGGAGTACCTGCTTGCCAACCAGCTTGATACCATAACAAGTTTACGCGGCTCCCTGGTCCTGCCCTGATAGCCCGTCATTACAAAATAAAAAGTTAGTTCATTCAAGGAGTTATAAGTAATGTCCGTCACCGGAAGAATCACGCCGTGCCTTGACTGGGAGCAGATAGATACCGTGCTGCTGGATATGGACGGTACTTTGCTCGACCGCCATTTTGACGACTATTTCTGGCACTCATTTCTGCCCGAAAATTACGCTTTGGCCCATGACCTTGAAATCGTTGAGGCGCGCAGCCGTTTGCGTGGTGAATATGACCGGCGAGAGGGCACTCTGGCTTGGACCAACCTCGATTACTGGTCGGAGATTTTGGGCCTGGACATTCCCGCCCTCAAATGTCAGATTGACTCACTGATCGAGGTTCATCCTCATGTGATTGATTTTATGGAATTTTGTCAGAGAAAAAGGAAGTTGCTCTGCCTGGTGACCAATGCTCACCCCAAAACGTTAGCGATCAAGATGGCCAAGGCCGCCCTGCTCTCCTATTGTGATCGGGTGGTCTGTGCCGAGGAGATCGGCCTGGCCAAGGAGGAGGCGGAATTCTGGCCCCTGTTGCAAAAACGGCTGGGTTACGACAGAAGACGCGCCATGCTGGTCGACGACACCGAGCGGGTGTTGGATGCGGCCGGGAAGGACGGCCTGGCGAACCTGATTCATGTGGCCCGGGCCAGCAGTCGCGCGCCGATACTATTCTCTCGGCATTACCCCTCAATCATTTATTTCAAGGAGTTGCTGCCGTCGGAGTGACCTCAGAAGGTCATGCGAATATGACTGCCAATCTGGTAAAGGGAGGCTGGGGGGCTCCCGGAGGAGAGGGGAACACTGTCGGAGCCGCCACTTTGGGAGGCTGCCGCAGCAACGGAGGGGGAGGGGTCTTCGATGCTGACGTATCCCAGGTGAGCTTCATAAACCAGGTTGTCAAGCAAGCGGTAAGTGGCGGCTAAATCCACCCCCCAGCGTCGACTCTGTTCGCCGAGGCGTTGACTGTTTTCTTCCCCGGACCGACTGCTGGTTCTGGCCAGTCCCAGGGTGCCGCGCACGTTCAGGTGCTGGGTAAAGTTATAGCCCAGATAAAGAAAAACGGCATGGCCATCGTGGCTGCGCTCATCGTACGCGGCATCAACTCCGCTAACCGGGGTGAAGATGTACATGGGGTAGGGAGAAAAACCCAGTTCGGAATCGAGGGGGGAATAGCTGCTCCGATAGGCATAAAGCATGCCTGCGTTCAGGTCATCATGTCGGCCCCCCGCCTCCAGGCTCAGGTTCAGATGATCTCCCGGGCGCTGGGGAGTCAGCGAGTAACCGTCGGCGGAATTAAAGCGGCTCAAATCAAGGCGAGTTGCCCCGTAGTAGGAGCCATAGTCCAGGTCGGCGATACCGGTGGCGGATTGCCGAACCGGTAACTGGGCCAGGTAGGTGGCGGACCCCGAGCTGTTGTCACCGGCGCCGGAGGTAGCCGTATCCGTCACAGTGGTAAAGAAATTCAAGCTAAATCGAGCTGTTGAAGCAGGGGTACGGTTCAGGATATCGGACGGTTCGCCAAAGTTGGGCAGCAGTCGACTGAGCAGCGGGGTATAAAAGCGACCACCGTCTAAGCCGGCTTCATCGGCGGCAAAACCGGTCGCAGGCATAACCATCAGAGCTACACCGCCGCTAAGCATTATAAGAAATTGTCGAAAGTTCATATCATTAACCGATTGCCGCCATGCCCGGTCCCCCGGCGCCCCTTAACGTTGCTTTTGCCTATTTGTACTGTAGCGTATGTTAGTCCGGTCGAGGCCCAAGGTCAAGGAGCAATTATTGGCGGCAACGCCAACAGTTGACAAGTCAACTTAGTTGTAGAGGGCCAGCAGAAAAAGAGCGGCCACCACGGCAATGAAAAAATATCCGACCTTGCTGCAAACCCCGGGATCTTCCGGTTCGTGTTGGTGCTGCGCCTGGTCCGCCATCTGCTCCTCCTTTAGGCTGAAAATATCATTATTGCTGCTGTTCCGGATAAAGTCTGATGATGTCGGCTTCCTCGGCCCGCATGATCCCGCGTTCACTGATCAGGCCGCTGATCAAACGGGCGGGGGTTACATCGAAACCATGGTTTTTGGTCGGGGTTGCTGGGGGACAGATCAACACCCGCTCCTCAAGTCCTTGATCGTTCAAGCCGCAAACATAGCGTAGCTCATCCCCCGATCGTTCTTCAATGGGAATTTGGGTCAGCCCGTCACAAATTTGCCAATCGAAGGTGGAAGAAGGCAGGGCGACATAGAAGGGGATTCCATTATCAAAAGCCGCCAGGGCTTTGAGATAAGTGCCGATCTTATTGGCCACGTCGCCGCAGCGGGTGGTGCGGTCGGTGCCGACGATTACCAGGTCCACCAGCCCGTGCTGCATCAGATGTCCCCCGGAGTTGTCGCTGATCAGGGTGTGGGGCACCCCTTCGCCGGCCAGCTCCCAGGCGGTGAGTCGGGCACCCTGCAACCAGGGCCTGGTCTCATCCACCCAGACATGAACCGGAATCCCGACGCGGTGGGCGGCGTAAACCGGCGCCGTGGCAGATCCGTAGTCGACAAAGGCCAGCCAGCCGGCGTTGCAGTGGGTAAGAATATTGACCGGGCCGCCGCCCTTGCGCTTGCTGATCTCCCGGATCAATTCCAGGCCATGTTCTCCGATTCGGCGGCAATATTCGGCGTCCTCATCGGCAATGGCGCAGGCGAGGGTAAAAGCGGCCTGGCGCATCGCCCGGGTCGTGGAGTGGCTCTGCAGCCCCGCCAGTTGCCGCTCCACCGCCCAGGCAAGATTACCGGCGGTGGGGCGGGTGGCGATCAAGGTGGCGGCGGCTTGTTGGAGCGCAGGCCAGGGATCATGGTCGGGAGCGGCCATGGTCGCGCTGTAGATACCAAAGGCGGCGGTGGCTCCGATCAACCCCGCTCCGCGTACATACATCTCCCTGATGGCGCGAGCAAAATCCTCCACCGTCCGCAGTTGCTCCTCCACCAGGGCATGGGGCAGCCGGCGCTGATCGATGATCCGGATGATCCGGGGATCGGCGGGATCTGGCCAGATGGTGCGATAATGGTGACCGTTAATCTTCATTTTCTCTCCTACTCCCGAACCCGAGCCAGAGTCAGGACCTCGATGGAGGCGGCTCCGGCAGCAGCCAAAACCTTGGCGCATTCGTTGGCCGTGCTGCCGGTGGTGAAAACGTCATCCACCAGCAGAATCCGGCGATTTTTTATCAGTTCCGGTTGACCCAGGGCGAAGGCGCCCCGTAGGTTGTTTCTTCGTTTCCTGCCATCCATCCCGGTTTGGGGCTCGGTCCAGCGCCGGCGTAGCAGCAGATCAGCCTTTATAACCCGACGGCGGTGGGGGAACAGGGCCCGGGCCAGCAGCAGAGCCTGGTTGAAGCCCCGGTGCCGGAGACGTTTTGGGTGGAGGGGCACCGGCAGAATGTAGTCGCTTTCAGCAAGTTCGGCAATGGCTGGGGAGTGGTGGGCCAGGGCGGCGAAGGTCGCCAACCCGGCAAATTCGCCATGGTACTTGCAGGCATGAATGGCGTGGGCAATGGGGGGATCATAAAGGACCGCCGCCCGGGCCCGGCGGAAGCGGGGGGGCCTTTGCAGGCAGGCTCCGCAATAATGGTTATCCTCCGCCGCTCCCGGGAAGGGACGGCCACAGCAGGAGCAGAGCGGGGAGAGCAGGGGGTGGATCTGGTCCAGGCAGTCGGGGCAGAATAGTGGCGGCAACGAGTGGGGCCGGGGGGAGCTGCAACCCAGGCAACGGGGCGGGAAGAAGAGGTCCAGGCCCGCCCGGCACCAGGCGGTCAGAACTCCCTGGCGCTGCCCCGGACCGGCGGCTGACTCCAGTGGCCTTTTGACAAGCGGGGCGGCGCGCATGGACAGCGGAATCTAACCCATTATCCGGCCAGGGTGGCCAGAACTTTCTTCACCAAATTGCCATCGGCCTTTTTGCCAAAATGTTTCATAATCGCTCCCATGGCCTGCATGGGTGTTTTGAAGGCGGCCAGATCAATATTTTCGCGAACCCAGGCGCTGATCTCCTCTTCACTGGCGGGACGTGGCAGGTAGGTATGCAGAATCTCCAGGTAGAGTGAGCTCTCCTTTTTCAGTAACTCCAAGGTGGTTTTCTCGGATTTAACCAGCCCGGAGATCACCCCCAGAATGTCGTCGTTACTGATCTCATCCTCTTTTTTAAGCCGGGTGCTCTTCTTGCCCGATTCCAGGGTGATCGGCACCGTCAGTTTGGGGAATTCGCTGATGATCTGGCGAATGGTATTTCTGCGCTCTTCATTCTTGTCGCGCATCGCCTGCTTAAGATCGCTGCGCAGTTTGGCCAGCAGAGAAACGCCCAGATCCTCACTCCACCCGTAAAGGGATTCATTGTTGCTCATGTTGCTGCTCCGTGGTTGGCATCACCGATGCATCCGAAGGGGATAGTTATTGATCGAAACCGCAGTTGACCGCAAAAGAGAGCAATCGTCAAGGCAAACCAGGGGAGGAGGGCTGTGATGGGGTCGGGCGATTCGGAAAGAATAAGGGGAAAAGGGACAAAAAAAGGTCCACGGCAATAACCATGGACCTTGATTTTACTTGGCTCCCGGGGAGGGACTCGAACCCCCGACAGGGTGATTAACAGTCACCTGCTCTACCAGCTGAGCTACCCGGGATCGGAAAGACGGCGGCAATATAGCAAGACCGCACTGTTGCGTCAACACTATTGTCGCCAATACTGCCTTGAGAGCCGTCAAAAGTCGGCAGATTTAGAGCAGGGTGCGGACCGCGGTGGCAGCCAGGTCCAGGGCCTGACCGGGGAGTACCCCCAGGGCGATAATCACCAGAATCAGGGCGATACCCAAAATCTTGGTGGCGCCGTCAAGCCTGATGGCGGTACGGGCTTCCGGTTCGGTGGTGTAGGCCACCCGGACCACCGAGAGGTAATAGTAGATGGCGATGGCGGTGTTGAGTGCCGCCAGAATTACCAGCATCAGGTAGCCCTGGCTCAAGGCGTTGGTCAGCAGCATGAATTTGCCCATAAAACCGACAAAGGGCGGAATGCCGGCCAGGGCAAACATCCCCACCGCCAGCACCAGGGCCAGCAGGGGAGCCCGCTTGTGCAGGCCGCTCAGATCCTCGATTTTGACGTTCTCACCTTGCTGGGAGACATTGCAGATCACCAGGAAGCAGGCCAGGCTCATCACCACATAGCCGGTGCCATAGTAGAGGGCGGCGGCATAGCCCGCTTCGCCGAAGGTGAGTACGCCGACCAGAATGAAACCGGCATGGGCGATGCCGGAAAAGCCCAGCATTCGCTTGATATCTTTCTGTACCAGGGCCGAGAGGTTGCCATAGAACATCGACAGCACCGCCAGCACCGTCAGCAGGCTGACCAGGGTGCTGTTGCCGGGGGCAGCCAGGGAGGAGATCTTGACCAGCATGGCCGCGGCGGCAATTTTAGGCAGGGAGGCAATAAAGCTGGTGGTTTCGTTGGAGGCGCCCTGGTAGACGTCCGGCACCCAGAAGTGGAAGGGGAAGATCGCCAGCTTATAGAAAAATCCGGCCATAACCATCACGATCCCGACCAAAACGGCGGGATTATCCAGCATCCCGGCCAGGGCGGGCAGCATCACGCTGAAATGGGTGCTGCCGCTCATGGCAAAGAGATAACTCATGCCGAACAGCATCACCCCGCTGGCCACCACCCCGAAGATCACATATTTGACCGCCGCCTCCATCTGGATCCGCAGGCCCTGGCGGTCATCCCGCATCGGCACCAGCAGGTAGAGGCAGAAGGAGGAGAGCTCCAGGGCCATGAACATGGTCAGCAGTTCGGCGCTGCTGATCAGCATCATCAGGCCGGTGGTCGAGCCCAGCAGAAACAGGTAATACTCGGGCCGGATCGAGTTTTGGATATCCTTCAGCTCCCGCCCGATGATCAGAACGGCAGTCAGCCCCAGGGCCAGGATCAGCTTGATGATTTGCGAGAAGAGATCGACCTGGTAGGCTTCGAAAAAGATGGTCCCCCGTTGCCCCAGGCAAAAAGCGGTGAGTACGACCGTGCCGACGGCGAAGACCAGGGCGGCGATGCGAGCCCGCCGGCCGTCGGCCCCGCCCACGCTCAGGTGGAAGAGGACCAGGATGCCCAGCAACATAAAAAGTTCAGGTAAAAAGAGAAGAACCTTCATTTATCGACCTATTCTCGCTTCATGGGTTTAGGGCAGCAGTAACCGGCTCAGGGTCATGCCGCCGCCATCGGCGGTGCCGACCTGTTCCAGCAGATGGGCCACACTGGCCTGCATCACCTCCAGGAAGGGTCCGGGGGAGAGACCGATCCAGAAAACAAAGAGCAGCAGTGGCGCCAGCACCGCGATCTCGCGGACGTTGATATCCAGCAGGCCGTGATGACTTGGGTTATTGGTCCCGCCCCAGACCACCTTTTGCAGCAGGCGAAACATATATGCGGCGGCCAGCACCGCTCCGGGAATGGCGAAAGCGGCGATCAGAATCGAATGGGAAAAACCGCCGGCCAGAATCATAAACTCGCCGACAAAGCTGTTGGTGCCGGGAAAGGCCAGGGATGAGAGCGAGAAAAAGCCCAGGAAGACCACATAGATCGGCATCAATTTGCCTATCCCGGCGTTCAGCGCCAACTCCCGGCTGTGGGTCCGTTCGTAGAGCATTCCCACACAGAAAAAGAGCGCCCCGGTGGTGATCCCGTGATTGATCATCTGCAGGATCGCCCCTTCGATTCCCTGGGCGTTGAGGACAAAGATCCCCAGGGTGACAAAGCCCATGTGCCCGACGCTGGAGTAGGCGATCAGCTTTTTCATATCCTCCTGGGCCAGGGCGGTGAAGCCGCCGTAAAGAATACCGATGATCGACAGCCACAGGACGTAGGGCATGAAGATAAAGGTGGCCTCGGGGGTGATCGGCAAACAGAACCGGAGAAAACCGTAGGTCCCCATCTTGAGCAGGACCGAGGCCAGGATCACGCTGCCGGCGGTGGGCGCTTCTACATGGGCGGCGGGGAGCCAGGTGTGGAAGGGGAACATCGGCACCTTAATGGCAAAGGCCAGGAAGAAGGCCAGGAAGACCCAGATCTGGAAGGTGGTGGAAAAGCTCTGCTCCATCAGCAGCGGAATGCTGAAGGTCTGGGGCTCGGAGGTGAGAAAGAGGGCGATAATCGCCACCAGCAGCATCACCGAGCCGGCCAGGGTGTAAAGGAAAAACTTGATCGAGGCGTACATCCGGCGGGGTCCGCCCCAGACCGCGATCATCAGATACATGGGAATCAGCATCGCTTCCCAGAAGATATAGAAGAGTACGATGTCCAGGGCCATGAAAACCCCCAGCATGGCGGTCTCCATCAGCAGCAGGCAGAACATGAACTCCTTGACCCGCTTCTGAATATAGCGCCAGGAACCCAGCACACAGAGCGGCATGATCAGGGTGGTCATCAGTACCAGCAGCAGGCTGATCCCGTCCACCCCCAGGGTGTAGTTGATATTCCAGGCCGAAATCCAGGACCGATGCTCGCCGAACTGGTAAAGGTGGGTGGAGCTGTCGAAGAGAAAAAAGAGCGGCAGAGAGATCAGGGCGGTGAGGACCGTAACGATCAGGGACCAGTTGCGGCAGGCGTTATCCCCCGGCATCGCCAGCAACAGTAACGCCCCCACAAGTGGCAAAAAGACCAGGGCGCTAAGATATGGAAACCCTTGATTTATAAGCAGAAAATCCATAAGGCAAAAACCTCGGTCAGTTCGAGAAGAGGTAAAGGATCAGCAGCACTGCCACGATGGAAACGGTATAAAAAATATTGACCTGTAACCGGGCCGACTGCATATGTCGGACTTGATTGCCGACCCCGCGCACACCCCGGGCGATGCCGTCCACCACCCCGTCGATGGCGTGCCAGTCAAACCAGGACCAGAAACTGGAGATGGTCATCAGGGGGTTGAGCCCCCAAGTGCTATAGGCGTTGTTGACCGCCGCATCGGAACTCTGGAGGGGCTTGCGGGCCAGCCAGAGAAAAGCCCGGCCCCCCAGGCGGTAGAACCAGTCCAGATCCAGGGTGATGGTGGCCCTGGGTCGCAGGAGGTTGCGCATAAAGTAAAAGGCCAGGGCGGTGAAGGCCAGCAGTTGCAGGCTTTCCGCCAACTGATAGGTCTTGTAGGGCTGGTAGACCGCCGCCACTTCGGGGAAGGGCAACATCCCGTAGAGGTAGGGGTAGTAAACCCCAACCAGGATGCAGAAGAAGGCACCCAACCCCATGGCCAGCTGCATATGCCAAGGGGGATCGCCGGCCCTGTCCCAGGTCTCCCGGCTACAGCGGGACTCGCCGAACCAGATCAGGTAGGGCATCTTGAGGCCGTTGTAGAGGAAGGTCCCGGCCGAGGCCGCCAGCAGGATGAAGGTGGCCCCGTAAAGGTGGGCGTCAAAGCCGGCTGCGATGATCATCGATTTACTGACAAAGCCGGAGAAGAGCGGCACGGCGGCAATGGAGGCGCAACCCACCAGGGTGAAGAGCAGGGTGCGGGGCATCTTTTTGTAGAGCCCGCCCAGCTCGGTGAACTTGCTCCGGCCGGTCATGTGCAGCACCGAGCCCACGCCCATGAAGAGCAGGCCCTTGTAGAGGATATGGGCAAAGGCGTGGGCCGAAGCCCCGTTGATCGCGATGGTGGTGCCGATCCCCACCGCCGCCACCATATAGCCCACCTGGCTGATGATACTGTAGGCCAGCAGCCGTCGGGCATCGTTTTCCAGGATGGCGTAGATCACCCCCACCACCGCCATGATCACCCCGAGGTAGATCAGGATCTCCAGGCCGGCAAAACCCCGGGCCAGGGCGTAAACCGCGGTTTTGGTGGTGAAGGCGCACATGAAGACCGCGCCGATCACCGAGGCCTCGCCATAGGCGTCGGGCAGCCAGGAGTGGAGGGGGAAGGCGGCGGCGTTGAGCAGAAAGCCGATCAGGATCAGCCAAGTGGCGATGGTGGGCTCGGCCACGGTCAGCAGCCCGAAGGTGAGGCTGCCGCTGGCCTGGTAGTGCAGGACAATTCCGGCCAGCAGGGCCAGGCCCCCGGCGGTATGGACCAGCAGATAACGATAACCCACGGCCAGGGATTGGGCCCGGCCGCGGAACCAGACCAGGAAGACCGAGGCAAAGGCCATCACCTCCCAGAAGAGGAACAGGACCAGGAAATCACCGGCGAAGATCACCCCCAGGGAGCCGGCCACGTAGAACCAGGCGGCCATGTGCTGGTAGGGGTCGCGGACATGGAGGCCGTAGAGGGTGCCGATGATGCACATCAACGCCATGATGTAGGCGAAGATCAGGCTCAGGCCGTCCACCCGGCCGAAGACCAGTTGCCAGTCGGCAAACGGCACTACCCCGAAGCTGCCATGGCTCATGGAGAGGACGGCGGCGAAGGCAGCGGTGGGCACGGCCAGCAGGAAGGGCACCCGCAGGGCTCCCCGGAAAAAGGGGATGAAGCAGGCGCCGACGATCAGGATCAGAGCCGGATGCAGCCAGAATTCACTTATCATTGCAAGAACCCCTTATCTCTTCGGCTCGCGGTAAACCGTCTGCAACCTGCGGTGTTGCTGACGGTTTACCGATCATAGTAGTCCTCGTCGGTCTGCAGCATCCCGCCGATGATCTTGGCCACGACAATGATCAGCACCGCCGCCCCCAGGGCGAAAAGGGCCCAGAAGCCCGGCAGCTTTTCGGCGCCGATGTGGACATAGCTCTTATCCAGCAGCAGGGCGTCCCAGAGCAGGAGCAGGGCGAGCAGAGCCAGCCCCAGCTTGGAGAGCAGCGGCAGTTGCCGGCGCAGCGCATCGATGAAGTTGACGATCATGGCAGCCTCACATTAATGTCCCGGTCACCAGCTTGACAAACTGCATCATGAACTCGGGGTAGATACCGATAAGTACCGAAATGGTCGCCGCAATCACGATGGGGACCACCATGGCCAAGGGCGCCTCCCGGATCCCGCCGGCATGGACCTCGCCGGCCGGCGGTTTACCAAAAAAGGCCTTGTAGGTGATGGGGGCGAAATAGCCCACATTGAGCAGGGTGGAGCTGAGCAGCACCAGGATAATCCCGAGCTGTCCCGCATCCATTGAGCCGAC
Organism: Desulfurivibrio sp.; assembly: GCA_047921155.1. GTDB lineage: Bacteria > Desulfobacterota > Desulfobulbia > Desulfobulbales > Desulfurivibrionaceae > Desulfurivibrio. Next base: position 15,538 of record JBLRWU010000021.1, read on the forward strand.
CAGCAGGTACCATTTGGTGACAAAGCCGCCCACCGGCGGAGCCCCGATCATCGAGAGCGAGGCGATGGCAAAGGCCCCGAAGGTAAAGGGCATCACCCGGCCCAATCCCCCCATCTCGGAGATATTTTTCTTGTGGGTGGCCACATAGATCGCCCCGGCGCAGAAGAAGAGGGTGATCTTGGCAAAGGCATGGTTGGTGATATGGATCAGCCCCCCTTCCACCGCCGCCGGGGTCAGCAGGGCCACCCCCAGGATGATGTAGGAAAGCTGGCTCACCGTGGAGTAGGCCAGCCGGGCCTTGAGGTTGTCCTTGCTCAGGGCGATGATCGAGGCCATCAGGATGGTGAAGGAGACAAAGTAGGCGGTGATGATCCCCAGGTTGAGGTCATCCATCACGTCAACCCCGAAGACATAGAGCATCACCCGGGTGGTGCAGAAGACTCCAACCTTGACCACCGCCACCGCATGGAGCAGGGCGGAGACCGGGGTGGGGGCCACCATGGCGCCGGGCAACCAGCCGTGGAACGGCATCACCCCGTTTTTGGCAAAGCCCAGGATGCAGAAGAAGTAGAGTACCGTCACCAGGACGCTGCTGGCTCCCTCGGGGAGGATGCCGGTGGAGACGTTATCGGCGAAATCCAGGGTGCCGGTGAGTACATAGATCAGGATCATCGCCGGCAGGACCAGCCCCTTGGCGGTGGTGGTCAGGTAAACGATATACTTCTTGGCCCCCTCGTAACCCTCCTTATCCTGGTGATGGGCGACCAGGGGATAGGTGCCGATGCTGACGATCTCATAGAAAAGGTAGAGGGTGAAGAGGTTGTCGGCAAAGGCCACCCCCATGGCCCCGAAAAGGGCCAAAGCGAAACAGGCGTTGAAGCGGGTCTGGGCGTGTTCATGCAGCCCCCGCATATAACCGGCCGAATAGGAGACCGCCAGAATCCAGAGGAAGGAGGCGGCCACCGCAAAGATCATCGAAAAGGCGTCCACCCGCAGAGTCACCGAGATCCCGGGCAAAATCTGGAAGATGGGATAAACGATGGTCTTGCCGGCCAGGATCACGGGGGCCATGGAGGCGATGATGGTGAACATCACCACGGCGGCCACCGTCGACCAGGATTCCCGGATATTGGGATTGCGGCCGGAAAGCATTACCAGGATGGCGCCGGTGAGGGCGGCCAGCAGGGCGAGCAGTGGTTTTATCGATACAATCGGTTCCATGGGGCGCTATTCCTCGTCAGCCTGCCAGTTCCACCGGCTCTTCGGGGTCGATTGACTTGTAGTTACGGTAAACCGCGATGATGATACTTAAAACAATCGCTGCTTCCGCCGCCGCCAAGCCCATGATAAAGAGGGCAAAAATCTGTCCCACCACCGGGTCCGGGGCCAGAAAACGGTTGAAGGCCATAAAGTTGACCGAGGCGGCGCAGAGTACCAGTTCAGCCGAGATCAGGATGCCGATCAAACTGCGGTTCTTGATGATCCCGTAAAGTCCGAAGCCGAAAAGCAGGGCGGCGATTAACAGGTAGCTATGGAGGTCGTTGTAGATGTTGAGAATATCCATGTTCACGCCTTATCCCTTCCCCGGCGACCCAGCACCAGGGAGCCGATGATCGCCACCAGTAGAATCAGGGAGATCAATTCGAAACTGACCACGAAGGTGGTCATCATCGCCCGGCCCACATCCTCCACCGCGCCGGGATTGACCCGTTGGGCCGCCTGGGGCCAGGAAGTCTTGAAGGCCAGGGCCGCCAGGCCCCACGCCATCAAGGCCCCGGCGGCAAACGCTCCCGGTCCCGCCAGGGGATGTACGCTTTGGAATCTCTTAATCCCCTGGGGCTCGGCCAGCATCACCGCAAAAACGATGGCCACACAGACCGCTCCGGCGTAGATCAACAGTTGCATCAGGGCCAGAAAGGGGCTGCCGAGAAAGTAATAGACCCCGGCCACGCCCACCAGGCAGAGGGCCAGGCCGCTGACCGCCCGGATCAGGCTGGCGGCATGGGTGGCGACCAGGGCGCCCAGGATGATGATCAGGACAAAGCCGAGAAAAACCACCCCGGCCAGCCCCTCCACCGAAAGTAATGGGGTCATCGCTTTCGTTCCTCGAAACGTTTTAGCAGGTCAAAAATAAATTCCTGGCTGGTCAGCCCGGCCAGATTGTATTCCTTGGAAAACTCGAGGGCATCGGTGGGGCAACCCTCGACACAGGAGCCGCAGAGGCTGCAGGTCGTGAAATTTAGCTGGTAATGGGTCAGCACCTTCTTCTTGCCCCCTTCCGGCTTCTCCCCGGCCAGGGAGATGCAGCCCGAGGGGCAACTGCGCTGGCACATGCCGCAGACGATACATTTATTGTTGCCCTCCTCGTCGGCCACCAGCTCGATGTGGCCCCGATAGCGCGGGGTCATCTTCACGCTCTGGCGGGGGTACTGCATGGTGACCACCGGCTGGAGCATGTACTTGAAGGTGATTCCCATGCCCACCAGCAGGCTCTTGCCGCCGTCATAAAGCTCTTGGAAATAGCCGCTCATTAAAACACCTTCAACAGGGCTGCGGTAACGATCAGGTTAACCAGGGCAAAGGGCACCAGCACCTTCCAGGAAAGATTCAGCAGGCCATAAATGGTGGTCCGGGGAAAGGTCCAGCGGATCCACATGACCACGAAGATCAAAAAATAGGTCTTTATCAGCAGCCAGTGGACCCCGGGAACCCAGCCCAGGGGACACTGCCAACCCCCTAGAAAGAGGATGCTGGTAAGAGCGCAGCCCATGAAGACGTTGGCATACTCGCCCAGGAAAAAGAGGCCGAACCCCATCCCGCCGTATTCGGTGTGGAAGCCGGCCACCAGCTCGCTCTCCGCCTCGCCCAGGTCAAAGGGGGCCCGGTTGGTTTCCGCCAGGGCGCAGATGAAGAAGATCAGAAAGGCCACCGGCAGCAGGATACTGCCGTTCCAGGGGAAGATGTACCACTGCAGCAGGTTGCCCTGCTGGCTGACGATCTCGTTGAGATTCATGCTGCCGGCGATCATCACCATGGCGACCACGGTGATCAGCATCGGCACCTCATAGGCCACGTTCTGGGAAACGGCGCGGGTGGCGGAGATTACCGAGTACTTATTGTTGGAGCCCCAGCCCGCCAGCAGCAGGGCCAGGACGTTGACCGAGGCAAAGGCGAAAACCACCATCAGTCCTAGATTAAGATCCCTGGCCACCAAAGTGGGGCCAAAGGGCAGGGTGACATAGACCATCACCGCCGTGACCATGGTCATCAGCGGCGCCAGGCGGTAGAGCAGGCCGTCGGCCTGTTCCGGCACCACCAGCTGCTTGCTCATCAGCTTGATCCCGTCGGCCAGGGACTGGATGATGCCGAACGGCCCCACCTCCTTGGGTCCGATCCGCCGCTGAATATGCCCGGCTACCTTGCGTTCCAGCCAGACCAGAAAGGCGGCGTTCAGCCCGACAAAGGCCAGAACCCCGACAATGTAGGCCAGCACCCGGAATATTTCAAGATATCCACTCATCTCAACAAGGCTCCTATCGGTCGATCTCCGGAATTACCAGGTCCAGGCTGCCGAACATGGCCAAGGCATCGGCCAGCAGCAGGCCCCGGGCCGCCTCGCCAAACAGGCTGACATTGGAAAAGGAGGGTGAGCGCAGCTTCAGCCGGTAGGGAGTGGTGCTGCCGTCGCTGACCAGCCGGATGCCAAAGGCCCCCCGGGCCGCCTCCACCGCAAAGTAGTAATCCCCCTTGGGAGGCTTGACCGCCTTGGGTACCTTGGCCGCCATCACCGGACCCTCCGGCATCTTCTCCAGCCCCTGCTCAACAATCCGCAGGCTCTGTTCGATCTCATCCATCCGCACCAGATAGCGGGCCATGGAATCGCCCTGCTCATAAACCGGAACATCGAAATCGATTTCGGGATATACCGAGTAGGGTTCATGTTTGCGCACATCGTAGGCAATTCCGGAGCCGCGGGCCACCGGCCCGGTGGCCCCGTACTTACGGCACATCTCCGGGCTGATCACCCCGATCCCCTCCAAACGCTTACGGAGAATGATGTTTTTGCTGATCAGGTTGTGATACATCGGCATCTTTTCGCGCATCCGCTTGACAAACTTGCGGGTGCCGGCAATGAAATCATCGTCGATATCGTTGTAAACCCCCCCGAAGCGGAAATAGCAGTAGGTGAGGCGGGAGCCGGTCACCGACTCCAGCAGATCGAGGATCTGTTCACGATCATCCATCACGTAAAGCAGGGGGGTGAAGCCGCCCAGGTCGAGGACAAAGGCTCCCAACCAGAGGAGATGGCTGGAGATTCGGTTCAGCTCGACGGTGACCACCCGGATATACTCGGCCCGCTCCGGCACTTCGATGCCGGCGGCCCGTTCCACCACCCCGGCGTAGCCGTGGTTGTAGGAGAGGGCGGAGAGGTAATCCAGGCGGCCGGTATTGGGCATAAACTGGGGGTAGGTTCGATTCTCCCCCATCTTCTCGTGCATCCGGTGGATGTAGCCCAGGACCGGTTCGGCTTCGACAATATACTCCCCGTCCATGGTCAGCTTGAGTCGCAGGGCCCCATGGGTGGCCGGATGCTGCGGCCCCACATTGAGGACGAAAGTTTCGTGGGCTGGATCCGCGGCCAGGGGTCTCATGGCTTATAATCCTTGCAGAGGGGATGGAAATCGGCATCTTCCGGCAACAGAAAAGGAGAGAGATCGGGGTGACCCTCAAAAACAATGCCGAAAAAGTCGTGGGTTTCCCGCTCATGCCAGTTGGCGCCGGGATAAACCCGGGAGATCGTCGCCAGTTGCGGGGTGTGGCGCGGGATTCGAGTGCGGATCACCACCCGGCAGAGCTGGGGATAGTAGTTGAAATCGTAAACCACCTCGAAGCTATCCTCCACCGGCTCGCCGGCCGGCACCGGTTCCGGGGCCGTTTCCGGGGGGGGAGCGGGCTCTTCGCCGGGGGCCTCCCCGCTTTCGGCGGCTTTTTTGGCGGCCTCGGCCGCCGCTTTCCTGGCAGCAGCGGCCGCCTTGGCCGCCTCCTTGGCCAGGGCTTCCTGCTCCCCCAGCCAGTCGACGCCGGTTACCGCTTCCAGAAAAAATCCTTCCCGGTCGAGAATCTCCGCCGCCGCCACCACCTGCTCGGGGGCCACCGTTACATCCAGCTGGAAGCCCCGAGTGGCATAATCGCTCTCCTGAATTACGGTGGCCAGGGGGCCCAGGGCCTGTTTTACGGCAGTGCTTTTCATTGTGGTTCGACCCTCGGCCAGCGTCGTTTTCCGGTCAGTTTCTCTTCCAGCAGGAGCAAGCCTTCAATCAGGGCTTCGGGCCGGGGCGGGCAGCCGGGGATATAGATATCCACCGGCAGGATCTTGTCCGCTCCCTCCACGATCCCGTACTGGCCTTCGAAAGCGAACGGCCCGCCGGAGATGGCGCAGTTGCCCATGGCGATCACCCACTTGGGGTGGGGCATCTGCTCATACAGGGTGACGACCGCCGGGGCCATCTTCTTGCTGATCGTGCCGGCGACAATCATTACGTCGGCCTGCTTGGGGGCGGGGCGGAAGACCCCGATTCCGAAACGGTCGAGATCGAAGCGTGAGGCCCCGGTGGCCATCATTTCGATGGCGCAACAGGCCAGGCCGAAGGTCAAAGGCCACAGCGAGTTGGCCCGCCCCAGGTTGAGCAGCTTGTCCAGGTTGGCAAAATGGACTATCGGGGGGTGCTGAATATTTTCCGTTCCCACTGAAAAACTCCCTTTTTCCAGGCATAGACCACGGCAAGCGCCAGGGTGTCGATGAAGAGGAAGATGACGATGAAATCGAGCAGGGCCGAACCGAGGATCGTTTCCCCGGCGTAGATCACCGCAACCGGCAACAGAAAGAGGATATCAACGGCGAAGGCGAGAAAGATCAGGGCGTAGAGGTAGTAGACCACCCCGAAGCGGATCCAGGCCTCCCCGATGGGCGGCATCCCGCATTCGTAAATGGATCTGGTCTGGGGTTGCAGGGTTCGGGGGGCCAGCAGCTTGGAGATGATGACCGGCCCGCCGGCCATGGCCATGCCGCCGAAGAAAAAGGCCACCACATACAAGAGATCTATCAGGTATTCCTGTTCCACTCTTCCCTCCCTTTGCTTGCCCGCGAACCTTCCGGAAGATGAAAACTTAGAGTGTTCTTTAGCCCTGCTCCGGGGCAAGGTCAAGCAAAAAATGAATAGCTATTCAGAAAAAAACAGATCCGGGTCCCGGAAAACCTGGTGCCGATTAGCGACGCCGGCAATAAAAAAGGGCCGGGGCCAGGAGGATTAATTCTTTGAGGTGGTAGACAGGCGGGTAAGCAGGCGGCGGTGAATGTCGTCGAATCCGCCGTTGGAGAGAATGGCGACCAGATCGCCGGGGCGGGCGATGGCGGCCAGTTCATCAAGAATCAGGTCGGTGGTGGGGAAGGCCTGGGCCTTCTGGCCGCGGGCTGTGAGGTCGGCGGCCAGTTGCTCCACCGAAAATCTTTCCGCCTCGGGAATGGTCGTCAGCCCCTCCGGCACCCGGAGGAGTATCCGGTCGGCGGGGGCAAATACCGGCACATAGGCCTCCTGGAAGACCCGGCGGCGACTTGAGTTGGTGCGGGGCTCGAACACCGCCAGCAGGCGGCGGCCGGGGTAGGCGGCTCGCAGGGCGTTGAGAGTTTCCCGCACCGCCGTGGGGTGGTGGGCGAAGTCGTCGATCACCGTGACGCCGGCCACCTCCCCCCGGACCTCCTGGCGCCGGCGGACCCCGGCGAAGGCGGCAAGGCCGGCGGCGATGATTTCCGGC
>JBLRWU010000022.1:0-21974 GCA_047921155.1 Desulfurivibrio sp.
CTGCGCCGATGGTACTGCCAGGGTAACTTGGTGGGAGAGTAGGTCGCCGCCGAATCTTTTTTATCTCAAGCCCCCGTAAACGACATGATCGTTTGCGGGGGCTTCTTTCGTTCAGCGACCGGAAAGGGGGAGAGGGGCCCGGCTACTCGCCGATCTTGGCGGCCGTTTCCTGTTCGGCTGCTCGGGTTTGCAGTTCCTGGTAGCGTTGGCGATCTTGGGCGGTTTTAAGTTGCCGGAAGATTTCACGGCTGTGGGAGATTTTGCGGCTGCGGGCGTAGCGGTGGGCGGCGGTGCGGATAGCGGTGGCGTCCAGGCTGGGAAAGAGTTGCTGCGCCTGTTCCAGGGCCGGACTCTCCCAATTTTCCGGCAGGGTAAGATCGAGGGCCCGCGCCTCTTCCTGATTGGCGAGCACGTCGCTGATAATCGCCTGGCGCAGGTTTTCCAGTTCGTGAAACTCCTCCTGCTCCTGGAGTCGGGAACCCTTGCGGGCGGCCAGAAAAGCTACCAGGTCGCTGGTGTCCTGCCGTCGCAATTCTCCGGCGATATATTTGGTTTGGCGTTTGCGGGCCCCGCCCTTCATGGCGTGGGCGGCCCGGATCTCCTTTTTGAGAAAATCGTCGGTGGGCAGGAGGGCGATCTCTCCAGCCGAAAGCCCCACCAGCTCGTGGGCCAGCTCTTCCACCCGAGCCGCCTGCCTCTTTTTTTCCGATCTGCTGGTCATGATCTGCATATTTTGCGTGTATTCCGTTTTAAGCTGCGGTAGAATTTTTTGTTCTGCGCACACTAACAGCCATCCCGGCTTTTTCAAATGAAAAAGGACACTATTATGCAAGGAAAAACCTTTACCGTCACCCAGCCCACCCGGATCCATTTTGGCGTGGACAGCATCAATGATCTGGCCACCCAGGTGCGCGACCTTGGCGGCAGTCGGGTATTTCTGGTGGTGGATCCCGGGGTTGTTGCCGCCGGACTTCTGCCCCGGATTACCGCTCCCTTGGAAGCTGACTCCGTTTTCTACACCGTATATGATCAGGTGGACCCCGAGCCGGGCTTGAAGCTGGCGGACAACGGCGCCAAGCTGGCCAAAAAGGCTAAATGCGATTGCGTCATCGGAGTCGGTGGCGGTTCCGCCATGGATGTGGCCAAGGCGGTAGCCATTCTGCTGACCAACGGCGGCAAGGCCGCTGACTATATCGGCCTGGGCAAGATCGGCAAGCCCGGGGTGCCCAAGATCATGGTGCCCACCACCGCCGGGACCGGGGCCGAGGTTACCTTTACCGCTGTTTTTATCAATGAAAAAACCAGTTCCAAGGCCGGGATGAACGGTGACCCGCTCTACCCCGACGTCGCCGTTCTTGATCCGGCCCTGACCCTGAGCATTCCACCCCATGTCACCGCCGCCACCGGGATTGATGCCCTGACCCATGCCCTGGAGGCCTACGTTTCCACCCAGGCCCACCCCATCTCGGATATGTACGCCCTGGAAGCGATTGATCTGATTGCCGCCAATCTGGGCAAGGCTTACGCCAACGGGAGCAATCTGGAGGCCCGTTCCGCCATGCTGCTGGGCAGCCTTTTGGCCGGTAAGGCTTTGGCCACTGCCGGAGTCGGCCTGGTTCATGCCATGGCCTATCCCCTGGGCGGCATGCACCAGATTCCCCATGGCCTGGCCAATGCGGTACTGTTGCCCTATGTGATGGCCTATAATTTGATCGGGGCTCCCGAGCGCTTCAGCACCCTGGCCGAGATGTTCGGGGTGGATGTGAGCGGGATGAGCATGCGGGAAGCGGGTGAGGCGGCGGTGGAAGCGGTTTACCGTCTCAATGATGATGTGGGGATTCCCAAAACCTTGGCGGATTTGCAGATTCCTCGCGGGGATATCCCGGAGATGGCCCGGATCGCTCTCACCGTCAGCCGGCCGGTGGCCAACAACCCCCGCAAGCCGACCCTGGAAGAGGTGATGTCGATTTACGAAGAAGCAATTAATGGCTGGGAATAGGAGGAACAGATGCCTGGTTTTGAAATTTTTGGTGATGAGGAGAAGCGGCAGATCGGCGAGGTGCTGGACACCGGGGTACTGTTTCGCTACGAGTTTGTCAATGAACGGCGCGGCATCTACAAGGTGCGGCAGTTTGAGGAGGAGTTCGCCCGCTACTGCGGAGTGAAACACGCCCAGGCGGTCACCTCCGGCACCGCCGCCCTCAAGGTGGCTCTGACCGCCATGGGAGTAGGCCCCGGCGATGAGGTGATCACCCAGTGCTTCACCTTTGTCGCCACCTGGGAGGCGATCTTCGATGTGGGGGCGATTCCGGTTTTTGCCGAGGTCGATGAAACCCTGAATCTGGATCCGGCCGACCTGGAGCGCAAGATAACCGCCAGGACCAAGGCGATTATTCCTGTTCATATGATGGGGGCCCCGGCCCGGATTGCCGAGATCAGGAAAATCGCCGATGCCCACGGCATCCCGGTTCTGGAGGATACGGCCCAGGCGGCGGGAGCCTCACTCAACGGCCGCCGCTGCGGCTCCTTCGGACTCTGCGGCACCTTCTCGTTCGATCCGGTCAAAACCATGACCACCGGCGAGGGGGGGATGATCATCACCGATGACGAGGATTTGTGGCGTAAGATGAGTGAGTACCACGATCACGGGCATGACCACGCCGTCAACCCCGGGGGGCGGGGGGGAGAGGGGCGCAGTTTTGTCGGCTTCAACTTTCGCATGATGGAGCTGCAGGGGGCCATCGGCCTGGCCCAACTGGCCAAGCTTGATGAGATCGTGGCGGCCCAGCGGCGCAACAAGGCGGCCCTGCGTGAGGTGGTGGCCACTCTGCCGGGAGTCAGCTTCCGCACCATCCTTGATCCGGCCGGTGATAACGCCTCCTTCCTCGCCTTCTTCCTGCCCGATGCCGCCGAGGCCGGGCGGGTCAACGATATTCTGGGCCGGAACGGGGCCGGGGCGGTCTATTTTGCCAACAACACCTGGCATTACTATCCCAAGTGGGAGCATCTCCTGGCCGGTTCCACCCTGGCCCGGAGCGGTTGGCCCTTCAACGAAGCCGACGGCCGCCGTCGGGTGCATTACGATCCCCAGGCCCTGCCGCAATCCGCCGCCATTATGGATCGGTTGCTGGTCTATCCGGTGCCGGTCAAATTGAGTGATGAACGGCTGGCCCAGATCAGCCAGGCCGTTCGGGCGGCCTGCTGATTCAGCAAACCTCCCCGTTGGGGGGCGGGAGCAGATAGATGTCGAAACGGCTGCTTTTGCCGGTCAGGGAGAAGTTGGGCCGGACCGGGCCGGGCAGCGGCGGGGCAACCCGGGGGCGTTTGACCACCACCCGGAGTTGGGCTTTGGGCAGGGCGCGGGCCAGCAACAGGTCTGCGTCGGGATCATCTCCCGCCACCAGTCGCAGGAGTCGCATCTCTTTTTTGACCAGTGAGCTTTTCTCCCGGCAGGGAAACATGGGGTCGAGATAGATCACCTCGGCGGCCGGGAAGTCCGGCCGGGCCAGAAGATCGGTGGCATCTCCCGCCAGCAGGCTGATTCGCTCGGCGATGAGGGCGGCAATGGCGGGATCTGCCGCCGCTGCCCGTTGGAGGCCGTCGGCCAGCAGGGCGTGGATCACCGGGGAGCGTTCGATGAGCTGGACCCGGCAACCCAGTTCCGCCAGGATAAAGGCGTCCCGACCCAGACCGGCGGTGGCGTCAATGATGGTGGGGCGGTGGTGGCCCTTGATCCCCACCGCCCGGGCCAGGGCCTGTTTGCGACCACCGCCGTGTTTGCGCCGGTAGCCCATGGCCCCGCCGACCAGCTCGACATAAACCGGGCCGGGGGCGCCGACGCCGAGTTGATGCAGCTCAAGGCGTTGAGCGGTAAGGAGCAACAGATGGGGGGTGATTTGCGGATCCGGTTTCTCCACCAGGGTCAGGCCGAGGCGGTTCGCCAGGGCCCGGGCCGGTTCCGCCACCTCCGGAGTTGCCGCCGCCACCGCCAACCCATGGCCGACGGTCGTAGTCTGTGCGCTCATTGATGCTCCCGCATGAATTTAATGAAATAGAAGAGGGCCCACTGAAGATAATGGATTCCGCACAAAATAAACAGGCGCAAGTGGTGGCCATCATCCCGGCCCGTTACCAATCCAATCGTTTCGAGGGCAAACCCCTGGCCAGGATTCTGGGTAAGCCGATGATTCAACATGTCTATGAGCGGGCCCAGGCAGTACCGCTGCTTTCCCGGGTGGCGGTGGCCACCGATGATGAGCGGATCGCCGATTGCGTACGCTCGTTTGGCGGGGAGGTGGTGATGACCCGTTCCGACCACGTTTCCGGCACTGATCGCCTGGCCGAAGCCGCCACCATTATGGCCATCGACGAACATGACGTGGTGGTCAACATCCAGGGAGATCAGCCGCTCTTCGACGCCGAGGTGGTGGCCCAGGTGGCCGGGCCGCTGCTGGAAGATCCGGCCCTGCCCATGTCCACCCTGATTTACCGGATTATCCGCCCCGAGGAGATCAACGATCCCAATCATGTAAAAACCGTTTTCGACCGCCACGGCCGGGCCCTCTATTTTTCCCGGGCCTCAATCCCCTTTCAGCGCAATCCCGGCGAAGGTACTCCCACCTATTATAAGCACCTGGGTTTCTATGCCTACCGTAAGGGTTTTTTGCTGACCTTCGTCGGGTTGCCGGAGGGGGAGTGGGAGCGCTTTGAAAAACTTGAGCAGCTGCGGGCTCTGGAATACGGCTACACCATCAAGGTAGTAATGACCGAACACGATTCGGTAGAGGTGGATACCCCGGGGGATCTTGAACGGGTGGTCGCCCTGATGCAACAGCGCTGAATTCGGAAGGCCATGCCTCCTGAGGAAGCAAGATTTAAATATCAAACCAGATGAGGGAGAAAGGATGAAAAGAGCGAAAATTACGATTATCGGGGCCGGCAACGTGGGGGCCACCGCCGCCCACTGGGCTCTGAGCCGCAATCTTGCCGATGTGGTTTTGCTGGATGTGATGGAAGGGATTCCCCAGGGTAAGGCCCTGGATCTGCTCCAGGCAGGCCCGGTGGACGGTTTCAACCGTCGGGTGATCGGCAGCAACGACTATCGGGATTCGGTGGATTCCGATGTGGTGATCATCACCGCCGGACTGGCCCGCAAGCCGGGAATGAGCCGGGACGACCTGCTGGCCAAGAATGTCGAGATCGTCAAAAGCTGTGCCGAGCAGGCGGCCGAATACTCCCCCAACTGCGTGCTGATCGTGGTGACCAACCCCATTGATGCCATGGTTTACACCGCCTTCAAGATCTCCGGCTTGCCCCGGGAGCGGGTGATCGGAATGGCCGGGGTACTGGATTCGGCCCGCTATCGCACCTTCCTGGCCGAGGCCCTGGGGGTGGCGCCGCGGGATGTCAATGCCCTGGTCATGGGGATTCATGGCGACAACATGCTGCCCTTGGTGCGGTTGGCCAATGTGGGCGGAGTCCCGGTGGCCGATCTGCTCGATGCCGACGCCATCGCCGCCATCGTCAAGCGCACCCAGCATGGCGGGGCGGAGATTGTCAACCATCTTAAGACCGGCAGTGCTTTCTACACCCCGGGTCTGGCGGCCATCGAGATGGCCGAGGCGATTATCACCGACGCCAAACGGGTATTGCCCTGTGCCGCCTGGCTGGAAGGAGAGTTCGGAATCTCCGGCTGTTTCCTTGGCGTTCCGGTGGTGCTGGGGGCGACCGGGGTGGAGAAGATTATGGAATTTCCTCTCACCGATGAGGAAAGGGCCGCTCTGGCCGAGTCGGAAACCATCGTGCGCGGCCAGATGCAGGCCACCGGCCTGTAAAGGTAGCGGGTGCGGATAATCGGAAAAGGGCATGAAAGGCGAGAACACCACACTGCGGGCGGCCCTGGCCGAACTGGAAACGGGTTGCTTCAAGCCGCTTGATCTGCTGCCCTACCAGGGCGTCACTGAAAAAATGCTGGCCCTGGCCTTGAACGGCCTGCCCGATGGCCCGCCTGCGGTTACCGCCGGGCTGGCCGGTTTGGCCGCCGCTTTGAACGGGGTGGATACTTCCCAGGTGCGGGTGCTGGTTTTCGGTGGTGGCACCGGGTTGTCCAATATTATCGGGGGCGACAGCCGCCACCCCGGCTGGCCGGAAAACCCCTTTGCCGGGTTGAAGGCCCTTTTTCCCCGCACCAGCGCCGTGGTCTGTGTTACCGATGACGGCGGCTCCACCGGGGAGCTGCTCAAGGATCTCCCTCTGATTGCCGTCGGCGACCTGCGCCATGTCCTGCTCTCCTCGATCCGCCTGGATAAACTGGGTAAGCAGTACGAGCTGAACGAGACCGAAGCCCGCCAGGTGGCCCGCCAACTCCATACGCTTTTCAATTTCCGTTTTGATCATCTGCCCGCCGATGGTGAAGCGCTTCTGACCCGGTGCGGAGCTGATCTGGCGGTGCTGCCCCCCTTTATGGCCCGCTCTCTCAAGGGGTTGATCGAGGAACTTTTTCAACACCCCGGTCTGCGGGCACTGGGGCGGCGGCCCCATTGTCTGGGCAATCTGCTGCTGGTTGCTGCCGTTTACCGTCAGCCGGGGGTTCCGGTCTGGAGTGGGGATCCGGTGTCGCCGCCTGCGGCTGCCATTCGGCAGGGGTTGCGCTTTTTGGCCGACCTGTTGGGGGCTTCTCCCGAGGCGGTACGACCATGTACCACTACCCCGGCTTCCTTGAAGATTCTTTACGAAAACGGGGTGCTGGTCAGCGGCGAGGGCAAATCGGCGGCCGCTCGCCGCCACTGCCCGGTGGACCGGGTCTTTGTCGAGTTTGCCGATCGGCCCGAGGTGGACCCGGAGTTGCTGGCGGCGGTGGCGGCGGCCGATATCATTCTCTTTGCCCCCGGCAGCCTTTTTACCAGTATCATCCCCATCCTCCAGCTGCCGGGTCTGGCGGCGGCGATCCGGCGCAACCGGGGGGCCCTCAAAGTCCTGCTTGCCAACCTCTGGGTCCAGGCCGGAGAAACCGATCTGGTCCGGGGCGAACGGGAACGGCGCTTCCATGTCTCCGATCTGCTGCGGGCATATCGGCGCAATATCCCCGGTGGTTTCGCCGCTCTTTTTCGCCAGGTTCTGGTGGTGGGGATGCGGGAGATTCCCGGCAGCATTCTCCAGAGTTACGCCCTGGAAAATAAGATCCCGATCTACCTGGATCGGGAGCAGGTCCATGACCTGGGTTTGATCCCCCTGGAGGCGGCCATCGCCTCTCAGCACACCCTGGGTGGTCGCTGGGCGCTGCAGCATGATCCGGCCGCAGTGGCTAGCGCGATCAGGGTTTTATGGGCCCTGCGCTCCCTGCCTGGGCCCGGTGGTGAAGCGGGCGAGGAGGAGACCGCAGAGGCGGAGATAGCGTTGATCAATCCCCGCCGCCAGACCCCCGACCGGTGGCGGCGGGAGCTGGAAGCTCGTCTGGCCGAACTTGACCTGGCGGACCGGTGGCGAGCGGCCGTGGCCGATATTCTTTGGAACCATCGGGATATTCCGCGGGGACATCTGGATCAGGTCGCCGGCCTGCGGCTGGTTTCGGTGGCGGAGTGGGGGCGTTGTCAGGAGTGGGATAACGTGTTCTCCTTTTACGATCCCCGGGATCGGATGATCAAAATCCGGGCGGATATCGCCCGGTCGGGGCCAACCTCCACCGCGCCGGGGCCACGCTTCGAGATCGCTTTCCTGGTGGCTTTGGGCCAGTCACTGCTGGGCAACTACGCCGCCGCCAAAGTCAAGACCCCGGTGAGCTTTAATCAGGAGACGGTGGGTTATATTTTTACCTTGAGCCTGCGGGATCAAGCGGATCGGCACTCCTTTTTCAACGCTGAAGAGCTGGCGGAGTACCTGCGCCTGGCCCGGATGCGACCTGCCGGCAACGACCCGTTGCTCTTTACCCGGTTACTCAATGGTAACGAGGGGTTTACTCCCCCGGGTCTGCTCTTCGGGCTGACCTACGCCTGGTATCTGGACAACCGTTTCGCCCCCCACATTGAATACAAGATGTCCATCACCCGGGCGGAAACTTCGGATCTGGTTCCCGAACAGCTCCGGATCTCCCATCGCCGCCAGGGCCTGATCGACTTCTTCCGCCAGCGAGTTTTTCGTTAAAAGGCACCGCCCCCTTGCCGCCGTTGCTGCCCACAAAAAAACCGGGTCGGTTCCCAGATGGAACCGACCCGGTTGCAGCTGCCCCAAGCTGGACTGGGCAGGCAGGGGTTAGGAGATAGAGGGAAGTTCAATAGTCACGGAGGTAGAATACCTTGGGTTTGGTGCCCCGCTCCGGTCTGCGCACTTTGGTTGGGTATTTGCCCATCAACTCGTGGATCGGATCTTTGGGATTGTCCAGGTCGCCGAGCAACCGGGCCTGGGCCGGGCAGGCCTCGACACAACGGGGCTGAAGCCCCCTGGCCAGGCGATGGAAGCAGAAGGTGCATTTCTCCACCAGACCCCTTTTGCGGATCCCCAGATAGCCTTGCTCCAAGGCGGGATTGTAGGTGGGAATCGGCGCTCCCAGCTTGCCGGTCAACTCCTTGCCGGTGGAGGTGCCGCCGGGGATCAGGGGTTTGTTATCCTGATACATCGGGTGGATCGGGATATGGTTGGCGGTGATGGCCCGGTAGGGGCAGGCCACCATGCAGGTCCGACAGCCGATACATTTTTTCGGATTATGCATGGTCAGCCCTTCGGCGGTCTTGTGCATCGCCCTGGTCGGGCAGCCGCGGACGCAGGGCGCATTATCGCAGTGGTTACACTGGTTAATCTGCACTTCATGGCGAACATTGGGGAACTCGCCAATGGTTTTGGCCTCGAAACTCAGCCACTTGATATCCTCCTGGACATTGTTTTCGATCTTGCAGGCGATCATGCAAGCTCCACAGCCCTGGCATTTCTTTAGATCGTGGGTCATAGCATAGTTGGTCACGGTAATTCACCTCCCCTTAAATCATTTCGATTTTTATGCGGCAGAATCCGCCGTTGCGGGCGGTGGAGCCGGACAGATGATCCCAGTCGGCATGCATCAAGGTATTGTTATTGCCACCCCGCGGGGTTTTGAGAAAATCCTTGGCGGCAAAGCGGCCCATGGCCCAGTGGCCCTGACCGTAAGATTTTACCGCCACCCCCGGCCGCACCCCTTCCCAGACTCTGAGCTTGCAGGTAATGGGGGTGCCCAGGGAGGAGGAAACCCTGACCTCAGCGCCGTCCTGGAGCCGTAAGCGGCGGGCGTCCACCGGGTTGATTTTGATGGTGTCCTCGTAGTTGACATCCCCGGGGTTGACGCCGTGGAACTCGTAGTACCAGGGGCAGTTAGCGGTTCGCCCCTCCTTGTTGAGCCGGGACTTGGCATCGATCAGCATCAGCGGGAACTGCTCGGGACTGCCCTCCCGGCGCGGCGGATCGTAATGGGGAATAAACGCTTTTTCGCCCCGGGCCGAGTAGCGGCAGGCTTCCATCACCTTGTCGATACTGACCTGGTGCCGGTCGGCATGGCCCTGCAGACCCTTTTTCAGGGTTTCGCTGTAGAACTCGTACTTGCCGGTTTCGCCCTTGAACTTGCCGCCCAGGCGGAGGTCGTAAGGATATTTAACCGAGTTGAGTACCCCTTTCTCCACGAAATCGTTCCAGCCGTTGAGGCTGTCCCCCTTCTTCTCCACCGCGGGATCCCAGACATTTTTAGTGAAGGTTTTGAGGGCGTACAGGGCGAACTCTTCACCACTGGTCGGGGTCAGGCCGGTTTCCGGGTCGGTGTAGGTCTTGTAGTAATTCAGCAGGTTGGGAAACCCCTTGGCTGCCAGTTTTTCGGCGATCAGCCAGGTGACTTCGGTCTCGTCGTGCTTGACATCGAAGATTCGGTCGTGGATCGGCTGCTGAATGGTGACATAGCTCTGCAATCGGGCTTTGGACTTGGTGTAGGCCCAGCGTTCGGTCATATGCTGGGCCGCCGGCAGGATCAGATCGGCGAAATGGGACATTTCGGCATAATGGGTGGTGATATGGGCCAAAAAGGGCAGCTTGGTCAGGGCCCGTTCCCAACGGTCGGTGCCGGTGGCCGAGTACGCGAAGTTGGCGAAATAGGCGATGGCGACTTTGATATCGTAGGGGTCCTCGGCCAGGATGCCGTCGGCCACCCGGTTGACGTTGACCCCGCCGCCGGATTTGCCCTTATTGAGGTTGGGCCACTCCAGCCGGCCGCGCTGGTCGATCTTTTCCATCTTGGCCTTGCTCTTGGCCAGGTCGTCGATGAAATCCCCCAGTTTGCCGTTGGGGCCGTCCTTGGGCATCCCCGGTGAGCCGCCGGTATGGCCGCCGAAGCTGTCGGGAGCTCCCACCAGACCGGAGAGGGCCTGAATGGCCAGGGTGGCATATGAACCGTTGGGCCACATGGTGGGACCGTTCCAGACGCAGACCCGGGGGGCGGCATCCCCCATATCCCGGGCCACCTTGTAAATCTTCTCCTTGGGAATTCCGCAGACCTGCTCGGCCCATTCCGGGGTCCGGTCCTTGACCTCCAGGTTCCACCACTTGACCACCCCGTGGGTTTCCTGCTCCTCGAAGGTGGTTTCATCCACCTCCCGGCCGGCCACGAAGCGATTTTCGCCGTCGACGAAATCGCCGACAAAGGGTTTGTACCACAGGCCTTCGGCAAGGATTACATGGGCGATGGCCAGGGCCAGGGCACCGTCCTCACCGGGGATCACCGGCAGCCAGTCATCGGCCTTGGTGGCGGTGGTGGAAAGACGGGGATCGACGCAGGCGATCTTACCCTTTTCCTGGATCCGACCCATGGCGTGGATGGCCACCGGCACCTGGCGGTTGGAGGCCACCGGATCGCAGCCCCAGCACAAAAGGTAGCGGGTATTGAGCAGGTCGAAGTCGCGATAGCCCCACATCCGTTCGGTGTAATAGGCCCCCACCTTCTCCGCCTCGGCACAGATCGAGCTGTGGGAGATGTTGTTGGGCGAGCCGATGATCTTGGTCATGTCGTTGTAGAACAGGGGGTTAAGGTGGGAGTAACGACCCCGCAGCAGCAGATACTTGTTGGTTTCGCCGCTGTTGCGCAACTCCATGATCTTGTCGGCGATGATGTCGGCCGCCTCATCCCAGGAGATCGGCACAAAACGGGGATCCTCGTTGCGCCCCTTTTTGGGGTTGGTCCGCTTCAAAGGCACCTTGACCCGGTCGGGATCATAGACCTGCTGCAGGGTCATATGACCCCGGGGGCAGAGGTTGCCCACCCCGGCCTTGGAGTTGGGGTTGCCCCGGACCTTGATGCCCCGGCCGTTAAGGACGTAGACTTGGGCGGCACACCAGGTGGTGCAGCCCTGGCAAGCCGTGCTGACCCAGCGGCCACCATCGGCGCTACCGGCATTACGATCCACCGCCAGGGCCTTAAGCGTTGGCAGGGATCCGCCGATGGCCGCAGCCCCGGCCGCCACCGCCGATGCTTTCAACATGTTACGTCGTGTTATTTTCATTGCTTTACAAACCTCCGTTACGAATTATCTGAAGATAATAGCCTGGGGTCACGAGCTTCAGGGGTTAACCTCGCCCAGATCAAAGAGCCTTTCCGCCAGCAGATAGAGAAAGGCGCAGAGCCCGATGCCGCCCACCACTATGGCGATTTCTGCGCTGGTAGGGGAATAGGGGGCGATTTCCAGGCCATAACCCGGAACACTGGGCAGGATCTCGCCGGTGATCACCAGCCCGAAGCGCATGAAGAAGATTCCAAACATGGCGGAAAGCGCCGCCCAGAAGCTGACCCGGAGATTTTGGGCCTTGGTGACCAGGATGGCGACAAAGGGAAGCAGCATGCCCATCAGGACCTCGAATACCCAGAACTTGAAGGCCAGAGGGCCGGTCAGCATCAGCATGACCGCCTCAACGTTACCGGGAACGCCACTCTGTAGTCCGGTTACGACCTTCCAGAAATAAAAGAAGATGGTGATCCCGAGAAAGAGTCCGAAGAGCCGGGTAATCGCGATCAGGGTTTCCCGGGCCTTGGCCGAGAAATCCGAGCTGCCGTGGTTGGCGACATGCATGATGATGATCACCAGGGCGGACCCGGAAGCCAGAGCGGAGAGGATGAAGTAGATGGGGAGGTAGGGGCCGGTCCAGAAGGGGCGGGCGGCCAGATAGCCGAAAACGGCGCCCAGGTTGGAGTGGGCCGCGATTCCGGCGATGAAGGCACCCAGGCCCATGTAGGCGGCGCCCTTGTGGTTGCCGATGCTGAGCTGCCGGAACTCCAGCAACAGGAACACCAGGTAGACCGAGTAGAGGGTTCCCATCCACCAGATGGCCGATTGCAGGTTGGGGGAGAGCATGACCCAGTAGAAATTTAAGAGTACGCCCAGGTCCATGCCGATCATGATGAAGCCGATGAGCAGGGTGATCATGGCCAGCATCACGCTTCTTTTGGCGATCATCTCGAAATTTTTGTAGCCGAAGACATGACCCAGCGAGGAGATCAGGCAGAGCCCGGTGCTGGAGACCACGAAGAAAATATAGGCCGCGATCAAAATTCCCCAGGGCACATCAATGTTGGTGCCGTGGGCGGCTTCCCCGTAGAGCATGGTCATGTACACCCCGTAGAGGATGGGAATCGCCAGGGCCAGCGAAACCAGCATCCAAACGGATGAAACCCCCATGGACGCAAGCCCTGGACGCTCCTTGTTGGCTGAAAAACCGGATTTTGTCATAACCTACGACCTCCTGTGATGATGGAATTGATAAGGCAGCCCCGCCGGGATGCCCCTGCTTTGCTTAGTAAAGCAGGTGGCACTCAGCCAGGGTTGTCTGTAAGCGTTTGCTGATTGCAAACGAGTGTTGCCTTTTTTTGCTGGTGATCAGCGAACCGGGGGCGACCTCCCCACCGTGTAAAACCCGGGCCAGAAGTAATTTCAGGGCTCCCCTGCCGACTTCGGTTATTTCCAGCACCACTTCGCCGATCTCCAGATGGTCACCGATCTGTAAAGTGGAAAACTCCAGGCCCCTGGTGAGAATGTTTTCCCCGCAAGCGCCGGGGGCGATGTCGACCGTTTTGGCTTTGCCGCGGCAGGCATCAAGGATTTCCCCGGCCAGCAGTGAAATTTGACGAGGCCAGATGCCGGCGTGGATATCCCGGGCGATGCCCCAGTTCTCTTCGAGCCAGGCTCGGCCCACCATCTGCTTGGGGCGGCCCCGTCGCTCGCCCACGCAGACGGCCTCAACCCGACCTGTCGTTTGCATTTTTCTTTCCATGGCGCCACCCGATCCCCGCTCTCTCCCCATCTCCCGCCACCCTGGTTGGTGGCTCTCTCTGATAAGTGCTAAGGCAGATTTCATGCCAGGCTCGTGGCCGAACCGGAACCAAGCCGGGGGCGAGGCTGATATCTGGCGGATCTGGTGACGAAAAATATTGGCGGAAGAAAATGATTGTTGGTAAATGGTTGTCGGGGGGCAGACCAGGAGTTGTTACCCGATGGGAACAAAACGGTTAGTTGTCGATGAAATTAAGTGCGTATATCCAGGATAATAGCTGGGAAAGATACTGAAGGGGATGGCGGCCGGGGAAGCGAAATGACTTCTATGGGCGGGGAACTTGCTGAAAGAGTGCGATAATGAGCCGCGGGATAGCTACAGGGTGTTACCGATTGGTTGCACTATCGGCCTGGTCTGGTGGCGGTCCGATCATCACCTCCCAGATTGTAGAGAGTCATCTTTTCCCAGAGATTTTTTCGGCTGATTCCCAGCAGTTCGGCGGCCCGGGAGCGATTGCCCTGGGTAACCTTCAGAATTTGCCGAATGTGGGTCTTCTCCGCTGCCGCCGCCACCTCGGCCAGAGGCTGCAGCGGAGCCTTGCCGGTTCCGGCCTTGAGCAGATGGGCCGGCAGATCGGCTCTGCTGATCGTGCCGCTGCTGTTCAGGGTGAGGCAGCGTTCCACCAGGTTGATCAGTTCCCGGACGTTGCCCGGCCAGGAGTAGCGGCAGAGTTCGGTCACCGCTTCGGGAGCGAAGCGGGCGGCGGTGCCGTACTGGTCATTGATCTGCTTGGTGAAGCGGTGGATCAGCAGTGGGATATCTTCCTGGCGGCGACGCAGGGGAGGCAGATCCAGGGGAATAACGTTGAGCCGGTAATAGAGATCATCCCGGAAGTTGCCCTGTTTGATTTCCACGATCAGGTCCTTGTGGGTGGCGGCCAGGACCCTGACATCAACCTCGATGTTTTCAACGCCCCCCAGCCGTTCAAAGGAGCGTTCCTCCAGGACTCGCAGCAGCTTGGTCTGAGTCAGCGGCGGCAGATCGCCGATCTCGTCGAGGAAAATGGTGCCGCCGTCGGCCAGTTCGAAACGCCCGGGTTTGCGGGCCGCAGCTCCGGTGAACGCTCCCTTTTCATAACCGAAAAGCTCGGATTCGATGAGGGCGTCAGGCAGGGCGGCGCAGTTTACCTTGATAAACGGTTTTGGGGCCCGGGCACTCTGATAGTGGATGGTGGAGGCGATAAGCTCCTTGCCGGTGCCCGATTCCCCCTGGATCAAAACCGTGGAGTCGGTGCGGCTGATCTTTTCCACCAGGGCAAAAACCTGACGCATGGCCGGGCTTTCGCAGACGATGTTGGGGAAGTTACGGATCTCGGCCAGATCCTGCTTGAGCCGGATATTCTCTTCGGCGGTGGCCTGGTGGTCCAGGGCCCGCTTGACGGTGAGCAGCATCTCGTCCAGGGCGAAGGGCTTGGCGAGATAGTCGTAGGCCCCGGTCTGCATGGCTTTGACCGCATCTTCAATACTGCCGAAGGCGGTCATGATGATTACCAGGGTGCCCGGCTGCAGCACATTGACCTGGCGCAGTATTTCGATTCCGTTGCGGTCGGGCAGCCGGATATCGGTGATCACCATGGAGAAAGCCCCCTCCCGGATAGCTGCCAGCCCCTCGGCGCAGGTTGCCACCGGGTAAACGGTGTAGCCCTCGGCGGCCAGAGCGTCGGCCAGGCTGATCCGCATGATTTTTTCATCTTCAACAATCAGGATGCTTGGCTTCATGTCGCTCCCTTATGCCTCCGGGATGGTGATGGTTACGATGGTGCCCTGTCCCGGCGGGCATTCCAGCCGGATATCCCCCTGATATTTCTTGACCAGTTCCTGGCTCATCCACAGTCCCAGGCCGGTGCCTTCACCCTCCGCCTTGGTGGTGTAAAACAGCTCGAAGATCCGATCCTGTTCGTCGTCCGGAACTCCGGGGCCGCTGTCGCTGATCCGGATGACGAAGTGACGTCCCTCCCGCTTCATTTCGACCTGCAAGGTACCGCCACCAGGCATGGCCTGGACCGCGTTGACCAGGATATTCTGCAGTATTTCCTGAAGATCATGGGGCTCCACCGGCAGGACCAGTTCGCTGGTTATGGCCGTTTGCAGAGTGATGTCGGCGTTGCGCAGTCGGAAATCGAGAAAGCGCATGATACCGTGGAAAACTTCCGCCGCCACCGCCCGGGTTTCGTTGCCGCGGCGGCGGCCGGCGGTCCAGAGCAAGCGACTCACGGTTTCCCGGATGCTTTCCAGGCCTTCGCGAATCAGGCCGATGTAGCGGGTGCGGAAATCCGCCTGGTCACCGTGCTGTTCCAGCATCCGCAGGCAGTTGAATATTCCGCCCAGGGGATTGTTGATCCGGTGGGCCACGCTGGAGGAGAGAATCCCCAGGGTGGCCAGCTTCTCCGATTGCAACAGTTTGGCGTGGGCCTGCCTGGTGGCCAGGTTGGCTTCCCTGATCCGGGTGATCATGGTGTTGAAGTTCCGGGCCAGCACGGCCAGCTCATCATTGCCGCGGACCTCGACCCGGCAGTCCGGCAGTTCACTGTCGATCTCCTGCATGGCCTTGGCCATCTCGGTGATGGGGGTGATAAACCTCCGGCCGAGCAGGACGATCAGGGCCAGGCCCACCAGCAGGGCCCCCACCATCACCATGATGATCTGTCTGGCTATCAGGCTGGCCTCGTGGCCAACTTCCCGCAGGGAAACGGAAAAAAGCAGCAGCCCCCAGCGCTTGCCGGCGATGGCCAGTGGCGCTGCGAACTCCAGAGCCGGCCCGTCGTCGGTCCGGATCTGGTTGATGGAGACCTCCCCGCTTTGGGAGGCCTGGCGAGTAAATTCGTTGTTTATGACCGTGCCGTAATAGTTGAAATCGCTGTGGGAGATGACCCGGGCCCCCTCATCGAGGACTGCAACGTAGATAAAATCCAGATCCCGACGGCCATAGATCTCCCGAACGTAGTTGTCGATCAGGCCGCCCTCCTCCACCAGCCCCAGTTTTTCATAAACCAGCTCGTTGATGATCAGGGCGGCCACGGTCTGGGCCAGGATTTTACCCTGCTTTTCCACGCCGGCGTAGATCAAGTGACTGCTGCGGGACGTCGCCAGGTACCCGAGTGAGGCGCTGAGCAGGACAATGCCCAGGAAGGTGATCAAAAAAAATTTTCCCTGCAGGGAAATGCCGGTTGACGCTGGCATGCTAAAAATGGACCTTGGGGTGGCAGCCCCGGCCGCAACTGTCGGGGACATCGTTGATCATCTTGCGAACCCCGCTGTAGTCGGCATCCGAGGCGGGGATAAATCCGCCCTGCAATTCGGGGTCCAGTCGGGCCAGAACCAGGCTGCCTTCGGGATCGGAGGCCATCTCCAGCAGGGCCTGCTGAACGGCGCGCACCACCAGATAGGGGGCCTGGGGAGAGATCACCACCGGCGAGGTGGGAATGGGATCGGATACCGCGATTGTTCTCAGTCCGAAGGGGGCGTATCTTTCGGCCACTGCCTGGCGGACGGCTCCGGCGTCGTACTCCCCGATCATCACCTTCTTGATCACGGTGTCATGGTAGTCGAAGTTGTGGTAAGCCCCCAGGCTTTCCAGATGGATATCCTCCCAGGCCAGCATATAGCGGGGGAACAGGTTGCCGGCGGTGGACCACAGCGAGGTAAAGGCGAATTTGCGGCCGGCCAGTTGCCGGACCTCCTGGATATCGCTCTCCGGACCAACCACGATGACGCTGTGCGAGAACGGCGAACCACTGGAGGTTTTGCTCTTGGCAATGGGGACGGCGCCGTAACGCATATGGGCGTCGAGATAGCTGAGCGGCCCCAGCAGGGCCAAATAGAATTCGCCGCTGCCCATCCCCTTGACGATCTCCGGATGGTTTTTTTTCAGGGAAAGCTCAAAGGTCAAGCCGGTGCGCTTCTCCAGGTAGTCGAGCAATGGTTGGTATTTTTCGTAGGCAATACGAGGGTTTTCCGAGGGAACTACGCTGAATTTAACCACCGGCGAGGGACTCCGGCCGTTTTCCGTTTGGTCGGTGACCGGGATAATGGCCGGTCGGTTTTCTTCGACGAACCTTTTCATTTCCCGGATCGAGTCGTAACTGGCATTGTTGACCACGACGAAACGGTCGATATCCATGGCGTTCAGGATCTCACGCCCCCGCGGATCCTCATGCATCCGGAGAAAGATTTCCCGAATTTTTTCTTTCAGATAGATGGGCAGTCCCAGGGGCACAACCACCGGGGGAATGCCGAAAGGCGGGGAGCGATGGATAATTTTGACCTGGTGGGCGTAAGGTGAGTTGTTGGTCAGCATGTGACGCAGGACCAGGCTGTCCACCGCCGCGCCGTCAACCTTCTTTTTGGCCACCATCTCCACCGATTTGTTGTGGCTGTAGCTGAAGAAGTAACGAGAGAAAAATGAGTCCGGAGTATGGTTTTTTTGCGCCAGACGAAAAATTGGATAGAGCCGGCCGGTGTTGGATTTGGGGTCGACAAAGGCAAAGGTGTGTTTCTGCAGCTCTTCTAAGGAGTTGATGGGGCTGTCCCGGTGGACGATGATGTGGGAGTGATAAACGGTTTCGCCGTTAACCTGGGGGCCCACCAGCAGTTCCACCCCGAATTTTTCGTGGTTGAGGACGTAGGGTGCCGAGCAGATAAAGGCGACATCGACGCTCATATCCTCCAGCATTCGATCCATCTCGTCGTAGGTGGTGCGGTGGACCATCTCCCCCTCCACTCCCAGGCGTTCGGCGACGTAATCGACAATCTCCTGGTAATAGCGGACGGCGCTTACCGGGGTGATCATGGCGGATACTCCGATCCTGATGGTGTTCTCCATCGGTTGGGCCGCCAGGGGAGCGGCGGCGGGGCCGCTCAGAAATAATAGCCCCAGGCAGAGCAGGAGGCCGACCAGGACCGGCGTTCCCCGACCGGGACCGCCGGGGGCAACGGGTTTCCTGTTTTGTAATTGTTCCTTGGTTGTCATGGTGCCTCCTTAACACTATCAATCGTCAGGCGCCCCGTCGTCGCTCCGGCCAGAGCAGGGTGTGGAGCTGGAGCTGGAGGCGGACGGGCAGGGCATCGGCCAGCAGCCAGGAAGCCAGTTCGGCGGGGTCCAGATGGCCGCTGACGGGGGAGAAGGTGACCGATCGTCCCGGCAGTAGACGGTAGTGATCGATGATCTGGCGGGCCCAATCGTAATCGGTCCGGTGGGATAAAACAAACTTGATCTCATCCCGGCCGGTCAGGCGGCGGAAATTTTCCGTTTCCAGATGGTCGGCCATGCCGCTGCCGGGGCATTTGACATCCATGATGCAGTGGACCTCCGCCGGCAGTCGGGCCAGGGAAAGGCTGCCGTTGGTTTCCAGCAGGACTTTGCGGCCACCGGCCAGCAGGGCGCTGAGCAGGGGATAAACGCCTTCCTGGAGCAAAGGTTCACCGCCGGTGACCTCCACCAGTTCCGCCGGTGGTAATTGTGCGATGGCGGCCAGCACCTCGTCAAGTTGAAAAACTTTGGCCGGTTCCTCGTAGGTATACCGGGCGTCACAATAGGTGCAACGCAGGTTGCACCCGGCCAGGCGGACAAAAATACAGGGGTAGCCAGCCTGGCTGGACTCCCCCTGAATGCTGTAAAATATTTCGGAAATTTGCAGCGTTTCCGGCTTCGCTTGCCCCAACGTTTGTTGTCTGGCCGAGGTCATCGCTCTTCCGAATAGGTGACTCCGCAGGCATCGGTTTCCAGCACGGTTACTCGGTAGGGTCGGTAGCGTTCACTGCGCAGGCTTTTCTGCAGTTCCCGGAAAATATGGCGGGCGATGTTTTCCGAGGAGGGATTTTCCTGTTGAAAGGCCGGATGTTCGTTGAGATCACGATGGTCGAGATCCTCCACGATCACCTTGAGGGCGGCCTTGAGATCGCGGAAATCCAGGCCCATCCCCAACTCGTCCAACTCGTCGGCCCGGATGGTCACCTTGATCTTCCAGTTATGACCGTGGGGTTTTTCGCAGTTGCCGGGATAGTTGCGCAGGTGGTGGGCCGAGGAGAAGTGGGTGGTGGTGAAGATATCGAACATTTTCGCTTCCTCAAAAGACCGCTTGCAAGGCGGGATGATTTTGAATATGAATGACGGGTTTAGTTACGCCCTCCGAGGGGGTGTCCTGACTATATACCCCATTGATCTTTTCGGCTCAAGGAGCAAACCAAGATGGCTGTTATCTCTCCCTTTCGCGCTGTCCGTTATAATCCCGCCAGAATCAAGAGCATCGCCGAGGTGGTCAGCCCACCCTATGACGTGATCGACGACCAGGCCCAGGCCGCCCTGTTGAGCCGCAACCCCTACAACATGATAAGGCTGGACCTGAGTAAAAACGTCAAGGCCGACGGGATGACCGTCGATCGCTATGCCGAGGCCGCCCGCCTGTTCAAGGAGTGGCTTGCCGAGGAGGTGTTGATCCGGGAGTCGAAGCCGGCCTTTTATCTCTATGAGGTCGATTATCGGCGTCCCGACGGCAGCTTCCACACCCGCCGCGGTTTACTGGCCCGGGTGCAGTTGGCGGAATTTGCCGAGGGAGTGGTCAAGCCCCACGAAAAGACCTTCGCCGGAGTGACCTCCGATCGCCTGCGCCTGCTGGATACCTGCCAGGCCCAGTTCAGCCCGATCTTTTCCCTCTATTCCGATCCCCAAAACCGGGTGATCACCCTGCTGGAACAGGCCCGGGGCGGGGAGCCCCCGCTCTATCGCGCCCCCGACCACGACGGCTGCGAACACCGGCTCTGGGCGGTGATCGATCCCGCCACCATCACGGCGGTCCACGATTTTTTCAGCGGCCGGGCGCTCTATATCGCCGACGGTCATCATCGCTATACCACCGCCCTCCAGTACCGGGCCCTGGTTCGTGAACGGCAGGGCGATTTGGCCCCGGAGAGCCCGGCCAACCAGACCATGATGTATCTCTGCGGCATGGATGATCCGGGCCTGAGCGTGCTGCCCACCCATCGCCTGCTGCGGTTGGCGGGTCGTAGTTCGGCCGCCGAACTGCAAGAGGTGCTGGCCGCCTCCTTCGAGGTGGAGGAGATCGCCACCGGTTCCAGGGAGAGCCTGCTGGTCGAGATGTTCGGCAAGATGGCGGAGGGCCGGGGGCAGGGGCAAAACACCCGTTTCGGCTTCTACCACCCCGGCGAAGATCGCTGTTTTCTGTTGACCCTGAGAGCGGGGATGATGGAGCGGGAAGCAGCCGCCCGCCCCCCGGCCCTGCGGGAGTTGGACGTGGTGGTACTGTCCGACCTGATCATCGACAGGCTGCCCGGTCTGGACCGCTCACGCTGCGTCCAGGGCGATCTGATCGACTACTACAGCGATCCCGACGAGGCCCTGGATGTGGCAATCAAGGAGGCCCGCAACCGCCCCGAGCTCACCCCCCTGCTGTTTCTGATGAATCCCACCCTGGTGGAGCAGGTAAAGAGGGTGGCCGATGAGCAGTTGGTGATGCCCCACAAATCCACCTTCTTCTACCCCAAGGTGCTGACCGGCCTGGCCATCAACCCCCTGGCCGATTAAGCAAGCGCTTCGGCCCCGCTTCAGATGGCAGCGGCGATGGCATCTCCCATCTTTTCGGTGTTCACCGCCATGCTCTTGTCCGCCGCGATGTCCGGGGTGTAGATCTCCCGGGCCAGGGCGGAGGCCACCGCCTGTTCGATGGCTGCCGCCGCCTCGCCCAGCTGGAAGCTGTAGCGCAGCATCATGGCGGCGGAGAGGATCTGGGCGATGGGGTTGGCGATCCCCATCCCGGCGATGTCCGGGGCCGAGCCGCCGGCCGGCTCATAGAGGCCGAAGCCGGATGCGTTAAGGCTGGCCGAGGCCAAAAGCCCCATGGAGCCGGTCATCATCGCGCACTCATCGGAGATGATATCGCCGAACATGTTGCCGCAGAGCAGGACATCGAACTGGTGCGGGTTGCGGATCAACTGCATGGCGGCATTATCAACATAGATATGATTGAGGGTCACGTCGGGATAATCCGCCGCCACCTCCTTGACCACCTCCCGCCAGAGAACCATGGTGGTCAGGACGTTGGCCTTATCCACCGAGGTGACGATCCTGCGGCGCAGCCGGGCGGCCTCGAAGGCCCGGCGGGCGATGCGGTCGATCTCCCGGCGGCTGTAAACCATGGTGTCGTAAGCCTTCTCATCCGGGCCGCTGCCCTCCCGGCCCTTGGGTTGACCGAAATAGATATCCCCGGTCAGCTCCCGGACCACCAGCAGGTCGAAACCGTTGCCGACGATATCGGGCCGCAGTGGGCTGGCGGCGACCAGCGAGGGGAAAACCTTGGCCGGCCGCAGGTTGCAGAACAGCTCAAAGGTTTTGCGCAGGGGCAGCAGGGCCGCCCGTTCCGGTTGCTCCTCCGGCGGCAGACTCTCCCACTTGGGACCGCCAACCGAGCCGAAGAGGATGGCGTCGCTGGCCCGGCACAACTCCAGGGTGGCGTGGGGCAGGGCCCGGCCGTGGTTGTCGATGGCGCAACCGCCCACATCGGCATATTCGTAGCTCAGGGCGAAATCGAATTTTCGCTGGGCTGCAGCCAGCACCTTGATCGCTTCACGCATCACCTCGGGACCGATGCCGTCGCCGGGCAGAACTGCTATCTTCTTCATCTTCGCCACTCCCTG
>JBLRWU010000023.1:0-21373 GCA_047921155.1 Desulfurivibrio sp.
GCATCCGTACCGCCCTGGCCCTGAAAAACGCCGATGACGGCTGGTTGCGCCGGCATCTCGGCATTACCGGCCTGCGGGTCGCCGTGGAGCTGCGCGCGGTTTCCTGTCTGCCCCTGGTCTCGATCCCGCCGGCCGGCAAATCGATCGCTTCATCCCGTTCCTTCGGCCGGCCGGTAACCGCTTTCTCCGATCTGCGGGAAGCGCTCTGCTCCTACGTTTCCCTGGCCGCCGAAAAGCTGCGGGGCCAACGGCAGAAGAGCGGCGCCCTCCAGGTCTATCTGGCCGACAATCTTTTCTCCGCCGACCATGGCCGGCAGGTGGACGGCATGGCCGTCAACCTGCCCCAGCCCACCGCTGATACCCCGGAGTTGATCAGCCGGGCCGCCGCCGTTCTGGCCCGGCTTTACCGCCCCGGCCGCTCCTATCGCAAGGTGGGGGTGGTGCTGCTGGATCTCAGCCCCGCCGATCAGACCCAGCCCAATCTCTTCCAACCGCCCCAGCGGGAAAGGGAGGAGTTAATGGGCGCTCTTGATCGGATCAACCGCCGCTGGGGGCGGGACACCATCCACAGCGCCGCCAACGGGCTGGCAAAAACCTGGAAAAACAAGCAGGCCCGCAAATCCCCGGCCTACACCACCTCCTGGCATGAGCTGCCGGTGGTGATATAAGTCCGGGGGGGAGGTGCCGACTGATTTGCCTTGCGGACGGCGGCAAACCCGGAAATAATCGGGCGATGGAAGATGAACTGAAGGGGATCGTCCAGGGGATCACCCACCATAACCCGGCCAACGGCTGGACCGTCCTGCGGGTGCAGCCCTTTGACCAGCGGCTGGAGCCGGTCAAGGTGGTGGTCCACCAGGCCCGGGTTTTCGCCGGGGCCACCATGCTTTTCAGCGGAAGCTGGCACGAGCACCCCCGATTCGGCCGCCAGTTCAAGGCCGCCACCGCCGTTGAGCTCAAGCCGGCCACCGCCGCGGCCCTGGAAAAATATCTCGGTTCCGGCCTGATCAAAGGGGTTGGGCCCAAGACCGCCCGCAAAATCGTGCGCCATTTCGGCGATTTGACCCTTACAGTTTTTGAAAAGGAGATCGAGCGGCTTACCGAGGTGCCGGGGATCGCCCAAGGCAAACTGCAAAGCATCAGGACAGCCTGGCAGGAACACCGGGCGATCCGGGAAGTGATGCTTTTTCTCCAAAACCAGGGGATCAGCACCCTGTTCGCGGTCAGGATCTACCAACAGTACGGCGACCGGGCCATCGAGGTGGTCAGTCGCGATCCCTATCGGCTGGCCGAGGATATCTACGGAATCGGCTTCTTCTCCGCCGACCGGGTGGCCCTGGGAATGGGCTTTGCCGCCGATGGCGATCCCCGATTGATGGCCGCCATCCGCCACATTCTGGCCGCCGGCCGGGAACAGGGCCACTGCTACCTGACCCGGGAGCAGGTGGAACAGGAGGTGAAACAGTTGCTGGAGCTTGAGGTCGGCGACCGGGTCGCCGGCCTGCTGGCCCGGATGGCTGAGGAGGGGCGGCTGATGGTCCGGCACCTGGCCGCAGAGGCAACCTCTCCGGCCCGCCCCTGCTACTACTCCAAAACCCTCTACCATGAAGAGCAGGCGGTGGCCGACCGGATTCAGAGCCGGCTCGTTTCGGTACCCTTTGACCGACAACAGGTGACAGCCTGGCTGGAGCGCTACTGCCGGGGCCAAAAGTTGACGCTCTCCCCGGAGCAGCAAGCGGCGGTGGCCGGAATCACCGGACGCCGCTGCGCCATTCTCACCGGGGGGCCCGGTTGCGGCAAAACCACCGCCACCCGGGTTTTGGTCCGATTGTTGGAAGCGATGGGCCGGCGGGTGCTGCTGGCCGCTCCCACCGGCCGGGCCGCCCAGCGGCTGAGCGAGGTGGTGGAGCGCGAGGCCCGGACCATCCATCGGCTGCTGGAATGGGCCGGCAGCGGCTTCAAGCGCCGAGCCGATAACCCCTTAAGTTGCGATTTCCTGATCGTCGATGAATGTTCAATGCTCGACATCAGCCTGGCCGCCGCGCTGCTCCAGGCGGTTCCGCCGGAGGGGCAACTGCTGCTGATCGGTGACCCGGACCAGTTGCCCCCGGTGGGAGCCGGTAATGTGCTGCGCGATCTCATCGCCTCGGGTCGGGTTCCCTGTTTTAAGCTGAGCAAGGTTTTCCGCCAGGCGGCAACCTCGGCTATTATCCGGTTCGCCCACCAGATCAATCAGGGGGAAATCCCCCGAATCACCTCCCCCTTTCACCGCCCGGCCGGCTGGCGGGAGGATAACGACTGCCTCTTTATCGATTCCGACGAGGCCAGCCAGGAACAGTTGCAGTTTCTCCACCGGGTCCGCGGCCATTTCCGGGAAAAGAGCGCCCCGGTGCCATCGGCCGGCGACCCCTACGAGTTCCGGCTGGGAGAGGAGGTGATCCCCTATGAAAGCGAATTGACGGTGCCGGCCAAATTCCGCCACGTCAACCTGGAGCAACTGCTGGCCGCCGCCACCGCGGCCGAGGAGTTGCAGGCCCTGCTCAGCCGGGTCCATCCCTGGTCGTCGCTGCACTATGGCCTGACGGCGGTGGAGGTGGTGGTCAAACTCTACCGGGAGTGGATTCCCAAGTACCGGGGCGGGCAAACCGAGATTCAGATCCTGACCCCCATGACCCGGGGAACCCTGGGCACCCGCAATCTCAATCAGGTGATCCAGGCCCGGATCAATCCCGCCGGAGCGGACAAACCGGAGATCGAAGCCGGCAGCCGCCTCTTCCGCCTGGGCGACCGGGTGATCCACACCCGCAACAACTACGATCTGGAGGTCTTCAACGGCGATATCGGTACCATCAGCGCCATCGACCATGAAGAGCAGACCTGCCGGGTCACCTTCCCCCCCGATGATCGCCCGGTCACCTACCGCCGTGATCAGATGACTGAACTGGAACTGGCTTACGCCATCACCATCCACAAATCCCAGGGCAGCGAATTCGGGGCGGTGATTATGCCGGTGCTGACCCAGCACTACCGGATGCTCTTCCGCAACCTGGTCTATACCGGCCTGACCCGGGCCAAAAAGCTGGCGGTGCTGGTGGGCAGTCGCCGGGCCCTGGCCCTGGCGGTCAACAATCAGGACACCTCCCGCCGCCAAACCGCTCTGGTGCAACTGCTGCAGGTTACCCCGCCAACCGGCAACCCCGAGCTGCCATGAGTCTGCCGACCGTTGCCGGCTTGGGATTGCCCGACTCGATTCACCCCGGTCTGGCGGACGTTTTTTGATTGTGGTATAGATGCCCATATCAGCCGACGATGTTCTGGGACGCACAAAAACGCTGGTCAGAGGCCGCACAACTTCTTGAAATGGTGGCATAATGGTGACGGCAGGAAATGGGAATGCTGGGGATAAGTCGGGATGCTGGTTTTCTCCGCCATCCCGGTTTTCTGTCGGCGGTTCGCTTGGTAAATACCTTGCCGTGCTGCTCTGCCTGCTGCTTTTAACCGGCTGCGGTGAACGGATCGACGAGTCCGAGCCGGACGTTGCCCCCCCCGTTGCCCCCGTTGTTGACCCAGTTGTTGACCCAGTTATTGACCCAGTTATTGATCCAGTCGCTGATCCAGTCGCTGACCAGATCGTTACCATGGGGGAGCCACAGGAAACCCTCGCCCTCCAGATTGAGCCGGTGATCGAGGAGGCCGAACCGGAGATCCCGGCGGTTCCCCAATACACCCTGACCTACACCTCGGAGGGTAACGGCTCAATCGATGGGGCCAATCCGCAGAGCGCGGCCCACGGCTCCGAGGGCAGTCCGGTGGTGGCGCTACCGGCCGCGGGTCATCACTTCCTGGGCTGGAGTGACGGCGGCGAAACCGCCCGCCGCATCGAACGCAACGTGACCGCGGACCTCGCGGTGACCGCTGAATTCGCCATCAACCGCTATACCCTGACCTATACCGCCGGCGAACACGGCGCCGTTGAGGGCGCCAGCCCCCAGGTTGTGGAGCATGGCGATGACGCCGAACCGGTGGTGGCGATTGCGGATCAGGGTTACCACTTCACGGCCTGGAGCGACGGCGGGGCAACCGCCCGCCGTGTGGAGCGCAAGGTTACCGGTGATCTTGCGGTCAGCGCCCTCTTTGCCGTCAATACCTACAGGGTGGGCGGCAGCGTCTCGGGGCTGATCGACGGCACCGAGGTGGTGCTGCAAAACCACGGCGGCGACAACCTGCGGATAACCGCCGACGGCAGCTTCGAATTTGCCGGTAAGCTGCTCGATACCCAGACCTATCTGGTGACCGTGCAGACCCAGCCTTTCTCGCCCAATCAGACCTGCACGGTCTCCGGCGGCAGCGGCGCCATTGCCGCAGCGGACGTCACCGATATCGCAGTGAGTTGTACCGTCAATTCCTATACCATCGGCGGGACGATCTCCGGCCTCCCCGAAGCCGACCGGCTCATATTACAAAACAATGGCGCCGATGAGCTGATTATCGACGCCGACGGCGACTTCACCTTCGCCCTGGCCCTAGAGGACCACAGCGCCTACCAGGTCACGATTGCCAGCCAGATCGCCCGGACGAACTGGACCTGCGCCGTGGAAAATGAAGCCGGGACCCTGGCGGGCCAGGCGGTGAAAGATGTTCTGGTCACCTGCTATGTCGAGGCAGTTCTGCAGGCTGCGGCCGGGATCAACATGGTCAAGCTGAGCTGGAACAGCCATGATTTCGGGGAGGTGAGTTTCAATCTCTGCCGGGCGCGGGAGGATTTCACCGCCGCCGAATTCGGCCAATGCCGCAATTTGCGGGGAGGCCTGCTGGAGAGAGGGGTAAACAGCTCCCATATCGTCTCCCGGCTGCTCAACGATGTCAGCCACCGGTTTATGGTGGAGGTACTCCATGCCAACGGTCGGCGCACTTACTCGGAGATGGTCGCCGCCACCCCTTACGGCGGCCTGAACGATACCGGGATCGACTGGTGCGGCGATGACAGCCACAACCGTTTCATGGGCGGCACCAAAACGGAAAAGAGTACAAGTTGCGAGACGCTTGCGGCCACCCATCCCCGCCAGGATGGCCATCAAGGCCGGGATGCGGCGGCCCGCGGTCGCGGGCTGATTAAAACCGGCAGCGGTACGGCAGGTTTTGATTTCACCAGGATCTGCGCAAACGGTGAGGCGGCGGGAACGGGCAGATGCCCGCCCAACCCGATGCTTGGGGACGGTCCCAACAACTGGGCCTGCACCAGGGACAATGTCACCGGTCTCCTGTGGGAGGTGAAAACCGAGGGCGGTCAGCGCAGCGCCAGCCACACCTACAGCTGGTATAATCCCAACGAAACCAGCAACGGCGGCGAACCCGGCCGGGCCAACGGCGGCAGTTGCCCCGACGGCGGTTGCGACACCCACGCCTATCTACGGGCGGTCAACGAACTGGGCCTCTGCGGCACCACCGACTGGCGACTGCCAACCAGAAAGGAGCTGCTCTCCATCGTGGACAACGGCCGTTACGATCCGGCCATCGACACCAATTTCTTCCCCCATACCACAGCCGCCAACTACTGGTCGTCATCACCCAACGCCGACCAGCAAAACTCGGCCTGGCAGGTATATTTTCACTATGGCGAGTCCTATCCGGTGGATAAAAAACAGGCAGATCATCTCCGTCTCGTGCAGGGACGAACGGTGACCTTTGGCTTTGAAAATCCGTGATGGTTTGGTGAGATGAGCAATATAACCCCGTCATTGGCCTGCTGGCTGCTGCTGACTTTTTTCCTCGCCGGCCCGGCCCTGGCCCAGAGCTGCAGGGACTCGATCCCGGCCACCACTCCGGGTGGCAACTTCATCCTCCATGACGATGGTACGGTTACCCACGGAACCACCGGTCTCATGTGGATGCGTTGCAGCCTTGGGCAAAGCTGGAGTGATGAGGCATGCAACGGCGCGGCCGGAGGGTTTACCTGGGGTGAAGCCCTGCGGGCCGCAGTCGGCCACCAGTTCGCCGGCTACAGCGACTGGCGACTGCCCAACAAGAACGAGCTGGAAGCGCTCGTGGAGGAGAGTTGCTCACTGCCGGCCATCAACGCGGCGATTTTCCCCGCCACGCCGACGGCCTACTTCTGGACCTCATCACCCTACGCCGGCTTGGCCTACGCCGCCTGGAGCGTCGATTTCGGCTTCGGCGCGGTCAACGCCAGTGTCAAGAGCGGCAGCATCCATCTTCGCTTGGTGCGGGAACCGTAGGCGTACCCGGTTCAGGCGCGGTCCAGCAGGGCCAGGGCCAGGTGGGCGGCCCGCCGTGAGGCCCCCGTACCCCCCAGTTTGCGGCTGACCTCGGCCAATGCGGCCAGCATCTCCTCTCTCCGGCCGGCATCTTCAAGCAGGGTGGACACCGCCCGGCTGATCTTTTCCGGCGTGGCCTCATACTGCAACAACTCCGGAATAACCTCCCGCCCCGCCACCAGATTGACCAGGGTGGCATGGGGCAGATCGATCAGCCACCGGCCCATCAGGTAGGTGAGCGAGGAAAGCTTGTAGGCGGCCACCACGGGAACCCCCAAAATCGCCAACTCCAGGGTGACGGTACCGGAGGCGGCCATTACCGCATCGCAGGCGGCCATGGTCCGATGGCGATCCTCGCTGCTGATCTCAATTTGCAGATCAGCAACCTGATCCAGGCCGTGGCGCATCAGCTCCCGGCGATCAAGTCCGGGGGCCAGGGGCAGGATAAAACGGGGCGGGGTCGGCAGTTCGGCGGCCAGACGGCGGGCGGCGGCCAGGAAAATCGGCAGCATGGTGGCAATCTCCCGGCGCCGGCTGCCGGGCAGCAGACCGATCAGTTTACCGGGCCGGTCGCGAAGGCCCTTGCCGGGTTGGTCGGCGACCACTCCCGCCAGTTCATCAAGCAGGGGATGGCCGACAAACTCCACCTCCATCCCCCGGGCCCGGTAGAACTCCTTCTCAAAGGGCAGGATCACCGCCATCCTGTCCACCCGCTCACGGATGGTTCGCACCCGGCCCTGGCGCCAGGCCCAGACCTGGGGACTGATATAGTAGAAAACGGGGATCCCCAGTTTTTTGGCCGAGGCCGCCAGCATCAGGTTGAAATCCGGGTAGTCGATCAAAATCAGCAGTTCGGGCCGCTGCTCCCGCAGGAAGGCGCGCAACTTGGCCAGGGCCGCCCGAATCTCTCCAAGATGACTCAACACCTCGATCAGCCCCACCACCGCCAGGCGGCTGGATTCATAGACCAGCTCCACCCCCTGGGCTGCCAAGGCCCCACCACCCATGGCACTGATCCTGACCTCCGGTCGCCGGGCCTTGATCGCCTTGACCAGATTGGCGCCGTGCATATCGCCGGAGGCCTCCCCGGCGACGATCAGAATATGGGGCCGGGTGCCGGACACGCCGCCCTCAAGCCCGGGGGGATTCGACAAGGTCACGATATTTGCTGAAATTGGCCGCGATCTGCTGCATGATCTCCTGGGCCACGGTCAGGGCCAATCGCCCCTGCACACCGGAAACCTTGGGGGTGGTGCGCTCCCGAACATTGCCGACAAAATCCCGCAGTTCAGCCTCCAGGGCGTCCTGCTCCGGCAAGGCGATATTGATGATCTCCTCCTGGGGCAGACCCAGCTCGTTCAGCTCATCTTTCAGCCGGATCATCATCAGTGATTTTTTTTCATAATCCACGGAAATATAACTTTTGGGCTGAAAGATGCGCAGACGGCGGATATTATCCTTGGAGATCCGGCTCACCGTGATATTGGCGGTGCAACCATTTTCGAAGATGATCCGGGCGTTGGCGATATCGGTGATCGGGGTCACCACCGGCACCCCCACGGTATGGATGGAGCTGATCGGGGAATCGACAATGCTGAGGATGATATCGATATCGTGGATCATCAGATCCAGGACCACATCGACATCGAGCCCCCGAGGCTTGAACATATGGATCCGATGGGATTCGATGAACAGCGGCCGGGTCAGCAGACCTTCCAGGGCAATAACCGCCGGGTTGTAACGCTCGATATGGCCGACCTGGAGAATCCGCCCCCCGGCCTCGGCCAGGGCGATCAGCTGGTCGGCCTCGGCCAGGGTGGTGGTCATCGGCTTCTCCAGCATGATATCCACGCCCTGCTCCAGGCAGTCGCGGGCCACCTGGTAATGATGCACGGTGGGCACCACCACGCTCACCGCCTCCACCTGACCCAGCAGTTCACGATAATCGCCAAAAGCCCGGGTCCCGCAGTCCCGGGCCACCCGGTCAGCCTGGGCCGGATCCACATCCACCACGCCAACCAGCTCCGCCTCCGGCATGGCCGCGTACTTGGCAGCATGAAATTTGCCCAGATGCCCCACCCCGATCACTCCAACCGCTATTTTCTTCATCATTACAATCCGTTTGCTGATTATTCTTAACTTTTCCCCGGCTTAATACCACGAAGCGCCGACACAATCAACTTGTTGTTTCAATACCTTATGCTATTATGGGCCTTTAACTGACCCTAAGAGCAAAGAGGATGGCGGAGATCAACCAATGCAGGAAACACGCGAAACCTGGCAGAGCAATATCGGATTTCTGATGGCCGCCATCGGCTCGGCCATCGGCCTGGGCAATATCTGGCGTTTCAGCTATATGGCCCATGAACACGGAGGTGGGGCCTTTCTGGTTCCCTACCTCACCGCCCTGCTGGTGGCCGGGATTCCGATCATGCTGCTGGAGTACGGCATCGGCCACCGGGAGAAGGGTTCCTCCCCCCTGGCCCTGGCCAGGATCGACCGGCGTTTCGAGGGGTTGGGCTGGTGGATGCCGGTGGTGGCCATGTTCGGAATCATGCTCTACTACTCGGTGATCATCGGCTGGTGCATCAACTACTTCTTCTACTCCTTCACCCTGGCCTGGGGAGACAACCCCCAGGAGTTTTTCTTCAGCCATTTCCTGCAACTCTCCGAGTCCGCCGCCGTCTGGGGCGGAATCCGCCTGCCGATCCTGCTGGCCACCGCTTTTGTCTGGCTGGCCTGCTGGATCATCTGTTTCCGTGATATCCGCCACGGGATCGAAAAGGCGGCCAAGATCTTCATGCCCCTGCTGCTGGTCCTCACCGCCATTATAGTTGCCTGGACCTTCACCCTGGAAGGGGCTCGCGAGGGGATCTTCAATCACTACCTCAACCCGGATTGGGACAAGATCAACTTTCTGACCGCCGACCCCGAGGCCCGCCAGGCCGCCGGCCGGGTCTGGGCCGCCGCCTTCGGCCAGATCTTTTTCACCCTCTCGCTGGGTTTCGGGATCATGATCACCTACGCCAGCTACCTGCCGGCCAGAACCAACCTGGCCCGCAACGCGGTGATCACCGCGGTGGCCAACTGCTCCTACTCGATTTTCGCCGGGCTGGCGGTTTTCGGGATCGTGGGCTTCATGGCCCACAGCCAGGGAGTGGGTTTTGCCGAGGCGATCAAAGGAGGTCCCCAACTGGCCTTTGTTGTCTACCCCCAGGCGATCTCGCTGCTGCCCGATTTCAATGCCCTCTTCGGAGCCCTTTTCTTCCTGGTGCTGATCATCGCCGGTCTCACCTCCGGGGTTTCTCTGATCGAATCCTTCTCCTGCGCCCTGACCGACAAGTTCAACTGGTCCCGCCGGCGGGTGGTCAGCTCCCTCTGCCTGCTGGGACTCTTTGGCAGCCTGATCTTCACCACCAAGGCCGGGCTTTACCTGCTGGATATTGCCGATCACTTTATCACCAGCTACGGGCTGGTCCTGGGCGGACTGCTCCAGTGCCTGATCGTCGGCTGGTTCATCGGCCCGGAAAAGTTGCGCCGCCATATCAGCCGACTGGGCAGCCGGGTACCGGCGGCCTGGAACTTCTTTATTCGCTACCTGACCCCTCTGGTTCTGGGGGTTCTGCTGCTGATGGCTTTCTACGGCGATCTTGCCGCCAATTACGGCGGCTACGCGACCCGTCATCTGCTGCTCTACGGACTGGGCTGGCTGCTCTGCTGCCTGATCGTTGCGGTTGTTTTCACCCGCAAACCCTGGCGGGCAACCAAGCTGAAGCGTCGCCACCACCCCGGTGAGGATGAGCTGCTGGTTTAAATGTTCTATAAAATCCGACTGATATTACTGGGGTTGTTGCTGGCAACGGCGGCGATGGCCCTGGCGGTTAGCCTGCTGCTCGATAGCGAGTCGATGGTGGAGAGTGCCGCCCGGCAGCTCGGGGAACGGCTGGGGAGCGAGATCGACCTCGACAGCCTGGAGCTGGTCTGGCTGCCCCTGCCCCATCTGCTGGTCAAGGGGATCGAGCTCGAACACCCCCGGGCCCGGCTCCTGCTGGGCGAGGCCCATATCTACCCCCGCTGGCGCTCCCTGGGGCAGCTGCGGATTGAGATGGGACAGGTTATCCTGGAAGACCCCCACCTCTTTATCGATCCGGCGGACTTTGCGCTGCCGGACTCCCCCGCGCCTCTGTCCCCGACCCTGAACCTGCCCGCCACCGGTGAACTGCGGATTCGCCGGGGCAGCATTAGCTTCACCGGGCCGGGAGATCTCGCCGGCATTGCCACCGCTCCCATGCAGCTTGACAGGATCAACGGCCAGCTGAATTTCAACCCCTCAAGGCTGACCCTGGAGCTGGAGGCTCACCCCTCCTTCGGAGCCTCCCTGGCCGTGCGGGGTTGGTACCAAAGGAGCGGAGCCCACCACTTAACCATCGACGGCAAGGCCCTGCGGCTGCACGAAGCCATCCTCTCGCTGGCCCACGGCCAGGTGACCATGCTGGAGACCCTGGCCAATCTGGAGCTGGAGTTGCGCGGCAACGGGCTGGATGATTTCACCGCCACCCTCCACAGCCAGTTGCCCTGCTTTCTCCTGGCCCCGGAGGAGGGACGGGTCCGCCTGGACTGCGGGGTGGCGCATCTGGAGTTGACCAGGAAAAATGATGACTGGCAACTGCTGATCCACGATTTTGAGATCAAGGAGCCCGGCATGCGCCTGGAGGGGATGCTAAGTCGCCGTTTACCGGCCACCGACCACGGATTGCCGATTCCTTACTGGGAGATCGATATCCGGGGCCGCGATCTTGATGCCGGTGAGATCCGCGAAGCGGTGCTGGCCATGCTGGGCCGCTTCCGGGCGGCCCGGGAGGTCTACAAGATCGTTCTGGATGGCCACGCCAAAAGCGCCGGCTTCCATTTCTCCGGCCCGGAGAGTGATCTGACCGATTTCAGAAACATGATCGTTACGGTGGAGGTGGAGACGGCGGAGATCATGGTGCCGGAGGTGGATCTCCATCTCCATGACGCTTCCGGCTCGCTGCTGATCGAAAACGGCATCCTGGAACTGCGGCAAGCCCGAGCAACCTTGGGAGACAGCCAGGGCCACAACTGTTCCCTGACCGTGGGACTGTTTAAGGAGCTGCGCCAATTCAAACTGGACCTGGAGCTGGACGCCGCCCTGGCCGACCTGCGCCAGGTGTTGCCCGGCCTGATCAAACACCCCGCTTTCCAAGCCGAAGTAGGCCGCTTTCACCAGCCCGAGGGCCGGGCGACCGGCCGCTTGTCCATCGGCGACACCCGGGATCAGTTCAATGTCCTGGCCACCATCGAAACCCTCCGGGGCCGAGTCGAAACTGAACGCCTGCCCTGGCCCCTGGAGGTGACAAGCGCCCGGGCTCAAATCAGTCGTGACCAGGTCAGCTGGACCGAGTTGCGGGGCAATATCGGGCCCCACCGGATCGAACAGGCGGCCGGGTGGGTCGGAATCGAGGAAACGATCCCCTTTATTTTACAGGAGCTGGTGGGGGAGGTGGCAGTAGGCCCCCTTTTTCGCCATCTCCAGGAGTATCCCCTGCTACAGCGTGCCCTGGCCCCGGTTTTGACCGAGGTTGCAGGCCGTGCAGAGCTTCACCGGGGCCGGGCAGCCGGGGAGCTCCGGCAGCCGGAGGGCTGGGATTACGAGCTGCTCCTGACTCCCCGCGGACTTTCCTGGCACTCACCGCTGCTGGCCACCAAGATCATCAATGAGGGGTACGGCTCGCTGCTCTTCTCCAGCAGCGAGGTCCGATTTCAGGATCTCACCGGTATGCTGCGCGGTGACCGGATCATCCTGGACGGCGCCCTGCAACACCGGCTGCTGCGCGACTGGAGCGGCGAGCTGCGCCTGACCGGGCTGGTCACCGGGGAGGGCCAGGGGTGGCTGGAAGAGCGGGCATGGCTGCCCTCCTACCTGCTGCCCGCGGTGCCACTGGTTTTGAATCCCCTGACCTTACAGCTCGCAAGTGTCGCCCCAAAGGCCCCTGGAGCAAGCCGGGAGACGAAACTGACCGGTATCGCCGGGGTACTGCAGGGTGGCCGGGAGCATGCCCCGGCCACCCTGCAGTTCAGCAGCGAACTTCCCACCGCCGCAGCCGGGAAGCTGACCCTGGAGGCCTCCCTGGATGATGAACTCCACCGGGCCAACCTCTCCTTGGAGCTGGGGCCGGAGTCGGCTCGGGGGGACGATCCGCCCGCCATCCATCTCAACTTCCAGGGTGAACTGGCAACCGATTCACTGGCTCGCTTTTTCCACCAGCCGCCATTCAGCGGCGGCCGGCTGGAGGGCAGGGGCGAATTTCACCTGCCGGAAGGCGCCCGAGGCCCCAGCTTCAGCGGTGAGATCAAGGCCGAGGGGGTTCGCTGGCATCCCGGCGCGGAGGCATTGGACCTCCCGGCTGTCAACGAGCGCCCCACCATGGAGATCATCTCCCTGGCCCTGGAGGGCTCGGAAGGGATCGGCACCCGGCCGGAGAGTGAGATAGTTCTCCACCACCTCGAGCTCTCCCTCTCCGCCGATGAACAACTTCGGCTGACCGGCCTGATCCGGTCAGACGCGGCCACCGGCCTGACCGTGGATCTGGCGCTGGACTCCCCCTTTCTGCGCCGTTCGAGCCTGCTGGCCTGGCGGGACCGGATCCGCAACGGCCCCCCGAGCCTGGAGGGTGAAACGGTGCGCTGGCCGCTGGCCGGATCTATCGGCCTGAACCTGGAGAGCTTCGACTCCGGCCCCACCCAGGAATTGCTGCCCGACGAGATCGCAAGCGACCAGGCCTCCTTGACGTGGATTCCCCTGCAGGGACGGCTCGCCCTGTATCCCTCCGGCGGCTTGAGCGCCGAGATTACCAGGGCGGTGCTTTGCTGTCTGGAGATCACCGGCACCTGGTACTCGGACCCGGCCCTGGGGGTAGGTAATTTTCGGATCGCCTCGGCCTGCCCGGAGAGTTCCCGCTTTGAAGATATCCTATCCTGTCTGGAAATCGGCCAGGATATCATCCAGGGCGATTGCCTGGTCGATGCCGAGTTACGAGGCGATACCGGGTTCTGGCGCGAGGGCAGAATCATGATCAGCTCACCGGGCGGCGGGCGGATCATGCGCCTGAAACTGCTCTCCCGCATCTTCAGCCTGGTCAACCTGACCGATATCTTTACCGGCGGCATCACCGGTCTCGATGAGCAGGGTTTCGCCTATCAACAGCTGGAGTTTGAAGGAGTGATCGAGAATAATGTACTGCGACTGGAAAGGGCGGTGGTGAAGGGCGAAGGGCTCAATCTCTTCGTGCGGGGCAGCCTGGATCTCGGCACCTACCAGGCGAATCTGACGGTGATGATCGCAACCTTCAAAACCTTGGATGCCATCATCGGGCGAATCCCCTTCATCGGTCGGGCCCTGGGCGGGCCGGATACGGCCATAATCACCATCCCGGTGGGGGTCAGGGGAGATATCCGGAATCCCGAGATCATGGTGCTGCACCCGGAGGCAGTGGGAGAAGGGATGCTCAACCTGTTACGCAACACCCTGCTGCTGCCCTTCAATATCCTGAGTCCGATCATCCCGAGGGGAGAGGAATAACGCCCCCCGCTTTAATCCTCCCGCTGCCGGTCCGGGAAAAGCTTGGCCCACCAGCCACCCCGGCGGTTTTCTTGCTGTTTGGCGCCCATCTGCTGCAGCCACTCAACAATCTCCCGGGAGGGGTCTTGCAGAAACTCCATCCCCAGCTGAAAGGGCTTGTCCGGCCGGGCCAGCAAGCGATCAAACCAGACCGGCCGCACCGACGGGAGCGATTCCGGTAATCCTCCCGCGCCGGTGGAGGAATCCCCTGCCGCCGCCAGGTAAATGGTTTGCCCCTCGTTTTCATGGAAGGAGTAAAAAAGATGGTACTTACCAATTTTGGCTTGGGAGACCGTAAGTCGCAGGCCGTGGCGGGAAATGTCGCTGATCCGGCCCACATCCTCGGCCAGATCGGCCCCGCTCTTGTTGTCACGGATAATGATTCGCACCGACAGGCCGACCTCGATTCGTTGCGAACGCCGTTGTTCCTTGCCCATTTTCCTCTCCCCCTGCTGTTTAGCGGTCCCACCGCCGCCTAGAGCGGCAGAATGACAATAAAGGTGGTGCCCTTTCCTGGCTGACTGCGGGCGTGCAGCTCTCCGTGATGGTTCTCCACGATTTTCTTGCAAATCGCCAACCCCATTCCGGTGCCATGGTATTGATCACGGAGATGCAACCGTTGAAAAGGCCGAAAAATCCGGTCGAGATACTTTTCATCAAAACCGATACCATTGTCCTCCACCAGAATCTTCACCTGCCCGCCGCCGGAATCCGACCGATAAACCCGGACCAGGGGGCGGGATCCTTCCCGGTGAAATTTCAAGGCATTGCCGATCAGGTTCAGAAAGAGCCGGTGCAGTTGATTGCGATCGGCGTTGATGGACCCCAAGGGGGCAATCTCCACCCGACCGTCACACTCCCGGCGCCGCTGATCCAGATCCTCCAGCACCTCCGCCAGCAGCCGGTCAAGATCCACCAGGTTCAACTCCTGCTCCTGGGAAGCTATCCGGGAATAGTTGAGCAGATCCTCGATCAGATGTCCCATCCTGGTGGC
The DNA here is from genome assembly GCA_047921155.1 of Desulfurivibrio sp. GTDB lineage: Bacteria > Desulfobacterota > Desulfobulbia > Desulfobulbales > Desulfurivibrionaceae > Desulfurivibrio. The sequence goes on from JBLRWU010000023.1 coordinate 14,909, forward strand.
GGCATTCCGGATCCGTTCCAGGTAGTCGCGCCCCTTGTCGTCCAGTTGGCCGGCGTGCTTGACTACCAGCCGATCGCCGAAGGAGACTATGGTGCGCAGGGGCTCCTGAAGGTCATGGGAAGCGATCTGGGCGAAATTTCGCAACTCCTCATTGGAACGCTCCAGCTTCAGGGTCCGCCGGGCAATGGTCTGCTCCTGCTCGCCAAGTACCGTTTCCATGGCCTGCCACTGCTGACGCAGGCGATTGAACAGCAGGGTCAGGACAGCCCCCATCACCAGGAAGCCAAGCAGGTGCCCCAAAAGCATCGTCATTTTCTGGGAGTGGAGGATGGCGAAATGGGGCCCCGCCGGAAAAGTGAGGCTGATGCCGCCGCAAAGATCCCCCAACTGATAACCCTCTCCGGCGTGACAGGAGAGGCACGCCTCCTCAATCCACAAGGGGATCATATAGCGGAAAATTGCTCCTTCGGCACTGCGCTGCAACTCAAGGCGGCCGCCCTCGCCTCCCCGTTCCATGGCCTCCAAAGCGCCCTGCTCCCAAGGATCGGGGGCATTGCGGGGATTGAGCGGACGGTTGCTGAAGATATGGATCACCAGCCCGATCTGCCGCCGGGTGATCTCGCCGACCTGACGCGTCATATAGGCGGGGTTGATCATGGTCAGGTCCAGACCATCTTCGGTTACCAGATCGCGCTGGGGATCCTGCAGATAGGGGTTGGGCGGATTTTTTTCCGTAACCGGCACATAGACCCCGCCATGTTCAGCGTTCCAGGTGCGGGCATCCATGAGCAGGCGGGTGAGCCCTTCGGCGTAGTGTCGGGCCATCTGGGTGGCATGACTGTGGATATTCCAGTAGTTGAGGCCGGCCGAGACGGCAACCACCAGGGCCAGCAGCAACAGCGGCAGAAAGCGAAAACTTCTGCGGGCCAGGTATTTTTGCAGGGCGCGCTCAGTCATGCAGTTCCGGGGGGCTCATAATTCGGAACGCAGCTCCTCAACCAGTTCGCTGACCAGTTGGCCGTTGGGAGCGTAGGCCACCGGGTTAAGCTCCAACAGTTGCCGCCAGACCTTGATCGCCTCCTCCCGATCGTTGAAGTCATGGAGCATGACTACCCCCATGTTAAAATGGGCCGTTTCGTGGCGGGGGTTAAGGGCGATGGCCCGCTCAAAAGAGGTGATCGCCTTTTCGGGCTGGCCGTTACGGCGGTACATCACCCCCAGGTCGGTGACCACGTCGGCATTTTCCGGCTCCAGGGCCAAAGAGCGGCCATAGGCATCGATCGCCTTCTGATACTGGTCGGTATCGAAGTAGATGTGGCCCAGCTGGGTCCAGGCCTGGACGTTTGCGGGATCGGCAGCCACCGCCCGTTCCAGGCTCTCCATCACCCTGCCCTGTTCCGGGGTAAGCCCGTTATGCATCACCCCCGCCAGGCCGGCCGGCGGGCCGGACAATCCCGGCATCTTGTAAATACTGAAGATAATGCCGGCCACAAAGCCTACCACCAGACAGGCAAATGCCGTAAAAAACAGGGTGTCCCGCCTGATGGTCCGGCCGGGAGATTTACCAGGATAACCCGGAAATGGCGAGCTGATATCATCATCTCCCAACTGAAAGGGCGGCAACTGCGAATTTCCCCGATCGGCCATAACTATTCTCCTTGTTCTTCCTGGGCGCAACAGTATAATCGGACGCGCGAACTATAATGGATTTTCGACTCAATAGACAAGGGGCGATTGTCGGATGTTCAAAAATAATGGGCAAAAACGGGAGCTGCTGGAGGCTATCGGCTTGTTTCTGGATGAAGATCTGGGCCGAGGGGATATAACCGGCGAGGCAATTTTTAATGCAACCCAACAGGGCAGCGCAGTTTTTATCGCCAGGGAAGCGATGGTGGCGGCCGGGATTGAACGGCTCGCCCCTTTGGTTTTTACCACCCGCAATCCGGCAATTGAAGCCCGGCCCCTGGTTTCCGACGGCGACCGGGTGGCGGCCGGGGAACTGCTACTGCGCCTGGACGGGCCGGTCCGCGACCTGCTGGCCGCCGAACGGGTGGCCCTCAACCTCTGCCAGCGTCTCTGCGGGATCGCCACCCTGACTGCCCGTTTTGTGGAACGGGTCCGGGATCTGCCGGTGATTATTCTCGACACCCGCAAAACCACCCCCGGCCTGCGGGCCCTGGAAAAGGAAGCGGTCAGGGTGGGCGGCGGCCACAACCACCGTTTCAACCTCAACGACGGCATCCTGATCAAGGACAACCATATCGCGGCGGCCGGTTCGCTGACCGCCGCGGTGGCGAAGGTGCGCTCCCACAACCGTAACCGACTGCCGGTGGAGGTGGAGTGTGAAACCCTGGCCCAGGTGGAGGAGGCCTTAAACGCCGGAGTCGAGATGATCATGCTGGACAATATGCCCCCGGCCATGATGGTCCAGGCGGTGCAACTGGTCCGGGGCCGGGCCCTGCTCGAGGCCTCCGGCGGGGTCAACCTGGAAAATGTCCGCCGGATCGCCGAAACCGGGGTGGACCGAATCTCCATCGGCGCCCTGACCCACTCCGCCCCGGCCCTGGATATCAGTATGGAGATGGTTTGAATCCCGCCCCCTGAACGAAACATGCAGCCAAGAACTCCGGCCCGAAAAAAAACGGCCGTACTCCCGGGTTATTCCCGGAGTACGGCCGTAATCATAAAACAGGCTTATCAATCCAAGCCCTGGGCCGGGTTATCTCAGGGCTTGGAGCTCTCCAGGCCGGAGGCGATGGCCTTGGCCATCTTGTCGGCGAAAAGGGCATCGATATGCTCTTTAGTGAAAACAGCATCCTTGCGCATCGCCTTGGTGGCGTTGCCGAAGGCCATGCGCACCTTGCGATCCTCCACCAGCTTGAGGGCGGTTTGCAACCTTTGTTGCAGCTCCTCCGGGCTTAAGCCTTCGCTCTCGCCGATGGGACCGAGTTTTTTGATCTCGGCGGTGAAATCGGTGATCAAGCGGACAAAGCGCGGGGCTTCGGCGGCGGAGGCCCACTGCAGATCGAAACGTTCCGGTTTCAAGCCCACCTCGGCCAGGACCTTCTTGATCAGAAAACTGGCGCCCATTGCATCGTAATTACCAACCTGGTAATGGCATTCGCCAAGTTGTCAGCCGCCGGTGAAGATGCCGTCGGCCCCCTCGATAAAGCCCCGGAAGACAAAGGCGGGATCGAGCCGACCGGTGCACATCACCCGGATGGTCCGCAGATTGGGGGGGTACTGGTAGCGGGAGACGCCGGCGCTGTCGGCCGCCGCGTAGCAACACCAGTTGCAGAGAAACCCCAGAACCCGGGGGTTGAATTCTTCCTTAGCCATAAAAATTACTCCTTATTGTCGCCAAAGGCCGTTATTTGGGCACTGATCTGCTCGTCGGTGAAGCCCCCCATGGAGATGGCAAACACCGGACAGTGAGAGGCGCAGATCCCGCAACCCTTGCAGGAAGCAGTGATGGTCTGAGCCTTGCGCTTGTTGTCCTTATCCTTGCTGATCCGAATCGCCTGGTAGGGGCAGAGCGACTCGCAAAGGCCGCAACCGATGCAGGCCGCCTGATCGACGGTGGAAACAGTGGGCTCCACGGTGACGAAACCCTTGACCAGGGGAATGGCCGCCTTGGCCGCCGCCGCCTGGGCCTGCACCACAATCTCATCCACCGGCTTGGGTGAATGGGCCAGACCGCAAACGTAGACCCCGGCCACCGGCAGCTCCACCGGCCGCAGCTTGACATGGGCCTCCAGATAGAACTTGTCCTCGTTGACCGGGACCTTGAGCAGGCGGCTCATCTCGGCCGTGCCCTCGGGCACGATCCCGGTGCTCAGGACCAGCAGCTCCGGACTCAGGGTAACCTCCTCCCGCAGAATCGGATCGTGGAAGGTGACCTTGGGGGTTTTACCGGCGGTGAGCTTGGGTTTGGCCCCCATGCTGTACGGGATAAAAAGAACCCCCTGCTCCCGAGCCTGGCGGTAGGCATCTTCGGCGTAGCCGTAGGTGCGGAGATCGCGATAGAGCACCACCACCTGGGATTCCGGATTGATCTCTTTAATTTTGAGGGCGTTTTTAACCGCATCATTACAACAGTTCTTGCTGCAGTAGTTGAGGTCATCCCCCCGGCTGCCGGCACACTGGATCATCACCACCGATCCGGGCGCCCGGTTCTTGGCCTTGCCGGCCAGCCGGGTTTCCAGCTCGCTTTGAGTGACAACCTTGGCCGAGTAGGTGATCGGAGCGTCCAGCACCTTCTCCGGCCGATGTTCGCGGCCGCCGGTGGCGATAACTATCACGCCATGGTCAACCGTGGTCTCCTTGACGCTCTTGCCCTTACCGGTCTGCAGCACCGAAGAGAAGTTGCCGACAAAACCACCGACCTGGGCCAGTTCGCTGTTGGTGAATACCACAATATTCTTCTCTTTATTGACCTTGGCGATCAGGTCCTTGACCACCTTGGCGGTTTGATCGCCCTGGAGGGTGTAGGAGGCGTTGAGCAGATGCCCCCCCAGCTGCCCTTCCCTCTCCACCAGCGAGGTGGCAAAACCCTGCTCCGCCAGACTCAGGGCCGCGGTCATGCCGGCGATGCCGCCACCCAGCACCAGGGCCTTATCGGTAACCGGCACGGTCTGTTCAGGCAGGGGCTTGATATGGCGGGCCTTGGCGATCCCCATCCGCACCAGATCGCGGGACTTGGCGGTGGCCGCCTCGGGCTCGTTGGCATGAACCCAGGAACATTGATCGCGGATATTGACCATCTCGAAAAGACAGCGGTTCAAACCGGCATCCTTGAGGGTTTCCTGAAAGAGCGGCTCATGGGTCCGGGGCGAACAGGCCGCGATCACCACCCGGTTGAGCTTATGCTCCTTGATCTTCTGCTTGAGCACCTCCTGGGCGTCCTGGGAGCAGCTGTAGAGGCTCTGGGCATGGTAGACCACCCCTTCCATCCCCTCCACATACTGATCGACGTTGGCCACATCCACCACGCTGGAGATATTGACCCCGCAATGGCAGACAAAGACCCCGATCCGGATCTCATCCTCATCCCCCACCGCCTGTTCATCGGGGTAGGTTTTGACCACAAATCCCTTGCCCCGCTGATCCTTGGTCAGGGCCGAAACCAGACCGGCGGCGGCGCTGGACTGGGTAACACTCTCGGGAATATCCTTGGGCCCCTGGAAGGCGCCGGCCACCACCACCCCGGGCCGACTGCTCTGCAACGGGGTGAAGGTTCCGGTCTGGCAGAAGTTGTAGCGGTTGAGCTCGAAGTCGGCGATCTTGGCCAGCGCTTGGGCATCGGGGGGAGAATCCAGCCCCACCGAGAGCACCACCATATCGTAGGCTTCAAAAAAGTGGGAGCCGTCCAGGGTGGAATAGGTAAGTTTGAGCCGGCTGTTCCAGGGCATCACATCGGCTACCCGGGCCCGGACAAACTTGATCCCCTTGGCCTCGGCCCGGGTACGGGCGGCATCGAACCCCTTACCCTGGGTTCGCATATCCATGTAGTAGATGGTGATCTCAAGGTCGGGCTCATGCTCCTTGGCCACCATCGCCTCCTTGATCGCGTACATACAGCAGACCGAGGAGCAGTAACCGTTGTCGCAGCCCAGGTCCCGGGAACCGACACACTGGATAAAGGCGATCTTCTTGGGATGCTTGCGGTCGGAGAGCCGGAGCAGTTCACCCTGAAACGGCCCGGAGGCGCAGAGGAGGCGCTCAAACTCAAGGCTGGTCAGGATATCCGGATGTTTACCGTAGCTGTATTTCTCCAGGGCGCTATCGGGAACCCGGCCAAAACCGGGGGCCATCACCACCGCTCCCACGTTTACCACGCGCTCTTCCGGCTGCTGGGAAAAATCGATGGCCCGACTCTGGCAGACCGGGACGCAGATTTTACAGGTCCCGTGCTTAAGATGGAGACAAACCTCGGGATCGATAAAGTAGCTGGCCGGCACTGCCTGGGGGTAATCGATATGGATCGGCCGGGTCAGGGCCAGCCCTTCGTTGTAGCCGTCCACCAGATGGCGGGGGCAGTACTGGGTGCACATCCCGCAGGCTGTACATTTGTCGGGGTCGATATAGCGGGGACGCACCCGCAGCTTGGCGCTAAAGGCCCCCGGCTTGCCGGAAAGTTCCAGAAAATCGGTGTTGCTCAGAATCTCGATATTGGGAGACCGACCGGCCTCCACCAGTTTTGGCGCGAGTATTCAGAGCGAACAGTCGTTGGTGGGAAAGGTTTTGTCCAGCATGGCCATGGCTCCGCCAATGGCCGCTGCCTTTTCCACCAGATAGACGTAATAGCCCAGCTCGGTCAGGTCAAGGGCAGCCTGGACTCCGGCCACCCCGCCGCCGACCACCAGCACGGCTCCCGCCTTTTTATCCTTTGCCTTTGTCATCGAATCAACTCCTGTTTAATGTGTCAACCGCCGACAATAACGCCGACAATAATATCAATCCCGC
>JBLRWU010000024.1:0-21291 GCA_047921155.1 Desulfurivibrio sp.
CCGGGGAAGTTTCATGGTTGCGCAATCTAAGCCGCTCTCCCGGATTAATCAATCGATTATTCCGGCCGCATTTTTGAACGACAACCAACGTGGAAACAGCTAGAAGGCGGTGACCGCTGCCAACAGGCTCTGCGAGTGACCACCGGGTTTCCTTTTCGGTTGCGCTTTTACCCCCTTTTAGTAGAGTTATCGGGGAATCGAGCGGCGGCGGACGAGGCGGCCGCCGCAAATATACTTTAAGGCGAACGGATGAAGATAGCGATCAGCGGCAAGGGGGGGGTGGGCAAGACCACGATCATGGCCTTGCTGGCTCGCCATTACCGGAATATGGGGCGGGAGGTCCTGGTGATCGATGCCGATTCCAGCCCCCACATGGCCCAGAGCCTCGGGGTACGGGAAGTTGACAGGATCGTGCCGATCTCCGAGATGAAGGAGATGCTCCAGGAGCGCTCCGGCCGAGTGGAGGGTTCGCCCTTTTACAATATCAACCCCAAGGTGGACGATCTGCCCCCCCGCTTTATCATCGATGCTCCGAGCGGCATCAAGCTGATGGTCCTGGGCGCGATCCAGAGCGCCGAGGGCGGCTGCGCCTGCGCCGAAAGCACGGTGCTGAAAAGATTGCTGACCCGGTTGCTGCTCGATCCCGCCCAGGTGGTCCTGCTGGATATGGAGGCCGGGGTGGAGCATCTGGGCCGGGGAACCATCGTCGGGGTGGACCGGCTGCTGATCGTGGTGATTCCCTCCCGGTCGGGTATCCGCACCGCCCTGAAGATCAGGCAACTGGCCGAGGATTGCCGGATCAAAAATATCTCCTATGTCGGCAATCTGGTCCAGGATGACGAGGACCGGCAGTTCCTCCGGGACGGACTCCAGGAGGAGCCGATCGTCTTTTTCCCCGATTCCACAGCAATTCGCCGCACCGAACGCAGTGGCGCGGCGGTGGTCGAGGCCCTGGAGGCGGTGGCGACCATCACCGCCGAGCTGGCGGAAAAACTGCTGGCCCCAACGCCCGGAACGCCCCCAAAACCATGATCAACATTCTCTGCGCCGATATCGGCGGCACCAACAGCCGATTTGCCCACTTCACCCTGGATGAAGCGGAGCCGGGCGGACTTAAAATCGGGGCGATCCGCTGGATCGCCACCGACTCGGCCGATTCCCTGGCGGACCAGTTGCGCACCCTTTACGGGGGCGATTTCCCCCTGCCTCCCTCCCAAACCGATCTGGCGGTACTGGCGGTGGCCGGACCGGTCAGCGAGGGAAGTTACAGCAAACTGCCCCTGGTGGGCTGGGAGGTGGATCTGGCCAAGATCGGCCGGGAGTTTCCCTATGCCAGCGCAAGCCTGATCAACGATTTCACCGCCCAGGCCCTGGCGGTGCTGGCCCCGCCGGGGGCCGCCGCCCGGGAAATCCTCCCGGGGCAGCCGGCGGCCAATGGGGCGGTGGCGATCATCGGGGCCGGCACCGGCCTGGGCAAGGCCCTGTTACGGCAAGATATCGACGGGCAAGGCACCCCCCTGGTGATCCCTTCCGAGGGGGGGCATGCCGATTTCCCCTTCGCCGGCGGCCGGGAACGGGATTACCTGGAGTTTCTGCTGGAAAAACGGCAGGAAGAACGAATCAGCGGCAACAGCGTGGTTTCCGGCCCTGGCCTGAGCTATCTCCACCAATTTTTAAGCGGTCAGGAGCTGACTCCGGCCGAGGTGACCCGGAATTTCCCCCGCCACCCACTTACCCTGGAGTGGGCCGCCCGTTTCTACGGCCGGGTCTGCCGCAACTATGTGCAGGAAACCCTGGCCACCGGCGGCCTCTATATCGCCGGCGGGATCGCCGCCAAGGTTCCGGAGCTGCTTACCCACCCCGCCTTTGCCCGGGAATTCCATAACTCCTCCTCCATGGATAAGCTGCTGGGCAAAATTCCGGTAAAACTGATCCTTGACGAAAACAGCGGCCTCTGGGGCGCGGCGATCCAGGCCTGGCTGCTGCTGAAAAAACGGGCGACCGAGGAGCGTGGCGGGCGATGAATATTCTCCTGGGCACCTTTGTCGGGCTGTTGCTGGTCTACTTGATCGCCTACACCGATTTTGTCTTAACCCGAAAACTGAAGGAACGGGTTGCGGCCATCAACACGGCGGCCTGGCGGGGCTACTCCCATCGCCCCCTTAACTGGCCGCTGGCGGCCGGGCTGGCCCTGCTCTTCTGGGGCATGCCGGTCTTCCTGCTCACCCCCGATCTTTATCTGGAATACCAGATCATCCTGACCCTGGCGATCTGGTTGTTGCTGGCCGGAGGCCTCTACTGGTATCTGCGGCAACGCACTTCGATCCGGCTGGCCGGACAGGCCCTGCTGCTGCTACTGGCCTTTGCGGTTGTCAGCGGCCTCCTGTTGGGGCCGCTCTTTTCGCTCCTGAAAAAAATGCTTTTTTGACCGGCTGACGGCGATGATTATCAAAAAATTTCCCCACCCCGAGGCCATGGCCGCCGACGCCGCCGGCCTGATTATCGACCGGGCCCGGGCGGCGGTGGCCAAGCGCGGCCTTTTCTCCCTGGTGATAGCCGGCGGCGCCACCCCCCTGCCCCTCTACAAGCTGCTGGCTTCCCCGCCCCTGGCCCGGGAGATGCCCTGGCACGATACCCATATTTTTCAAGGTGACGAACGCTGCGTGCCGCCGACCCATCCGGAAAGCAATTTCGGCCGGGCCGCCGCCACCCTGTTGGCCCCCGGCCTGGTGCCCGAGGCCAATATTCACCGGATGGCCGGCGAACTGCCCCCGGCCGAGGGAGCCGAGCATTACCGCCGGGAGATAGCCAAATTTGGCCGCGACTTCGACCTGATCCTGCTGGGGATGGGCGCCGATGGCCATATTGCCTCCCTTTTCCCCGGCTCACCTCTGCTGGGTGAGCAGGAGCAAACCGTGGCCGCCGTTGAACAACCGGTCGGTTCCCCCCCCCTGCCCCGTCTCACCATGACCCTGCCGTTGATCAATCGCGCCGCCACGGTAATCATCATGGTCAGCGGCCAAAAAAAAGCTCGAATCATCGAAGAGATCGACCAAAACCACCAGGAGAGTACCACCAAATATCCGGCCGCCCTGGTGCGCCCCGGGGAGGAGCTGCTGTGGCTGGTCAGTGAAGCGGCCAAGCCGCCGGACCAACCTGCCGCTGCCGGGGGATTGATCCTGGCCGCCGGAGGGATAGTTGAAAAGGGGGTCGGCAAAGAGCTGCGGATTGCCGTGGTTTACCGAGCCGGTCACGACGACTGGAGTCTGCCCAAAGGGAAGCAGGATCCCGGCGAAACCCTGGCGGAGACGGCCCTGCGGGAGGTGCGGGAGGAAACCGGACTCTCCGCCTCCTTCACCGGTTTTGCCGGGGTGGTACACTACTACCACGGCCCGTTACCCAAGGTGGTACTCTACTGGAAGATGGTCCCCGCCAAGGAGGCCGAATTTAAACCCTCCCCGGAGGTTCAACGCCTGCTCTGGCTGACTCCGGCCGAGGCTTTGGCCAGGATCAGCTACGAAGATGAAAAAAAGCTGCTGCGGCAAACCTATCAACTGTAGCGGGACCCCCGTCGCTCCCGCCGGTGGGTACCCCACCATCCAACCCGGTAAAACCGTGTCCCTGAAACTGCCCATCCACCAGATCATCCCCGAGTTGCGGGCCCGGTTGGCCGCCGGCCCGGCGGTGATCCTGACCGCCCCGCCCGGCTCCGGCAAAACCACGGTGGCTCCCATCGCCCTGCTCAACGAACCCTGGCTGGCGGGCCGCCGCATCCTGATGCTGGAGCCGCGCCGGCTGGCGGCCCGGCTGGCGGCGACCTTCATGGCCCGGCAACTGGGCGAGGAGGTGGGGCAAACCGTCGGCTACCGGGTTCGCTTCGACAGCCGGGTCTCGGCGGCAACCCGGGTGGAGGTGGTAACCGAGGGGATACTCACCCGCCGCCTGCAAAACGAGCCTGAGTTGGGCGGAGTCGGGCTGGTAATTTTCGATGAGTTCCATGAACGCAGTCTCCAGGCCGATCTGGCCCTGGCCCTTTGCCTGGATGTGATGAACGGCCTGCGCGACGACTTGAAGATTATGGTCATGTCCGCCACCCTGAACAGCGCGGCCCTGAGTACCCTGCTGGAGCAGGCCCCGGTGGTGCATGCCGCCGGCTTCAGTCATCCGGTGGCAATTGAGTACCGAGCGCCCAGCCCGGGCCCCGGAGCCGGGCCGGAAGCGGGGATCCCCCGGGTGCGGGAGATTGCCGGCCAGGTTGCCTCGGCGGTGGCTCGGATCCTGGCGGAACAGCCCGGTGACATCCTGGCCTTCCTGCCGGGGGCGGCGGAGATCCGCCACTGCCGCAATCTGCTGGCCGACCGGTTGGCCGCCGGAGCAGCGGTTATCCATCCCCTTTACGGCGATCTGAGTCTGGACGCCCAAACGGCGGCGGTGCTTCCGGACCCGGCCGGCCGCCGCCGGGTGATCCTGGCCACCCCCATTGCCGAAACCAGTATCACCATCGAAGGGGTCCATAGCGTGGTGGACAGCGGCTGGCAGCGGCGTCCCCGCTTCGACCCCAACAGCGGCCTTAACCGCCTGGTCACCCAGCGGATCTCGCAAGCCGCGGCCACCCAGCGAGCCGGGCGGGCCGGACGGCTGGGGCCCGGCCACTGCCTGCGCCTCTGGAGCGCCCATGAGCAGCGTGGACTCCGCCCCTTTGATCCCCCGGAAATTCTCAGCGCCGACCTCAGCGGCCTGCTGCTGGAGCTGACCTGCTGGGGAATCACCGACCCCACCACCCTGCGCTGGCCGGATCCGCCGCCGCCGGCCAATCTCGTCCAGGCCGCCGAGTTGCTGCAGGCCCTGGGAGCACTGGATGAAAAGGGGATGGTTACCGCCCTGGGACGGCGGATCAATGAGCTGCCGGTCCACCCGCGGCTGGGGCTGATGCTGCTTAAGGCTCCCCCCGGGCTGCTGACTGTGGCCTGCGACCTGGCCGCCCTGCTCGGCGAACGGGATATCAGCAAGGGCCGGGAACGCTCGGTGGATATCGAGGAGCGTCTCCATATCCTGGCGCTGTTCCGGCGGGACGGGGCGGCGGCGGTTCGCGCCCTGGCGGCGGACCCGGAAGCCTGCCGCCGGGTCCTGCGGGTCAGCGGTCAGCTCCGCGAGCAACTGGCGACCACCAAGGTCAAGCCGAAGGAGCAGCCCGGCTCAACCGGCCTGGCCGGTGAACTGCTGGCTCCGGCTTTTCCCGACCGGATCGGCCTGGGTCGCCCCGGTCGGCGGGGCCGGTATAAGCTCAGCTCCGGGCGCGGGGCGGCCCTGCCCTCCCACGATCCCCTGGCCGATCAGCAATATCTGGTGGTGCCGGAGCTTGATGCCGGCCGCAGTGAAGGCCGGATCTTCCTGGCGGCGGCCCTGACCGGGGATGGACTGCGCTCCATCTTCGCCGACCGCCTGCAGTATCGGGAAGAGGTGTTCTGGGATCGCCGGGCCGCCGCCGTCAAGGCCCGCCGCCTGACCATGCTGGGCGATCTGGTGCTGGAGGAGGATCTTCTGACCGATCCCGATCCGGAGGAGATCGCCCAAGCCCTGCTGACCGCCATCCGCGACCAGGGTCCGGAACTGCTGCCCTGGAACGAACAGGCCCGTGAGCTGCAGGCCAGAATCGCCGCCGCCCACCACTGGCAACCGGAAGCCGACTGGCCGGAGGTATGCGACCAATATCTCCACCGCCACCCGGAAAAGTGGCTGGCTCCCTGGCTGGGCGGAATCAAAAGCGCCGAACAACTGCGGCGGCTGAACCTGATGGAGATCCTGGCGGCCATGCTAAGCCGGCCCCAGCGCAACTACCTGGAGCGGGAGGTTCCCAGCCATCTGACCGTGCCCAGCGGCTCGAAACGCAAACTCGGCTATCGTCCCGGCGAACCGCCGGTGCTGGCCGTTCGCCTCCAGGAGCTGTTCGGCCTGGCCGACACCCCGAAAATCGTCGAGGGCCGGGTGCCGGTACTGCTCCATCTTCTCTCCCCAGCCGGCCGGCCGGTGCAGATCACCACCGACCTGCGCGGATTCTGGGGAAACGCCTACCAGGAGGTAAAGAGAGAGTTGCAGGGCCGCTACCCCAAACACCACTGGCCCGACGATCCCTGGCAGGCCAAGCCGACCGCCAGGGTAAAACCGCGGCGCTGAAAAGGTCCTCGGCCGGATCGGGGAAAAAGGGGCAAAGCGCCTGAGGGCGCGGGGCAGGCACCAACGGCAGCCGATTTCGGCGGCAATTTCGGCGGTAATTTCGTTGACGAAACTTGAAATTCAGGTTCTAATCTCGTGATTTTGTCGTGCTTGCGGGAAGTGCCCGGAAAAAAATTGCTAAAAGGCAGTCTGCCCATTGAGTTATTTTGTTTATCAGATCATCGCCTGGGCCGTTTTCCTGATTGTTTTTCCGTTTTTTTTCATCTATTCACTCGGTGGCGGCGGCCAGGAGTTACGCCAGCGGCTGGGGTTCTACCGGGCCCAACCGCGGCGACCGGGCGATAAGCCGCGAATCTGGCTGCATGCCGCCTCGGTGGGAGAGGTGCAGGTGGCCCGGGCCCTGGTGCTGGAGATTGGTCGACAACTTCCCGGGGCGGAAATATGGGTATCCACCCTGACCCGGCACGGGCAGCAGGTCTGTCGCGACCAGATGCCGGCCGGGGTACACTGCATATTCGCGCCGTTGGATCTGGCCGGAGTCTGCTCTCGAATGATGCGGAACATCGGGCCCGATCTTTATGTCTGCCTGGAAACGGAACTATGGCCGGAAATTATCCGCCAGGCGGCGCTCCGGCAGGCCGGACCGGCGCTGCTCAACGCCCGGCTCTCGGAGAGATCGTTGCGCCTTTATCGGCGCTGGCCGGTACGCCCCCTGATTCGGGCAACCATCTCCCGCTTCCGGGCCATCGCCGCCATCGGGGCGGACGATGCCGAGCGCTACCGGGAATTGGGCGCCGCTCCGGCCGCCGTCACCGTCAAGGGCAACGCCAAGTACGACCTTAATCCGGCCGCCGCCGGGGTGATTGCGGCAGCCTCGGCAGACAGACCCGGTCAAGAGAAAAAGCTCACCGATTTACGGGTCCGCCTGGGGATCGGGCCGGAGCAACCGGTCCTGGTCTGCGGCAGCACCCACCACGACGAGGAGGAGCTGCTGCTCACCGCCTGGCGCAAATTGAAACGCAACCTGCCCGGCCTGGTCTGGATCGTGGCCCCCCGCCATCTCCGGCGGCTGCCGGAGATTGAGGCGATGTTTCGGGAAAAAGGCCTCGAATACTGGCGGTTGAGCGAAATCTTCTCTCCGGGTGAAACCGGGGACGCCCTCTCCCCGGATAACCGACGGATGACGGCGATCCTGGTGGACCAAATGGGCAAGTTGGCCGAGCTTTACTCGGTGGCCGATTACGTCTTCTGCGGCGGCAGCCTGGTTCAGCGCGGCGGCCACAATCTGCTGGAGGCGGCAATTTACGGCAAGCCGGTGCTTTTCGGCCCCCATATGGATGATTTCCGGGAGGATGCCGAACTGTTGCTCCGGGAGGGCGGCGGTTTTCTGGTCCGCGACGGAGAGAATCTCTGCCAGCGGATCATGGCCCTCCACACCCGGCCGGCCGAGTACCGCCGCGCAGCCGAACAGGCCGGCGGGATTGCCCGACAACTGCGGGGGGCGGCCCGGCAACAGGTAAAAATTGTCAAGCAACTGATCGACGAGAAGAGCGGAATCAATCACAACAGAGGACAATGATGAAAGCATGTATCGCCCTGGAAGACGGGACTGTTTTTGAAGGGGTATCCTTTACCGGCCGTGGCGAAACCACCGGAGAGATTGTTTTCAACACCGGGATGAGCGGCTACCAGGAACTGCTCAGCGATCCCTCCTACAAGGGCCAGATCGTCACCATGACCTACCCGCTGATCGGCAACTACGGGGTCAACGATGAGGATATGGAGTCGGACCGGGTCCAGGTGGAGGCCTTTATCGTCCGGGAATACTGCCCCTTTCCCAGTAATTATCGCTCCACCGGCACCCTGGCCGAGCTGCTGCAGAAATATGGGGTTCTGGGGGTAGAGGGGGTGGACACCCGGGCCCTGACCCGCCATATCCGTACGGTTGGAGCCCTCAAGGGGGTGGTTTCCACCGAGGATCTGGACCATGCTTCCCTGGTGGCCAAGGCCAAGAGATCGCCGGGCCTGGTGGGCCGCGACCTGGCCCGCGAGGTAACCTGTCGTGAGCCCTACGTCTGGACCGCTCAGGGGCCGCGACCCGGCACCGCTTTTGCGGGGGCCTCCCCCGGTGTTTACAAGGTGGTGGCCATCGACTACGGCCTTAAATACAACCAGTTAAGATTGCTGGCCGAGCGCGGCTGTCTTATCCAGGTGGTCCCCTGCGACACCGACGCCGATACCATCCTGGGCCTCAACCCCGACGGCATTTTTCTCTCCAACGGCCCCGGTGATCCGGCCGGTATTCCCGGGGTGATCGAAACCATCCAGGCCCTGTTGGGCAAAAAGCCGATCTTCGGGATCTGCCTGGGTAACCAGTTGCTGGGCCTGGCTTACGGCGGCAAGACCTACAAGCTTAAATTCGGCCACCGGGGGATCAACCAGCCGGTCAAGGACCTGACCACCGGCAGGGTTGAGATCACCTCACAAAACCACGGTTTCTGCCTGGATATGGACACCCTCGACCCCAGCGAGGTCGAGCTGACCCACCTCAACCTCAACGACAACTCGGTGGAGGGGATCCGGCACCGCCGTTTCCCGGCTTTTTCCGTTCAGTACCATCCGGAAAACGCCCCGGGACCCCATGATGCCGTCTATCTCTTCGACCGTTTCATCGACGCCATGAAGTAGCGGAGCGCCGAACAGCCGACTTTTTAAATTACCAATCTCAATAGATAAGGATAGCCAACGGCCATGCCCAAACGTACCGACATCAAAAAGATCCTGATCATCGGCTCCGGCCCCATCATCATCAGCCAGGCCTGCGAATTCGACTACTCCGGCACCCAGGCGGTCAAGGCTCTGAAGGAGGAAGGCTACCAGGTGGTGTTGATCAACTCCAATCCGGCCACCATCATGACCGATCCGGAGATCGCCGATGCCACCTATATCGAGCCCATCACCCCGGAGTTTGTCGCCAAGGTGATCGAAAAAGAGCGGCCCGACGCCCTGCTCCCCACCCTGGGGGGCCAGACCGGCCTCAACACCGCCATCCAGGTGGCGGAGATGGGAGTGCTGGAAAAGTACGGTGTGGAGCTCCTGGCCGCCAAGATCGACGTAATCCGCAAGGCCGAAGGCCGGGATTCATTCCGGGCGGCGATGCGCAAGATCGGCCTCAGGGTACCGGAGAGTGTGATTATCCATACCCTCTCCGAGGCCAAGGCCGCCGCCGATGAGATCGGTTTTCCGGTCATCGTCCGCCCCAGCTTCACCCTGGGCGGCACCGGCGGCGGGATTGCCTACAACCTGCAGGAACTGGAGGATATGTGCGAATCCGGCCTCGATCTGTCGCTCAACAGCGAGGTGATGCTGGAGAAGAGCCTGCTGGGCTGGAAGGAGTACGAGCTGGAGGTGATGCGGGACAAGAACGATAACGTGGTGATCATCTGCTCCATCGAGAATATCGATCCCATGGGGGTCCATACCGGCGACTCCATCACCGTGGCCCCGGCCCAGACCCTGAGTGACCGTGAATACCAGCAGATGCGCAACGCCTCCATCGCCATCATGCGGGAGATCGGGGTGGAGACCGGCGGCTCCAACGTCCAGTTTGCGGTCAACCCCGCCGATGGCGAGTTGATGGTGATCGAGATGAATCCCCGGGTGAGCCGCAGCTCGGCCCTGGCCTCCAAGGCCACCGGCTTTCCCATCGCCAAGATCGCCGCCAAACTGGCGGTGGGTTACACCCTGGATGAGATCAGAAACGATATCACCCGCGAGACCTATGCCTCCTTCGAGCCCTCCATCGACTACTGTGTGGTCAAAATTCCCCGCTGGACCTTCGAGAAGTTCCCCGAGGCCGAAGATTTCCTGACCACCGCCATGAAATCGGTGGGCGAGACCATGGCCATCGGCCGGACCTTTAAGGAGGCCCTGCAAAAGGGGTTGCGCTCCCTGGAGATCGGTTGTTCCGGTTTCGGGGCCGACCGCAAATTTGAAAAATTTGCCGAGCTTGATGAGGCCGACCTGGAAAGCGCCCTGCGCAAACCCAGTTCCCAGCGCATGTTCCAACTTTACGAAGCCCTGCGCCGGGGAATCAGCGTGGCCCGAATCCACGAGGTCACCATGATCGACCCCTGGTTTCTCCACCACATGGAGCAGCTGGTTGCAACCGAACAAGAGATCAAAAGCGCCGGTTTTCCCGGCCTGAACGCCGAGTTGCTGTACAGGGTGAAGCAGTTCGGCTTTGCCGACCGCCAGCTGGCTTACCTGACCGGCACCTCCGAGGACGATATCCGGGAGTTACGGGAAAAGCTCAAGCTGAAACCGGTTTACAAACTGGTTGATACCTGCGCCGCTGAATTTGAGGCCTACACCCCCTACTTCTACTCCACCTACGAATCCGAGGATGAGGGACGGGCCAGCGACCGGCGCAAGGTGATGATTTTGGGTGGCGGCCCCAACCGGATCGGCCAGGGGATCGAGTTCGATTACTGCTGTGTCCACGCCTCCTTCGCCCTCCGGGAGCTGGAGATCGAGTCGATCATGGTCAACTCCAACCCGGAGACGGTCTCCACCGATTACGACACCTCCGACCGCCTCTACTTCGAGCCCCTGACCCGCGAGGATGTTCTCAACATCATCGAGCAGGAAAGGCCGGAAGGGGTGATCGTCCAGTTCGGCGGCCAGACTCCCTTGAATCTGGCCGTCCCCCTGGCCAAGGCCGGAGTGCCGATTCTGGGCACCTCCCCCGACTCCATCGACCGGGCCGAAGACCGGGAACGGTTCCAGCAGTTTTTGCAGAAACTCAATCTGCGCCAGCCGGCCAACGGGATTGCCCGCAACGCCGACGAGGCCCTGGTGATCGCCAAGGAGATCGGCTACCCGGTGGTGGTCCGTCCCTCCTACGTTCTGGGCGGCCGGGCCATGCGGATCGTCTATAACGAACGCGACCTGATCCACTATATGAACACCGCCGTCGATGTTTCCCCGGAGCATCCCATCCTGGTGGACAAATTTCTCAAGGATGCCATCGAGGTCGATGTGGACGCCATCTCCGACGGCGAGACCACCATCATCGGCGGCATCATGCAGCATATCGAAGAGGCGGGAATCCACTCCGGTGATTCCGCCTGTGTCCTGCCCCCCCACACCCTGGCCTCCGAGATGATCGAGGAGATCAAGGCGGCCAGCCGGGCGATGGCGGCGGAACTCAAGGTCAAGGGCCTGATGAACGTGCAGTTCGCGGTCAAGGAGAACACCCTCTTCGTCCTGGAGGTCAACCCCCGGGCCTCGCGCACCGTGCCCTTTGTCAGCAAGGCCACCGGGGTCCCTCTGGCCAAGATGGCCACCAAGGTGATGATGGGCGCAACCCTGGCCGAACTGGGGCTGACCACCGAGGTCAAGATCAAACACTTTGCGGTCAAGGAGGCGGTTTTCCCCTTTGACCGCTTCGACAATGTGGACACCATCCTCGGGCCGGAGATGAAATCCACCGGCGAGGTGATGGGAATCGACGACTGCGTGGGTCTGGCCTTCGCCAAATCGCAACTGGCCGCCGGCCAGAAGATTCCCGACGCGGGCACCGTTTTTTTAAGCGTCCGCCACCCCGAGAAGCCGGCCATCGTCCCCATGGCCCGGCGCCTGCTCGAGCTGGGCTTCCAGCTGGTGGCCACCGCCGGCACCGCCGCCCAGCTCAACCGGGAGGGAGTGGATTGCGCCAAGGTGCAGAAAATCTCCGAAGGCCGACCCCATGTTCTGGATATGATCCGCAACCACCAGATCCAGTGGATCGTCAATATCTCCATGGGCACCCGGACCACCGAGGACTCCTACACCATCCGCCGGGCGGCCCTGGACTACCACCTGCCCTACACCACCACCCTGGCCGGGGCTGAATCGATGGTCCGGGCGATCAGTACCATGCGGGAAAAGACCATGGGGGTCAAACCGATCCAGCAGTTCCAACAGACAACCAGTTGAGTTGAAGACTGGACTTTCCCGCCCTTCTGTCTTACCTTGGGCTGCGGAAGCAACCGCGATCTCTTTGGGAGGATCATTTGAATATTTTCTATAAAAATCTTTCGATGTGGCTGATCATCGGTCTGACCATGATCATGCTCTTCAATCTTTTCAACAAACCGCAATCCCAGGTCAGCGAAATGAGCTACAGCGATTTCCTGACCAGCGTCGAGGCGGGGGCGGTGCGAGAGGTCCTGGTTCAGGGCAACGAGCTAAGGGTTGAGGGGCCGGAGGGCCGGGTCTTCAAGGTATTCACCCCCACCGACGCCGAGATGATCCCCCTGCTGCGCCAAAACGGGGTCAACATCAAGGTCAAGGAGCCGGATAGCACGCCCTGGTACCTGACCATCCTGGTCTCCTGGTTTCCGATGCTACTGCTGATCGGAGTCTGGATCTTCTTCATGCGCCAGATGCAGATGGGCGGCGGCAAGGCGATGAGTTTCGGCAAAAGCCGGGCCCGGCTGCTGGATCATGAAACCAGCAAGATCACCTTCAAGGATGTAGCCGGGATTGAAGAGGCCAAGGAGGAGTTGTCCGAGATTATCGATTTCTTGAGAGAGCCCGCCAAATTTACCCGGCTGGGCGGCCGGATTCCCAAGGGGGTGCTGCTGATGGGCCCCCCCGGCACCGGCAAGACCCTGCTGGCCAAGGCCATCGCCGGCGAAGCCCAGGTCCCCTTTTTCTCCATCAGCGGTTCCGATTTCGTGGAGATGTTTGTCGGGGTTGGAGCTTCCCGGGTCCGGGACCTTTTTATTCAGGGCAAGAAGAGCGCCCCCTGCATCATCTTTATCGATGAGATCGACGCGGTGGGCCGCCACCGGGGGGCGGGGCTGGGCGGCGGCCACGACGAGCGGGAGCAGACCCTGAATCAGTTGCTGGTGGAGATGGACGGCTTTGAATCCAACGAGGGGGTGATCATTGTCGCCGCCACCAACCGGCCCGATGTTCTCGACCCCGCCCTGCTCCGCCCCGGCCGTTTCGACCGCCAGGTGGTGGTACCGGTGCCCGACGTTAAGGGGCGGGAGATGATCCTGCACGTCCATGGCCAGAAAACCCAGATCGCCGATAATGTGGACTGGGCCCAGATCGCCCGCGGGACCCCCGGTTTCTCCGGCGCCGATCTGGAAAACATGGTCAACGAGGCGGCCCTGCTGGCCGCCCGCCAAGGGGCGGAAAAGGTCGAAATGACCCATCTGGAGCAGGCCAAGGACAAGGTGATGATGGGTTCCGAACGCCGGAGCATGATCATCACCGAGAAGGAGAAGAAGATCACCGCCTACCACGAAGCAGGGCACGCCCTGGTGGCCAAGCTGCTGCCCGGCACCGACCCCCTGCACAAGGTAACCATCATCCCCCGGGGTCGAGCCCTGGGTCTGACCCAGCAGTTGCCGCTGGAGGATAAATATACCTACGCCCGCAGCTACCTGATCAACAATATCTGCATTCTGCTGGGCGGCCGGGTGGCCGAAGAGCTGGTGTTCGGCGAGATCACCACCGGTAGCGGTAACGATATCGAACGGGCCACCACCATGGCCCGCAAGATGGTTTGCGAGTGGGGGATGAGCGACGCCATGGGACCGCTGACCTTCGGCAAGAAGGAGGAGCAGATCTTCCTGGGTCGGGAGATCTCCCAGCATCGGGATTACTCCGAATCCACCGCCATCCAGATCGACAACGAGGTCAAACGTCTGGTCCAGGACGCCAATGACCGGGTCCATGTGCTGCTCAAGGATAACCTGGACGCCTTGAATCTGGTCGCCGCCGAACTGCTGGAGAAGGAGACCCTGCTGCTGGAAGATATCGAGCGGATTATCGCCGAGGCCAATGGGGAGATCCCGGCGCCGCCCCCCCCACCAGCCGAACCGGAGACGAAGCAGGAAGAGGAGATCTCTCCGAAATCCGAGGGGGCCGATGACCAGACCACGCCGGACCAGCCGAAAAGCTGAAAATGGAACCACCACTCACCGCACCCGGGTTCCTGAGTAATTCAGCCGGATCCCGGGTGCGAATCATGGGGATCCTGAACCTGACGCCGGATTCCTTCTCCGACGGCGGTAAACTTGTCGACCGCAGGGCTTTACTGAAGGCGGCCGCCGGGATGATCGCCGCCGGGGCCGATATTCTCGATATCGGCGGCGAATCGACCCGCCCCCTGGCCCCGGCGGTGGCCATGGCCGAAGAGTTGCGGCGGGTGCTCCCGGCCATCGAGGCGATCCGCGAACTGGACCCCGCCATCCCCATCTCCATCGATACCACCAAGGCGGAAGTGGCCCGCCGGGCCCTGGCAGCCGGAGCCGATATCATCAACGATATCAGCGCACTGCGCTTCGATTCCGCCATGACGGAGTTGGCCGCTGAAGGCGATTGGCCGGTGATCATCATGCATATGCAGGGCACCCCCCGTGACATGCAGCTCAAACCGCATTATGGTGACGTGGTGGTCGAGGTCAAGGAGTTCCTGAGGGAGCGGATCGAACAACTGACGGCCCGGGGGATCAAGCGGGAGCGGCTGATTATCGATCCGGGGATCGGCTTTGGCAAAACCCTGGAGCACAATCTGGCGATCCTGCGCAACCTGGCCCAATTCCGCGCCCTGGGCCGACCGTTGCTGATCGGCCACTCCCGCAAATCTTTTCTGGCCAAGCTGCTGGGCGAACTGCCGGTTGAGCAGCGCGACCTGCCCTCGGCGGTGGTGGCCGCCCTCTGCGCCCTGAATGGCGCGGATATTATCCGCACCCACAACGTCGAAGCCACCAGCCAGGCTCTGCGCCTGGCCCGAATATGGCAATAAGATGACACCCACCATGACCACGAGCCTGCAAGCCAAGATTGCCCGCTACCGCAAGTATAACGATGAGCGGATTGCCAAATCGATGATCTTCAACGCCCAGAAGAGCAATATCATCTTCGCGGCAGTGCCCTACCTGCTCCATGTCAACCACCCTGACCTGCCCGGCTATGTGGCGGACGCCGACTGTCCCCACGGGATTTGCGGTTTCGATCCCGCCGCCGGCCTTTCCGCCGAACTGTTCCGCCGTTTTTTCCCCACCTGCTCGGCCTCGAAAGGCGATGATGCCGTGTTGCCGGCGAACAGGTGCGCAATCCACTCGCTGAAAACCATCGGCAGTATCGGCACCATCGCCCAGTCGGAGAAGTCCGACTGCGACTACTGGGTCAGCATCCACCAGGACCAACTCGGCACCCAAGGGATTGAGCTGCTGCGGCAAAAATGTGCCGGTATCGAAGAGTGGACCCAAAAGAAAGGGGTGGAAACCCACTTCTTCCTGATGGATATTACCCAAACCCGAGACAACTGCTTTGAATCGGCCGCCGAGGATGAATCCGCCGGCAGCGCCCTCAAGATCCTGCTCAAGGACGAGCTGTTCCGCACCCACCTCCTGGTGGCCGGCAAACCCCTGCTCTGGTGGTTTATCCCCCCGGGATTGAGCGAAGAGAAATACCGGAAGCTGGTCCGGCGCCTGGTCAAGGAACGAAAAATCGACCCCGACGCCTTTGTCGATCTGGGCAATGTAACCGGCATCCCCAAGGCGGAGATCTTTGGCGCCTGCCTCTGGCAGATGAACAAGGCCCTGGACAGCCCCTTCAAATCGGTAATAAAGTTCGCCTACCTGGAACTGCTGCTCCAGCAGCAGAGCAGCGCTCTGCCGCTTTTCTCCGACAAGGTCAAACGACTGGTCACCTGGCCGGAAAAACTGACCGACCCCAAGGAGAAGCTCGATCCGGCGGAGGTGGATCCCTACCTGCTCCTGGCCCGCGAAATTATCGCCTTCTACCAGCAATCCAAGGCCGAACAGATGCATAAGTGGGCCGACCTGATCCGGGAGTGCCTGTTCCTGAAAACCCTGGAGGGGGTAGAATCGCAAAAACAGGCCAAGTTCGGCCAGAAAAGCCATCTCAAGACGACCATGGCCCAGATGGAAAGCTGGGACATCCTGCCCGCCAACCACCAGGATTTTCTAGATTTCTCCTGGCAATACAATGACCTGCTGCTTTTCGGGACCCGGGTGCATGAGTACCTGATTGAAACCTATAAACGCCTGCGCTGGTTTTTTAAAAAATTCGGCCCGGAAACCGGCCTGACCATTACCGAGCGGGATATCTCCATTCTGGGCCGCAAACTCTTCACCTTTTACGAACAGAAGCCGGCCAAGATTGAGTATATCCGCAGCGTCTCCCGTCACCTGATGGCGATGGACGATATCACCATCCACATCACCAGGTATGAAGGGCGTTTTTTTTACTACGCCTTCTATGGAGAACAGGATCACATCACGGTCAAGGAGCGGGTAGAGGCGGTGATCAAGCGGGACGACAACCTGATCCGGCTGATCGCCTGGCTGCTGGTCAACGGTATCCTGGCCGGCCGGACCCGGCTGCATCTGACCAAGAATTTTTTGCCCATCGATCTGGTGGATATCCAGAACCTGGCGGAGAGCATGCTCAACACCTTTCCCATTATCCACTTTTCGCAGATCCCCCCCGGCCGGCTGCTGGAACAGGAAAACACCCTCCGAGCCCTGATGATCGTCAACTTTTTCAAGGATCCGGTCAACGGCGGAAAGACCATGGCCTCGACCATCATGAGCGAAAACAGTTATGGCGAATATTTTCTCCATGATTACAATACGCTGACCCAGCTTAAAAACGCGATGCGGGTCCTGCTTACCCGCCATTATGTGAGCCGTTGGAACAACAACCTGGAATTTTTCATCCCCAACCAGGAAGAGTCGAGTAATATCAAACTGATGCTGAACAGTGGATAACCGTTGACGAGAGAGCCGCAATGACCCGCAAAAGCAAGCTTCCATTAAGCGCCGAACCCTGCAGCAACGAGCAGTGTTCCGTCGAACAGTGCCCGAGCAAGGAACCGGAACAGACGGCCAATATCCGTTCCCAACTCCCGGCGGTGGTGGACCGGATTGTCGCCACCTGCGAAACCCGCGACTGTTTCGAGCATGTCGAGGCCGAGCCCCTGCCCTCACGGCGGCGGGCGGTGAGCATCCTCGAGTCCTGCCGCGAGATCATCTTCCCCGGCTACTTCGGGCGCCAGGGAATCGACCGGGTCAACCTGAAATACCGGATCGGCCTGGAGATTTCCGAACTGTTCGACCGCCTGGCCGGAGAGATCGCCAACGCCATCCGCCACGAATGCACTCGTCACGGTCAGGCCTGCCAGCACTGCGAAGAGGCCGGGCAGGAAAAAGCCCTGCTCTTCCTGCAGCAGTTACCGGAGTTGCGCGCCCTGCTGGCCAGTGATGTCCATGCCGCCTACCAGGGTGATCCCGCCGCCGCCGGTTTCGATGAGATTATTTTTAGTTATCCCGGCCTGCACGCCATCACCATCTACCGGATCGCCCACGCGCTTTATCGTCTGGAGGTCCCGATCCTGCCCCGGATCATGACCGAGCACGCCCACGGCATCACCGGGATCGATATCCATCCCGGCGCTCGAATCGGCAAGGCCTTCTTTATTGACCACGGCACCGGGGTGGTGATCGGCCAGACCGCGGTGCTGGGCACCAGGGTCAAGCTTTACCAGGGGGTAACCCTGGGGGCCCTGGCCTTCCGCCGTGACGAGGCCGGGCAACTGGAACGCCACACCAAACGCCACCCCACCCTGGAGGACGATGTCACCGTTTATGCCGGTTCCACCATCCTGGGGGGAGAAACGGTGATCGGCGCCCGCTCGATCATCGGCGGCAACATCTGGCTTACCCACTCGGTGCCGCCGGATACCAAAGTGGTACTCAATCCCCCGGAGCTGGTTTACAAACGGCAACCAAATGGTTGTCAATCGGCGGCGGAAGCACCGACCGCCGGCAAATAGTTGTGGAAATAGCCGCCGAATTCGTTTAAAGTCCCGAGATTTGCCGGTTCACCGGGCACATGCGGCTTTTGCGGGCGTATCCGGCTTTTGCCGCCGGGCCCCCACGTCCATAACCTTGCACGATTTAACGGGTATTAACAACTATCCTTTATTCTTTTCAATTCAAGCCCAAGGAGTCGAAACATGTCGCGTAAAATGGTCACCATCGATGGCAATCAGGCCTGCACTCACGTCGCCTATGCCACCAGCGAAATCATCACCATTTACCCCATTACCCCCTCCACCCCCATGGCTGCAGAGTCCGACACCAAGTCTGCCGCCGGGCAAAAAAATATCTGGGGCTCGGTCCCGGTTGTTACCCAGATGCAATCGGAGGGCGGGGTGGCCGGCGCCCTGCACGGCTCCCTGACCACCGGGGCAATCTGCACCACCTTCACCGCCTCCCAGGGTCTCTTTCTGATCATGCCCAATATGTACAAGCTGGCCGGGGAGCTGACCCCCACCGTTTTCCACGTCACCGCCCGCTCGGTGGCCTGCCAGGGCCTGTCGATCTTCGGCGACCACGGCGACGTGATGGCGGTGCGCCAGACCGGCTGGGCGATGCTCTGCTCGCAGAACGTCCAGGAAGCCCAGGATATGGCTCTGATCTCCACCCAGGCCGCGCTCAAGTCCCGCATCCCCTTCGTTCACTTCTTCGACGGCTTCCGGACCTCCCACGAGATCCAGAAGATGGAGCAGCTCAGCCACGACGATATGCGGGCGATGATCGATGAAGATCTGGTGACGGCCCACCGGGCCCGCGGCCTCACTCCCGACCGGCCGATGATGCGCGGCACGGCCCAGAATCCCGATGTCTACTTCACCGGCCGCGAGACGGTCAACAAGTATTACCAGGCCTGCCCCGGCATCGTCCAGGAGACCATGGACCGTTTTGCCAAGCTCACCGGCCGCCGCTACCATCTCTTCGATTACTTCGGAGCGCCCGACGCCGAGAACGTGGTGGTGATGATGGGCAGCGGCGCCGAAACGGTGCGGGCCACCATCGAACACCTGATCGCCAAGGATACCGCCAGGATCGGCCTGGTAGTGGTCCGCCTCTTCCGCCCCTTCGATTGCAAGGCGATGGTCAACGCCCTGCCCGCCACCGTAAAACGGATTACGGTGCTGGATCGCACCAAGGAGCCGGGCAGTGCCGGTGAGCCCCTCTACCTGGATATTCGGGCCGCCGTCGGCGAGTCGGTGGAGGGCAACCGCGCCGCCTGCCAGCCCATGATCCTGGGCGGCCGTTACGGCCTGGGCTCCGCCGAGTTCACCCCCGCCATGGTCAAGGCAGTGCTGGACAATATGGCCGCCTGGGCCCCCAAGAACCACTTCTGCGTCGGCCCCAACGACGATGTGGCCTACACCAGCCTTGATTACGACACCACCTTCAGCATCGAGGGCCAGGAGGTGCATCGCTGCATGTTCTACGGTCTGGGTTCCGACGGCACCGTGGGCGCCAACAAGAACACCATCAAGATCATCGGCACCGAAACCGACAACTCGGCCCAGGGCTATTTTGTTTACGACTCCAAGAAGTCGGGTTCGATGACCGTCAGCCACCTTCGCTTCGGCCGCAACCAGATCATCGCCCCCTACCTGATCGACAAGGCGACCTTTATCGCCTGCCATAACTTCACCTTCCTCGACAAGTACGACATGCTGGGCAATCTTGAGGATAAGGGCACCTTCCTGCTCACCTCCGCTTACAGCGCCAAGGAGGTCTGGAAGCACCTGCCGGCTCCGGTCCAACAGCAGTTGATCGACAAACAGATCAAGTTCTACGTGATTGACGCCATCAAACTGGCCGAGGCCCTGGGCCTGGGCGCCCGGATCAACATGATCATGCAGACCGCCTTCTTCCTGATCTCCGGCATCCTGACCAAAAAGGAGGCCATCGACCGGATCAAGGACGCCATCAAGAAGACCTACGGCAAGAAGGGCGACAAAGTGGTCAAGATGAACTACGACGCCGTTGATGCCGCAGTCAACAATATCCAGGAGGTCAAGGTTCCCAAGAAGGCGGACGGCCACCAGCTGCCGCCGGTGGTACCCGATGACGCCCCGGAATTCGTCAAGCAGGTCAGCGCCAAGATGATCGCCGGCAAGGGTCACCTGGTCAAGGTTTCCGAGATGCCCGCCGACGGCACCTGGCCCACCGGCACCACCCAGTACGAGAAGCGTAATATCGCGGTGCATGTGCCGGAGTGGCTGCCGCAAAACTGTATTCAGTGCGGCCGCTGCTCCCTGGTCTGCCCCCATGCCGCCATCCGGATGAAGGTGGTAAAACCGGCCGACCTCAAGGGCAAAAGCAAGAGTTTCAAGAGTGTGGCCGCAGTGGGCAAGCAGTTCAAGGGCCGCGAAACCTGCCTCCAGGTCTTCACCGAGGACTGCTGCGCCTGCACCCTCTGCGTCGAGGTCTGCCCGGCCAAGACCAAAGCCCTGAAGATGGTGGAGAACACCGACCAGCTCCGGGCCCAGGAAGCGCCCAACGTTAAATTCTTCCTCGCCCTGCCGGAAGTTCCCGATGCCGATGTCGATATCTCCACCGTCAAGGGCAGTCAGCTCAAGCGCCCCCTGATGGAGTTCTCGGGCGCCTGCTCCGGCTGCGGTGAAACCCCCTATATCAAGCTGGCCACCCAGATGTTCGGCGACCGGATGCTGATCGCCAACGCCACCGGCTGCTCCTCCATTTACGGCGGCAACCTGCCCACCACCCCTTACTGCAAGCGGGCCGACGGGCGCGGGCCCGCCTGGGCCAACTCACTGTTCGAAGACAACGCCGAATTCGGTCTCGGGATGCGCTACTCGGTCAACAAGCTGGGTGCCCAGGCGGTGGAACTGCTGGGTGAAGCCGTGGCGGCCAAGTTGATCACCAAAAAGATGGCCGATGAGCTGATCAATGCCTCCCAAAAGAACCAGGAGGAGATCGAAGTCCAGCGGGAACGGGTGGCCAAATTGAAGGAGAAACTGGCCGACGACAACTCGGTAATCGGTAAACGGCTGCTGCCGGTGGCCGACTATCTGGTCAAGAAGTCGGTCTGGATCTTTGGCGGCGACGGCTGGGCCTACGATATCGGCTACGGCGGTCTGGACCATGTTTTGGCCTCCGGCGAGAATGTCAATGTCCTGATCATGGACACCGAGGTTTACTCCAACACCGGCGGTCAGATGTCCAAGTCCACCCCCCGGGCGGCCACCGCCCAGTTCGC
>JBLRWU010000025.1:0-21138 GCA_047921155.1 Desulfurivibrio sp.
GAAATTAAGCCTCATCTGATATGGCAGGAACGACATAAAGCACTGTTGAAATTGTCGATGACGTGGATTCCTGTCGCGTGAGGGTCTTCGCGATGGCAAGTGCCGTGGCAGGTTGCGCAAGTGATTAAGCCCTCATACAGAACCAGTTCGGGGCGGATATCGCTTTCCGGGCGCAAACCCTTGTTTTTTGCCGCCAGCGCTGCGTAGGACGCACTGATAATATGGCCACCGCATCCCTTGCCCTTTGCCGAGAGGAGACAGAAGCTGATGTGAGGTGACTCGGTGCCGTCATGACAGGTGACGCAATCAGCCGAAATCGGGTCCAGCTCCGAGCTTGGGACGGTCGCAGATTGTGCCATCGTTCCGCGGGGCCCGTCAGGGGAAGCGAGAGATAAAAGAAAGATAGCCATGAGAAAAAACAGAATTTGCAGCCGGGACATGGTTTTCTCCAGTGTCAAGGTGGTTGCCTGCCGTGGCTTATTATAGCAGTTTAGCCTTAAGATTTGTTTTTTGGAAAATTAAATTATTTCAGGATTCAGCACTGGCTCTGGGGTGGAGTACAACGATGAACAACCCTCCGTTCAAGACAAAATCTCGCCGCCAGCCAGGAGTTGGTCGTCCCGGTAAAGGGCGGCGTACTGGCCGGGGGCCGGGGCCCGTTGCGGCTGATCGAAGGTGAGGGTGATGGTGTGGTCGGGGGCGGATTCCACCAGAGCCGGAGCCGGCTGGTGGCGATGGCGCAGTTGGACGGCGAAACGGCCGGGGAGTGGCGGCGGGGTGACCAGCCAGTTGAGATCGGCCAGGCGGATGGTTTTATGCAGCAGATCTTCCGGCTTACCCACCACCACCTGGTTGTTCAGCACATCCAGGGCCACCACATAGTAGGGGGTGGCATCGGGAATTCCCAGGCCCCGGCGCTGGCCCACGGTGTAGCGATGCACTCCCCGGTGTCGGCCCAGCTCCCGGCCATCAACGGTGACAATCCGGCCCTCCACGGCCGTCAGGCCGCCGCCGGTCGGGTTTTGCGCGACCAGAAAATCGGCCACCGACTCCTCGCCCAAAAAGCAGACATCCTGGCTTTCCGCGCCGTGGCGACCGCTCAGGCCTAAAGTGGCCGCCAGTTCGTAAACCTCGCTCTTGCGTTTTTCACCCAGGGGAAACAGAATCCGGCTCAGCTTGGCCGCTTGCAGGCGGCAGAGGAAATAGGACTGATCCTTGCGGGGGTCCAGCCCCCGGCGCAGGGCCAGGCCGCCCCGGCCGTCGGGGGTGAGGCGGGCGTAGTGGCCGGTGGCCAGGAGATCCGCCTTGCGCTCCAGCATGGTTTCCAGCAGCAGCCCGAACTTGATCAAACGGTTGCAGAAGACGCAGGGGTTGGGGGTCAGGCCCGCGAAATAGGCCCGGATGAAGGGTTGGAGAACTTTTTCCCGGAAAGCCGCGCCCAGCTCCAGCACCGTCAGCTCGATCCCCAAATGGGCCGCCACCGCCTCCGCCCGTTGCTGGTGCTGGTCCACCTCGGGCTGGGCCAGGCGCATGAACACCCCTTCCACTCGGGCCCCGGCCTGGCGCAGCAGGGCGGCGGTCACCGAGCTGTCCACCCCGCCGCTCATGGCGACGGCGATCCGTTTCTGGTATAAGGGTGAGTTGGTCGGCGACATGCCCGGCACTCTACCAAAATCTTCAACATCCGGCAAAAAAGATGACTTTGACCCTGCCCTCGGCAAAAACCCACGGCCCCCCGGAACTGCTGGCTCCGGCCGGTAACCGGGAAAAAATGGAGCTGGCCATCCACTACGGGGCCGATGCCGTTTATCTCGGGGGCAGCCGTTTCAGCCTGCGGGCCAATGCCGGCAATTTCAGCGACCAGGAGCTGCGGGAGGCGGTGCTTTTCGCCCATGGGGCCGGGGTGCGGGTATATGTGGCGATCAATATTTTTGCCCACCAGCGCGATTTCGCGGGTCTGGAGGATTACCTGCGCTTTTTGCGGGAGATCGCGGTGGATGGGCTGATCATCGCCGATCCCGGCATTTTGGCGGTGGCCCGGCGGGTGGCCCCGGAACTGCCGGTGCATCTGAGTACCCAGGCCAATGTCACCAACCCGGAGAGCGCCGCCTTTTGGGAGGCCTGCGGGGTCAGCCGGATCAACCCGGCCCGGGAGCTTTCCCTGGCCGAAATCGCGGGCCTGCGGGAGCGGGTGGCCGCCGAGTTGGAGATCTTTGTTCATGGGGCGGTCTGCATCTCCTATTCCGGCCGCTGTTTTTTAAGCCTCTACCTCACCGGCCGGGACGCCAACCGGGGCGACTGCGCCCACCCCTGCCGCTACCGCTACCGCCTGGAGGAGGAGAAACGCCCCGGCCAGTTCTTCCCCGTCGAGGAGGATGACCGGGGCAGCTATATTTTCAACGCCAAGGATCTCTGCCTGCTTAAGCGTCTGCCCCAACTGATCCGGGCCGGCGCCAACGCCCTTAAAATTGAGGGGCGGATGAAAAGTCTCTTCTACGTGGGCACGGTGGTCCGCCTCTACCGGGCGGCCCTGGATTTCTGGCAGGAGCAGGGTCTGGACACCCCCCTGCCTCCGGAGTTTGCCGAGGAGTTGGCCAAGATCGGCGGCCGGGGCCGGAGCGAAAATTTCTTCACCGCTCCGCCGGGGCCGGAGGAGATGCTTTATGATGGCGTTGCGGTCAACCCCCACTGGGCGCCGGCAGCCATTGTCCGCGAGGCCGGGCCGACCCCCCTGGTGGAAGCCCGCAACCCCTTCCAACGGGGCGAGACCATCGAATACCTGGACCGGGGCCTGACCAACCGCCCCTGCCGGGTCACCGCCATCCACGACCAAAACGGCTGGGAACTGGAACGGGCCAACCCCAACAGCCTGCTCCGTCTTACCCTGGAACCGGTGGGGGCCGGAGCCGAGGCGATCAACTTCCGGCGCCACGGGCTGTTCCGCCAGAGTACCCGGCAAAAGGCCGCTGCACGGGAGGTAGAATGAGGCTCTATAAGCAATTTCTCCTGCTGTTCCTGGTGCTCGCCGTGGGCTGGTCGACGGCGAGCGACGCCCTTGCCGCTGTTGCCCAGCGCGATCTGCTCCATTACGAAATTATTCTCAGCCTGGACCCGGAGCATCGCCGCTTGCAGGCCCAGGCGGCCATCACCGTGCCCCCCGATTATCCCCGGCAATTCGTGATGGCCCTGCATCAGGGGCTGAAACCCAAAAGCGGCAGCCCGGCAGTGGGGCTTGTTTCCGATCACCCCGGCGACATCCGGCCCGGCCGGCTGGAGATCTTCACCGTCACCCTGCCCCCGGAGGTTGATACCTTCGTGGTGGTTTACGGGGGCGAGATCCATTATCCCCTGGGTTTCTCCGGCCAGGATTACGCCCGGGGCATGCAATACACGCCGGGCCGGATCGACCCCGAGGGGATCTATCTTGGCCCCGGCGCCTTCTGGTATCCCCAGCCGCTGCAACGGCCCCATTTCGTCAGCTTCCGGCTGCGGACCCAACTGCCTCCCGACTGGACGGCGGTGAGCCAGGGCCGACGCCTTGAGCCCCCCCCGGAGGTGGAGGGCCAGGAAACGGCCTGGGAAGAACTCAATCCCCAGGAGGGGATTTTCCTGGTGGCCGACCGCTATACGGTCTATGAGGAGGAGGCCGACGGCATTGCCACCATGGCCTTTCTCCGCCGCCCGGACCCGGATCTGGCCCGCCGCTACCTGGAGGCCACCGCCCGCTACCTGACCAGATACGGCGAAATGCTCGGCCCCTACCCTTACGCCAAGTTCGCCCTGGTGGAAAACACCTGGGAATCGGGCTTCGGAATGCCCTCTTTCACCCTGCTGGGCTCCCGGGTGATCCGGCTGCCCTTTATTCTCCACTCCTCCTATCCCCATGAGATCCTCCACAACTGGTGGGGAAACGGAGTTTTCACCGACTATGCCGCTGGCAACTGGGCCGAAGGCCTCACCGCCTATCTCGCCGATCACCTGCTGATGGTGGAACAGGGCCGGGGCGCTGAATACCGCCGGGGGGTGCTCCAGAAATATGTCGACTACGCCGCCGGCGGCCGCGACTTTCCCCTGCGGGCCTTCACTGCCCGCCACAGCCCGGCGGGAGAGGCGGTGGGCTACGGTAAGGGGCTGCTCTTTTTCCATATGCTGCGCCGAGAAGTGGGCGCGGAGGTTTTTGAAGCAGGCTTGCGCCATCTCTACCAAAACCGACTTTTTCAGGTGACCTCCTTCGACCACCTGCAACAAAGCTTCGAGCAGGTGAGCCGCCGCGATCTGGCTTATTTTTTCAGGCAGTGGCTGGAGCGGGAGGGTGCTCCGGAACTGGCCATGGAGCAGGTTGAGTTAAAACCGGAAGAGGACGGGAGCTGGCGGCTCAAGGCCACCTTTCGCCAGCGGGGTGCCGGAACGCCCTACCGCCTGCAACTGCCGGTGGCGGTGACCCTGGCCGGCGAGGCCCTGCCCCGCCGTTTCCAGGTGCCCTTAAACGGCCGGGAGGTCGGCTGGCAGGCCGGTTTCCAGCAAAGACCGGTACGGCTGGAACTGGACCCCGATTTTGATCTTTTTCGGCGCCTGGATCGCCGGGAGATCCCCCCGGCTTTTTCCCGTCTTTACGGCAGCGAGGAGCAACTGCTGGTGCTGTTGCCAAGTGCAGAGGAGGAGCTGCTGCCCGCCTACCGGGAGCTGGCGGCGGCCCTGGGCCGTTTCGGCTCCGCCGGGGTGGAGGTTGTCATGGATAACGAGGTGGGGGAGCTGCCGCTGGCCAGGGATATCGTGCTGCTGGGCTGGCAAAACCGGTTCCAGCCCCAGGTGGAGAAGATAGTACCGGAGCTGGGCGCGGCCATGCCGCCGGGTGCGGGCCTGGAGATCGCGGCCAGCAACTACCCCCGGGCCGGCCACGCCTTCGCCCTGGCCCTGCCCCATCCGGGCGATCCCGCCGCCGCCCTGGGCTGGATCGCCCTGGACCGGCCGGCCATGCTG
Source organism: Desulfurivibrio sp. (assembly GCA_047921155.1). GTDB lineage: Bacteria > Desulfobacterota > Desulfobulbia > Desulfobulbales > Desulfurivibrionaceae > Desulfurivibrio. Next base: position 4,981 of record JBLRWU010000025.1, read on the forward strand.
CCCGGCCTGCTCCGTCGGTTGCCCCACTACCACCGCGACGGCGCCCTGGTTTTTGCGGGGGAGGCGGCGGAGAATATCCTCCGGCACCAGTGGCCGACCACCAGCTCGCCGCTCGCCGTCTCTTTCCCTGGCGGCCACTAGCTGGCCCGGGCCGCCGGGGCCTTGAGCAGCAGGGCTAAAAGGGCGGCAAAGATACAGGCGCTGCCGGCGATGGCAAAGGAGGTCTGCCAGGTGGAGATATCGCCGCCCACCGCCATATCGCGAAAATAGCCGGCGATCTGGGGGCCGAGAATACCGGCCACCCCGAAAGAGAGAAAAACCCAGCCGTAGTTCTGGCCCAGGTTGCCGGGGCCGAAATAATCGGCGGTGACGGCGGGGAAGAGGGCGAAATTACCGCCGAAATTAAAGCCGATGACGGCGGCGGCGATGATCAGGCTGCTGGCCGCGGAGCCCAGTTCAAAGAAGGCAAAGAGGATAAAGGCCTGGAAGCTGCACATCGCGAACAGCGACCATTTGCGGCCCAGACGATCAGAGACCCCGCCCCAGACCACCCGCCCCAGGCCGTTGAAGATGGCGTACCAGGCCATGGCGGTGCCGGCCACCATGGCCGCCTCGGCCGGGCCGGGCACCGCCATGGCCGCCTGCAGGGAGTCGATGCCGAAAAGGCTGATGCTGTATATCACCATCAGCCCGGCCAGGGCCGTGCTGCAGAACATCAGCCAGAGCAGGTAGAACTGGGGGGTGCGCAGCATCTCCCGGCTGCTGAACTCTCGCCCGGAAATTCCCGGATCGAGGGCCTGGCTTTTCAGCAGCGCGGGATCCCAGCCGGGGGGGCGGTAATCCGGAGGCGGATTGAGCATCACCAGACTGCCCAACCCCACAAAGAGCAGAAAAATCACCCCGTAGAGCAGAAATACGCTCTGAACTCCGGGCAGCCCGAAGAGGCTGGTGGTGTAAAGAAGTCCGCCGAACCAACTGCCGGCCAGCTTTACCCAGAGGGTGGCGCCAAAACCGAAACCGGCCACCGCCAGGCCGGAGACCAACCCCTTGTGGTCGGGAAACCACTTAACCCCCACCGCGATGGGCACCACATAGGCCAGGCCGATTCCCGCTCCCCCCACCAAGCCGATCCCGATCAACTGACCCCAAAAACTGCCGCCCAACACCCCCCCCAGAATATAGCCGCAGCCCAGCACCAGCCCTCCCAGGGCCACCACCCGCCGGGGCCCGAACCTGATTTGCAGGCGACCGGCAAAGACCATCACCACCGCAAACACCGCCAGGCCGGCGGAAAATATCCAGGCCGCCTGCCGGGCTGAAAAGCCGTAATCTCCCCCGTCGGCGATCGCCAGGGTCAGGGCGCCGGTATAGGCGCTCCAGGCGTAGATGGTGCCCAGGCAAAACTGGATGACAATCGCCCCGGCCACCACCAGCCAGCGCCTCCGCCCCCCACTCATATATAAAGCCAGACCGGACATATCCCCCCTCGCCGCCAGGAGTATCAAAGTTGTTTGATGGTATCACCTAATGAACGGCGCCACCAAACGGAACTTGTCCCGATCAAGCTTTTCCTGCAGTCGGGGGACGGTGGACCGACAAACAAAAAATCCCGTCTCCGCAGGCAGCGGAACGGGATTTTCAAGTTGGTCCGGGCTGTAACTACAGCCGACCGCCGGGCTTATCAGCCGCCGGCGGGTTTGGCCATATCCTGGTAACTGCCGGCGGCGCCCATGATGTAAGGCCGGGCAACCTTCACCCGTACCTTATCGGCAATCTCCAGGGTGACCACCGAGTCGGTCAGGCCGGTGATGGTGCCCTGCAGGCCGCCGCTGCTGATCACCTCGTCACCGATCTTCAGGGCCGCCAGGAACTGCTGATGGGCCTTGGCCTTCTTCTGCTGGGGACGGATCAGCAGAAAATAGAAGATTACGAAAATCAGAATCAGGGGAACAAAGGCGCCGAAACCACCTCCGGCCGGGGCCGCTTCTGCGGCGTGAGCAATACTGACCATGTCAACCTCCAGTTGTTGGGTGATTATTTATGATTATCAGCTGTTAATCCCGTTCTCTTCCTGTTGCCTGATAAAGCCCCGGTAGAACTCGAGGAAGCTGTCCTCCTCGATGGCCCGCCGCATCCTGGCCATCAGGGCCGTGTAGTAATGCAGGTTATGCACGGTCATCAGATGGGAGGAGAGCAACTCCCGGGCCACATAAAGATGGCGCAGGTAGGCCCGGCTGTAGTGTCTGCAGGTGTAACAGTCGCAGGCCTCATCCGCCGGTCGGGGATCATCCCGGTAACGAGCGTTTTTTATAACAAGCCGGCCGGTGGAAGTAAAGAGCATTCCGTTACGGGCGTTACGGGTGGGCATTACACAGTCGAACATATCGATGCCGCGATATACCGCCTCCACCAGATTGCGCGGGGTGCCCACCCCCATCAGGTAGCGGGCATGATCGGTGGGCATCGCCGCCGTGGTCTGCTCGCAGATCTCATACATCAAGGCCTCGGGCTCCCCCACGCTCAGGCCGCCGATGGCATAGCCGTCGAAGCCGATCTCCACCATCTCCGCCAGCGAGCGCAGGCGCAGGTCGGGGTACATCCCTCCCTGGATAATGCCGAAGAGCAACTGGCCACTGTCGCCCTGGGCCGCCCGGCAACGGGCCGCCCAGCGCCCGGTGAGGGCGGTGGCTTCCTCCGCCTGTTGCCGCCGGGCGGGATAGGGGATGCAGGTATCCAGGCACATCATGATATCGCTGCCCAGGGCCTCCTGCACCGCCACCGCCGATTCCGGACTGAGAAAGAGGCCGGAACCGTCGATGTGGGATTTGAAGGCGGCCCCCTCCTCGCTGATCCTGGCCAGCTGCTGCAGGGAAAAGATCTGAAAGCCGCCGCTGTCGGTGAGGATCGGCCCCGGCCAGTTCATAAAACGGTGCAGCCCCCCCAGCTTTTTGACCAACTCGTGACCGGGCCGCAGGTAGAGGTGGTAGGTGTTGCCGAGGATGATTTGGGCCCCCAGCTCCCGCAAATTCTCCGGGGTCACCCCCTTGACCGTGGCCTGGGTGCCCACCGGCATGAAAACCGGGGTCTGGACCACGCCATGCAGGGTTTGCAGTTCGCCGCGCCGGGCGGCGCACTGGGAGGAGGTGGCCAGTAGTTTGAAAGGGGAAGCGGAATCAGAGATCAAGAAAAGTGGTATCCCGGTTGAGCAGGCGGCAACCGTTTTCGGTGACCACCGCCATATTTTCCAGCCGCACTCCGCCCCAGCCCGGCAGATAGACCCCGGGCTCGACGGTCAGCACCATGCCGGGCCGCAGCAGTTTGCGATTGCGATAACTGAGGGATGGTCCCTCGTGGACATTGAGCCCCACCCCATGGCCCAGGCTGTGACCGAAATGGTCGCCGTGCCCGGCCTCTTCGATGACCCGGCGGGCCACCTGATCGACATGGCGGCCGACCACCCCGGCCCGCAGGGCCCGCTGTCCGGCCAGCTGGGCCTGGCGGACCAGGCGGATAATCGCCACGGTTTTGTCATCGGGCCGGCCCAACACCACGGTCCGAGTCATATCCGAGCAGTAGCCCCCGATCTTAAGGCCCATATCGATGATGATCGGCTCACCCTCGGCCAGCAACCGTTCGGTGGGCACCGCGTGGGGCATCGCCCCGTTGGGACCGGCGGCGACGATGGTGGGGAAACTGGGCCCTTCGGCCCCCCGCCGTCGCATGGTATCCTCGATCATGGCAGCCACCGTCCTTTCGCTGATCCCCGGCCGCAGGCACTCGTAAACTTCGGCAAACACCTGCTCATTGAGCCGCACCGCCTGCTCAATCAGGGCCAGTTCGCTCTCGCTCTTGATCTGACGCAGCTCCTCCACCAGGCCGGTCTGGGGAGTCAGTTCGATTTTTTTCTCGTCGGCCAGCCGGGCAAGGCCGACAAAGACCGAATGGAGCAGGTAGTGGCTTTCAAAGGCCAGGTGCCGCAGGCTCAGCGAACTGAACAGGCGGCGGAGCAGGGGGAAAAGGCCGCGGGGGTAAACTCGGATCTCGAAACCGGGCGCCTCCTGCTCGGCCTGGAGGCGATAACGACCGTCGGTGAGCAGGAAGGGGGGGCCGGCGGCGGGAACCAACAACACCCCCGCGGACTCGTTGATCCCGTGGTCGGCGGCGGTGAAGCCGCTGAGGTAACGCCGATTCTCCGGTTGGGTGACCAGCAGGGCGTCCAACCCGCGCCGTTTCAGGCGCCGGCGGAGCTTATCCAGAACAGGGGGCATCGGCGCGCGTTTTCAGTGGAGAAAATGAACGAAAACTTTGACCCCGTAGCGGAACATTCTGGAATGCAACTGCTGCAAAGCCCGGGTGGGATCGGCCTGGCCGAAATTGACCTGAAAACGAAAGGGTTTCTCCAGGGCCTGGAGATACTCGAACCGGGGGTGTCCGTGGCGGATTTCGCTGCCCTCGGCGTACCACTGGCGAAAACGTTTCTCCACCTCGGGCAGATCCTCGGGCTTGGCCTCTTCCACATCCAACAAGATTTCCGCTTCCATTTTGGCCTCCTTTTTGATGAAGTCGCAAAAAGTCCGTCCATGGACTTTTTGCTCCCCGGAAAGCGAAAACGCGGTTTCCGCTTTCCTTACAAATCAATAGCTTACAAAGCAAGCTATTGATTTGCGCGCCCATCCATGGGCGCGTTGATGACTTCTTGCGAAGTCATCAATTATTAGTCAGCATTAAACATGGCAGCCAATTGCTTTTTGTGCTGCTCCATGGCCCGACCGTACTGGGCGCTCAACTCATCCTGGATGCGCTGCCACTCCTCCTGAAACTTGGGATGCTGCTCGGGGCTCAGTTTCATGGCCATTCCGGTCTGACGGGCCAGGTTACCTTCCAGGGCCGCCATCTGCTGGGTGAACTGCTCACCAAGCTGCTGCTTCAACTGCCGCCGGTGGGCCAGATACTGCTCCAAGATCTTTTTCAGATCACCCAACAGGCGCAGCAGATCACCATCACCGCCGCCGGCCAGCTCCAGCAGCCCGCCCATTGCCTTCTCCGCCGGAGCCAACTGATCCTCGTCACGGGGCAGAAAGATGTTGCGCAACAGGGTGCGGGCCATGCCCCGAAGCAGGTTCGCCTGCCGTTCGGCGGGAACCCCGGCCAACTCGGCGCCGAGGCCGGTGAGTTCCCCCCGCAGATACCCGGCGGCCCGCCGCATCCCCTCCTGCAGATCCTCCTCGCTGCGATCCACCGCCCCGCCGCCCCCGGCCGCGTCCATGGCGGCCAGACGCTCCATCACCTTCTCCATGGTACTCTTAATCTCATCACTCATCCGGATCCCTCTTGGTTATGACCATCGGCCCCCACTATACCCGGCTTGTTTCCTCGACCAAAGCGGAAAGAGGGGCTAGCGCGGAAAGGCGGCCGGAATTCCACCATCCACCGGCAGGGTGGCCCCGGTGGTGGGAGTCAGGCCGGCGGCGAAAAAAACCACCGCGTTACCCACCTGCTCGGCGGTAACCTCAACCTTGAGCAGATTGCGGTTGCGGTAATACTCCCGCAGCCCGGCGGGGTCAAGCTTTCTGGCCCGCATCCGATCCGGGCCCACCACATCCCAGAGCCCGGAGTTAACCCCGTCGGCGGAAAAAACCGCATCGGCGTTGATCATATTGACCCCCACCCCCAGCTCGGCCAGCTCCAGGGCGGCGATCTTACCCAACTGGTGGGCCGCCGCCTTGGAGGCGCTGTAGGCTCCAAAGGCCGCCCCGGGATCGAAGACATTTTTAGAACTGTTGATGATCACCTGGCCGCCGCTGGCCTGACGCCGGAAAATCGGGGTTGCCGCCTTGAGTACCGTCAACACCCCCTGGCAGTTCACCGCCATCACCTTGGCGAAATCGGCGGTGGCCAACTCCTCCAACCGGGCAACATGGGCAATCCCGGCGTTGGGCACCAGGATATCCAACCCCCCGGCGGCCCGGACCAGGGTGGCCAAGCCCGCCTGGACCGAATTTTCATCGGTAACATCCATCACCACCGTACCCAGCAGGCCCGAGCCGAAGCGGGCCTCAAGCCTGGTCGCCACCGCCTGCAAACGGGCCTGATCCAGATCGCTTAAAAAGACCCGGGCCCCGGCCTCCAGCAATCTTACGGCAATCCCCAGGGCCATGGCCCCGCCCCCCCCGGTGACCAGAGCCACCCGTCCGGCCAGGAGCGGCGGCTTGCCCCTGCCCAGCTTGGCCTGCTCCAGGCTCCAATACTCCATGGCGAAGATATGCTCCTCACCCAGGTCAAGGTAGGGCCCCAGGGGAGCGCCCCCCACCTTGGCCCGGATGGTATGTTCGGCGATATCGGCGGCGATCGCCGCTTCCCCGGGAGTAAAACCCGCCCCCACCAGGCCCAGGCCGGGGACCAGAATCACCCGGGGGCGGGGATCAAGCATGATCTTATCGACCCCCGCCGCCCGGCACTGCCGGGAGAAATATTGCTGATACTGCCGGCCATAAGCCGCCACCGCCTCGGAGATCAGCCGGCCGGAGGCGGTTTCAGTCGCCCCCGGATCGAGGTTGAGCATAAGCGGGTAGTTCTTGGTCCGAATCACATGATCGGGGGTCAGCACCCCGCCCCCGAAGAGCGCGGCGGCATCGGGCCGGGCCAGGGCCGCCAGCAGGTCGGGGGATCGCCGCAGGTCGAGACTGAAATAGCGGCGCTGGCCCGAGGCCGGGACAAAGCTGAGCGCCCCGCGCAGCAGGGGCAGGATCATGGTGGGGTCAACGGCCCCGGTGGCCGTCCCATGGCCCGCCGGCCCGGCCGCCTTCTGCTCCACCGCCGCTAAATATTGCTCGGCCCGGGTTACATAATCGATCATCCGGCCGTAGGCGGTTTCCGCCTGGTCGCCGAAGGTGAAGATGCCGTGCTGGAGCAGGATCACCGCCTCGATCTCCGGGTCGGCCTCGTACAGGTCGGCCATCGCCCGGGCCAGGGGGAACCCCGGCATAATAAAGGGCAGGATCCCGATCTTCTCGCCCAGGGCCGCCCGCAGATGCTGTTCCGGCTCCGGCAGATGGGTCAGGGTGACGATGGCGTCGGCATGGGTATGATCGATAAAGCGGTGGGGCAGGAAGGCGTGGACCAGGGTCTCGATGGAGGGGTTGGGGGCGGCGGCGTCCAGCATATGGGTGCGAAACTGGTTGACCATCTCCTCGTCGCTCAGGTTCGCCAGCCCCCGCAGTCGGCGCAGCCAGGCCAGCTCCAGGCCGGGAAAACCGGCGGCCTCAATGGCCCCCAGATCCCAGCCGCTGCCCTTGATATACAGCACCTCCAGCTCCTCGCCGAGAATATTGCAAGTTCGATCCTTTACCGAGGTATTGCCACCGCCGTGCAGCACCAATTCCGGTTCCCGGCCGATCAGGCGAGAGGTGTACACCCTCAGGGCCAGGGCGGGGGAGCACTCGGGACGGGCGGCGATAAACGCGGCGGCTTCATCGTGATCGAAACGGTTTTGCATCACGTTTCCTCTTCCTTCTATGTCAGCGTATACAGATAAACCGCGTATCCGGTCAGCAGCAGCAAGCCCATGATGCGGCCCAGGCGACCCCGCCAGGCAATGGCCAGCAGCAGCACCAGGGAAAAGAGCAGCATCACCGGCAGATCACGGTGCAGCAGGACCGGCGGCAGGGCAAAAGGCAACAGCGAGGCGGTTACGCCCATCACCATCAACAGGTTGAACAGGTTGCTGCCGATGATATTACCCACCAGCAGGGCGTCCTGGCGCTGGCGGATGGCGGCGAAACAGGTGGCCAGTTCCGGCAGCGAGGTGCCGATGGCTGCCAGGGTAAGACCGATCACCAGTTCACTGATCCCCAGACTGCGGGCAATCTCCACCGACCCCCGCAGAAAAAGCTCGGCCCCGCCGGCCAGGGAAACCAGGCCGGCGGCCACCAGCAGCAGCGCCACCAGCAGCCCCCGGGCCGCGGTATCGCTGCCGGAAACGGGCCGCGGCTCCTCGCCGCCCTCCGGCAAGCGTCCCCTTTTTTTGCCGGCGGCGCGCCAGTAGGCCAGGGCCGTGTAAGCCACCAGAACCAGCACGCAAAACCCGCCCGCCAAACGGGGGAAAAAACCGTACCAGGTAAGCGCGAACAGCCCGGCGGTAACCAGATGGAGCAGGAACAGCTCGGTGGCCACGCTCCTGAAAGCCAGGCGCAGGGGGGCAAGGAGCAGGGAGATTCCCAGAATCAGCCCGATATTGGCGATATTACTCCCGATCACATTACCCAGCATGATCTCGGGGTGGCCCCGCCAGGTGGCGGCCAGGCTGATGAACAGCTCCGGCACCGAGGTCCCGAAGGCCACCACGGTCAGGCCAATCAGCAGCGACGGCATTCCCCAGTGGCGGGCCAGGTCGCGGGCCCCACCAACCAGCAGCTCACCTCCGACCAGCAGCAAAACCAGGCCGGTCAGCAAAATCAGCAGGGGCAGAATCAATGATGAAGTAATAACGCTCCTCCTTCACTTAAAGTGGCCAAAGGTAACAGGGATAAGCTTGACGGTAAAGCCTTTTCCCTTGACAGCTGCGGAAAAACCGGTACAAATTCGAGGGATATGTCGACCGTACGGAACTCCTGTTCCGTGTCATGCACCTTCCAATTTCACAGAGGCTTCAGTATGGGTGCATTGCCAACAGAACAGCGCATCGACCATTCGGATGAGCAGCGCCGGGAGGTGGTCCGCCGGATCAAGGAAGCTGCGGACATCGCCGAAATCGTCGGCGAGCATGTCAGCCTGCAACGGGCCGGGGCCAACCTCAAGGGCCTTTGCCCCTTCCATGCCGAAAAGACCCCCTCTTTCGTGGTCAGCCCCGAGCGGGGCAGTTTTCATTGCTTCGGCTGCGGCGAGGGTGGCGATGTTTTCAGCTTCCTGATGCTCTACCACCGGATCGCTTTCCCGGAGGTCCTCAAGCAACTGGCCGAGCGCTACCGGATTCCCCTGGCCGAGAACTGCCTCTCGCCGCAGCAGCGGGAGGAGGCCCGGAGGCGGGAGGGTCTCTACGCCGTCAATGCCCGAGCCGCCGCCCTCTACCACCAATTTCTCCTCAAAGACCCCGCCGCCGCCGAAGCCCGCGCCTACCTGGAAAAACGGGGCATGCCAACCGAGATCATCAGCCGCTTCCAACTGGGCTATGCCCCGGAGCGCTGGGATTTTCTCCGCAAGATCCTGGCGCGGGAAAAGTTCGCGGCGACCATCGCCGAGGAGGCCGGCCTGCTGGTGGCCAAAAGATCGGAGGGCGGCCCTCCCTCCTCCCCCCACTATTACGACCGCTTCCGCGACCGGATCATGTGCCCCATTGTCGATCAGACCGGGCGGGTGGCTGGTTTCAGCGGCCGCATTCTGGGGGCCGGCGAACCCAAATACCTCAACACCCCGGAAACGGCGGTCTTCGACAAGGGGCGCACCCTCTTCGGCCTGTTCCAGAACCGGGACGCCCTGCGCAAAGCCAAAAGCTGCCTGCTGGTGGAGGGCAATTTCGACATGCTGGCCCTGGTGGCCCAGGGGATCAACGAGGTGGCCGCCCCGCTGGGCACCGCCCTGACCGCCGAACAACTGCGACTGCTGCGGGGTTATGTCGAGGAGGTGATTCTGGTCTTCGACGGTGATGCCGCCGGGCTCAAGGCGGCGATGCGCGCCGTCCCCATCTTCCTGGCCGAAAGACTGACCGGCCGGGTGGCGGTGCTGCCGGGGGGAGAGGACCCGGACAGCTACATCCGCGCCCACGGCCGGGAACACTTCAACGAAATGCTGCAACAGGCCCGCTCCCTGCCGGAGTTCGTTTTCGATAAACTGGCCGAACAGTACGGCCTGGGAGTGGACGGTAAAAATCGAATTATCGCCGAACTGGCCCCCATCGTCCACGATCTGGACGACCAGTTGCTGCTGCGCACCCGTTTTATCGCCCATTTCAGCGAACGACTGGGGATCTCCAGCGAACAGTTCGGCCGGAGCATCGGCCGGGCCCCGCGCCGTCGGCCACCGGCGGCGGCAAGTACCACCGCGCCGGACTTCACTCTCTCGCCCAACGAGAGCAGGATTTTCGCCTTTCTCTTCCTCCATGGCCGCTACCTGCCTGATTTTCTGGCTGCCGGCCTGCGGGAAAATGCCGCTGGGCCCACCGCCACCATCCTGCTGGAGTTGATGGCCGCCCATCACGAACAATTTGTCCTGGCCCCGGAGGTACTGCTGGACCACACCGAAGGGCGCTTGAAATCCCTGGTCTCCCGGCTGCTCATCGACGGCGGCTCCATGTACCCCGAGGCCCGGCAGGAGGAGAGCGCCGACGAGCTGATCGCCTGGCTGCAAAGGGATGATCGCCGCCGGGAGGCCGACCATTTGGTCCGGGAGATCACCGCCGCCTACCAGGCCGGTGATCAGGAACGGCTGCTGGAATTGATGAAGCAAAAACAGGCCCTGAGCAATGGCGGGTGAGCCGATTACGCCCAACCTGCCGCATTAACCAAGGAGTGCGGAATGACCAGCAACAAAAATAGTTCCAACCACCATAAACCGGGGGCCAAGGCCGCCGGAGTCAACCGGCGCGTCCCCCCGCGCTCCCTGAACAGCCATGATGAAACCGACGACGACCGGATGGTCAACGAAAGAGCAAGCTGGATGACCACCGATCCCTCCGAGGATCTGCCCCTCAGCCTGGAGCGGGGAACGGCCAGACTGGCCGACGAAGAGGGCGGATCGACCCGCCCGGGTCCTGAGGGCGGTGAGCACGACGATGACGACGATGATGACGCCGGCGAACTCTACGCCTGGCCGGGGGAAACCGGCGGCGAACAGGTGGACCCGGTCAAGGTTTACCTGCAGGAGATGGGCTCGGTGGCCCTGCTGAACCCCGAGGAGGAGATTGCGGTGGCCCGCGATATCGAGGAGGCTGAAACCAGCACCCAGGAAGCCCTCCTCACCGCCCCGCCGGCCCTGGCCTACCTGCGGGGGATGGCGGAGAAGATCGAAGAGGGCAAAAAACAGATAACCGACCTGATCCGGGGGCTGGATGAAACCGACAGGAACTCCCTCGATCAGGCCCGGCGGGATTTCTGCTGGCAGGTAACCGAGGCTGAACGTCTGGCCCGGGAGAGCACGGAATTGCGCCGGGATCTGTTGCTATTCCGGGGCGGACCCGCCGGCGGCGAGTTGCGTAAAATCCGCGCCCGGATCACCCGCAACAGCAAGGCCCAGAGCGGCCTGTTCGCCAAGTGCCGGTTCAGCGCTAAGCATCTGCAGGAGATGGCCGCCCGGTTACACCGCCTGGGGGATGCCTGCCGGCGGGAACGGGATGCCCTGACCGAGGAGGAGCTGCCAACCTGGCGGCTGCGCTGCCTGGAAAAACACAGCATCGATCTCACCGGCCTGGAGGCGATCCTGGTGCAAGTCGGCCGCGGAGAGGAGGCGAGCCGAGCGGCCAAGAACCGCCTGGTCCAGGCCAATCTGCGGCTGGTGGTCAGTGTGGCCAAAAAATACGCCGGCCGCGGCCTGCAACTGCTGGATCTGATCCAGGAGGGCAATATCGGCCTGATGAAGGCGGTGGAGAAGTTCGAGTACCGCCGGGGCTACAAGTTCAGCACCTACGCCACCTGGTGGATCCGCCAGGCAGTAACCCGAGCGATTGCCGACCAGGGCCGGACCATCCGGATTCCGGTCCATATGATCGATACCATCAACCGGATGCTCAAGGGGGCCAAGGAGTTCCAGCGGCAGCACGGCCGGGAGCCGACCCCCGACGAGATGGCCGAGCATCTGGGCGTGGATTTGGCCAAGGTCAAGAGTGTTTTGAAAATTGCCAAGGAACCCCTGTCGCTGGATACCCCGGTGGGCAACGGCGAGGACAGCTTTCTCTCCGACTTCATCGAGGATGCCGATTCCACCGCCCCCGACGAGGCCACCATCTACGACAACCTCCAGGACAACCTGCGCCGGGTGCTGAAAACCCTGACCCCGCGCGAGGAGAAGGTGCTGCGCATGCGTTTCGGACTGGACACCGCCCTGGACCTGACCCTGGAAGAGGTGGGGGAGAATTTCGCGGTCACCCGCGAGCGGATTCGCCAGATTGAAGCTAAAGCCCTGAAGAAGCTCCAGCACTCATCTCGGCGCAGCCAGCTCTCCTCTTTCTATGACGACTAGGCCGGACAAAGATCTGCTGGAGTGGCTGACCCTGACCCACACCCCCGGCCTGGGCCTGGTGGGGGCGAACCGCCTGCTTGGCCACTACGGCGGCATTGCGGCGATCTTCTCCGCCGGTTCCGCTGAGTTGCAGGCCCAAACCGGGCTGCGGGCCTCGATTGCCAAGGCCCTGGCCCGGCGGACCGCCCTGCCTAAGGCCCGACTGGAGTTGGCCCGGGTCCGCCAGGCCGGGTTTCACTGTCTGCCCTGGGATGATCCCGCCTACCCCGCTCTGCTGCGGGAGATCAGCGACCCGCCCCTGATCATCTATGGCCGGGGCGATCTGCAAGCCCTGGCCGCAACAGGGGTGGCGGTGGTCGGGGCCCGAGCGGCCACAACTTACGGCAAAAAGATCGCGGCAAGTACCGCCGCCGGATTGGCCGCCAACGGGTTCACGGTGATCAGCGGTGGAGCCCTCGGCATTGACAGCGCCGCCCACCAGGGGGCGCTGGGGGTCCGCGGGGGACGCACCGTGGCGGTGCTGGGCTGCGGCCTGGATGTCGTTTACCCGCCCCAGAACGACAAACTGTTCGCCGAGATCACCGGCAACGGCCTGCTGCTGAGCGAATATCCCCCCGGCACCCAGCCCGAGCCCTTTCGCTTCCCGGCTCGCAACCGGATCATCAGCGGCATCAGCACCGGCTGCGTAGTGATTGAGGCGGCTCGGCGCAGCGGTTCGCTGATCACCGCCGAGATGGCCCTGGAGCACGGACGGGAAGTTTTCGCGGTTCCCGGCCGGGTGGACACCGGCAAAAGTGAAGGTTGTCATCGGCTGATCCAGGAGGGGGCGAAGCTGGTCCACCGGGTGGATGATATTTTACGGGAACTGGCCGGGAACCCCCTCACCGCCCCGGCGGAGAGGCCGGAGCAAGCGATCGCCGGCGCCGGCGGCACCATCAGCCCTGAAGAGGCGCTGGTCCTGGCCGCCCTTGACGGCTACCCCCGGGATATCGAAGAGATTATCGCCGCCTGCCCCCTGCCCGCCCATCGGGTCAACGCCCTGCTGCTGGAGTTGGAACTCAAGGGCCGGGTGGAGAACTCACCGGGCCCCCAATACCGCCTGAACCAATAATTTATTCCCAGTCATAACTTGACAGTGGGCACCTGACGGTTTATCCGTCTCGGGATAAATTTTGCGCTGACAATGCGTCGCGCTAACAAAATGAGATAATCAAGTTATGGCAAAATCACTGCTTATCGTTGAATCTCCGGCCAAGGCCCGGACTTTGCAGAAGTACCTGGGGCGGGAGTTTGTGGTCAAGGCGTCGGTGGGGCATATTCGTGATCTGCCGGTTAAGACCCTGGGAGTGGATATTGAAAACGATTTCGCCCCCCAGTATGTGACCATCAAGGGCAAGGCCAAGGTGATCAGCGACCTGAAAACCGCCGCCAAAGGCGCCGAGCAGATCTTCCTGGCCCCTGACCCCGACCGGGAGGGAGAGGCGATCGCCTTCCATATCGCCGAGTCCCTCAAATCGCTGAAAAAACCCATTCATCGGGTGCTGTTCCACGAATTGACCAAGAAGGCGGTGCTGACCGCCCTGGAGCAAGCGGGCGAGGTCAACCACCATCTCTTCGAGGCCCAGCAGGCCCGGCGGGTGCTGGATCGTCTGGTGGGTTACCAGATCTCCCCCCTGCTCTGGGACAAGGTGCGCCGGGGCCTGAGCGCCGGTCGGGTCCAGTCGGTGGCGGTGCGGATGATCTGCGAACGGGAGCAGGATATCGAAAAATTCGTCTCCGAGGAGTACTGGTCGATCCAGACCAGGTTGGCGGCCACCCTGCCCCCGCCCTTTATCGCCATGCTGGAAAGGGTCGCCGGCAAAAAACTGGACAACCGCAAGCAGAAGATCGCCGACCAGGCGGCGGCGGAGAAGCTGGTCGCCGAGCTGCAGCAGGCCGAGCTGACCGTGGCGGGGGTCGAGAAAAAACAGAAGAAACGCCAGCCCAGCCCCCCCTTCATCACCAGCACCATGCAGATGGACGCCAACCGCAAGCTGCGCTTTTCAGCCAAAAAGACCATGACCCTGGCCCAGCGCCTCTACGAGGGGATCGATCTGGGCCAGGATGGGCCCGTCGGCCTGATCACCTACATGCGGACCGATTCCACCCGGATCAACGACGAGGCCCTGGGCCAGGCCCGGGAATATATCCAGGAGGCCCACGGTGCCGATTACCTGCCGGCCAAACCGGTGCGCTACAAAACCGGCAAGGCGGCCCAGGACGCCCATGAGGCGGTGCGCCCCACCGATGTCAAGCTGACCCCGGAGCGCCTGGCCAAGCTGCTGGACAAAGATATGCTGGCTCTCTACACCCTGATCTGGAAACGCTTCGTCGCCTGTCAGATGGCCCCGGCCCTCTACGACCAGACCAGCATCCGGGTGGCCGCCGGCCCCCACGAGCTCAAGGCCACCGGGTCGATCATGCGTTTCCCCGGCTTTATGAGCCTCTATGTCGAGGCCGAGGAGGAGACGCCGGAGACCGCCGCCAAAGCCGGCGGCGACGACGCCCTCTTACCCGATCTCAAGGAGGGAGAGGTTCTGCAGCTTAAGGAGATTACCCCCAAGCAGCACTTCACCCAGCCGCCGCCCCGCTACACCGAGGCCACCCTGGTCAAAGCCCTGGAGGAGAACGGCGTGGGCCGGCCCAGCACCTACGCCGCCATTATCTCCACCATCCAGGAGAAGGAGTATGTGCAACTGGCCCAGCGCAAGTTCATGCCCACCGACCTGGGCAAGGTGGTCAACGAACTGCTGGTGGCCCATTTCCCCAAGGTGATCGACGCCGATTTCACCGCCTCGCTGGAAAAGGAGCTGGATGAGATCGAAACCGGCAAGATCGCCTGGGTCAAGGTCCTGCGGGACTTTTACGGCCCCTTCAAGGAGAACCTGGAACAGGCCAGAGAGGAGATGAAGTCGGTTAAGCACAGCGCCGTCCCCACCGGAATATCCTGCCCCCTCTGCCAGGGAGAATTGATGATCAAGTGGGGCAAGAACGGCGAATTCCTGGCCTGCGAGAAATATCCCGAGTGCAAGCATACCCAGGATTTCACCCGCGACCAGGAGGGCAAGATCCAGCCCCAGGAACGGGAAGCCCCCGAGGAATCGGGCGAGCTCTGCGAAAAATGCGGCAGCCCCATGGTTTACAAGCATGGCCGCTTCGGCAAGTTCCTGGCCTGCTCGGGCTATCCCGCCTGCAAGAACGTCAAGGCAATCAGCACCGGGGTTCCCTGTCCGGAACCGGGTTGCGACGGCGAGATCGTCCAGAAGGTCTCCAAGCGCGGCAAACTTTTCTTCAGTTGCAACCGCTACCCCGCCTGTACCTTTGCCCTCTGGGACAAGCCGGTGGCCCGCCCCTGCCCGATCTGCGACTCCCCCTACCTGCTGGAAAAAACCAGCAAGAAGGGAACCCGTCTGGTCTGCCCGGATAAAGCCTGCCGCCACGCCGAAAAAACGGAAGAAGAGGAAGAGTAGGCCCAAAAATGGCGTGATTTACCGCCGCTTGTGGTTATAATGGCGGCATGGGATTCAAACTGCAACGAGGGAGGTCGTGATGGTTTCAGGGATTCATTCAGCGCTGTCCGGCCTGGTGGCGCTCCAGAAGAAGACGGCGGCCACGGCCCACAACACCGCCAACGTCAACACCGACGGCTACAAGAAGGTCCGGGTGACCCTGGCGGAAACCACCCCGGCGGGCGGGGTGGCGGCCCGGGCGGAGGTGATCGACACCCCCGGCCCGCTGGTCCAGGAGCAGACCGCCGCCGGCTCGGAGCTGGTGGAGCAATCCAACGTCGATCTGGCCGAAGAGCTGCCCAACCTGATGCTCAGCCGCCGCTACTACCAGGCCAACCTCAAGGTCGTCCAGACCGAGAACGAGCGCCTGGGCTATCTGCTCGACATCAAAAGCTGACCTTTAGTAATCGTTCAGCAGCACCGCATCTTCGGGCGATCAGCC
>JBLRWU010000026.1:0-1991 GCA_047921155.1 Desulfurivibrio sp.
AACGCTCTTGCCGGGGGAGAGGTGCGCCTTTCAGGTAATCGTGGTAGAATTTCGCAAAATAAGGTAAGAGGGGGCGTTACTCATTGCCCCAATCTGTGGCACTGCTGAACAGTTACCTCCGTTCTGCGGCAGACGTTGGTTTACAGCTCATGAAAAAGGATGATGTATCTGATCACGGAGTCCACGGGGTAAGCGGTCCCGGGGCACCGCAGGTTGCGGCAAGCGGGACGGCGATGCGTACGTCAGTACGTGAGCCGGCCCGATCGCCGAAAGATGCGGGGCCCCGGGACCGCTTACAAGATGACCCGGAACTGCTGGCGATAAGCGAGGGGGCCGAATTGATCGATTCCGGCCCGGGGGCGGAGGAGCGCGCGCAGGATTTTCACCCCCTGGTCAGCCTTGGTGAGCAATCCCACCTGCCCACGGTGGGCAGCGATGCCTTGCACCGCTACCTGCAGGAGATCAGCCAGCACCGCCTGCTGAGCCGGGAGGAAACCGACGAGTTGGCGCGGAATTTCAAGGAGACTGGCGATCCGGAGGCGGCCTACAAGCTGGTTACCTCCAATCTGCGGCTGGTGGTCAAGGTGGCGATGGACTTCCAGAAGTATTGGATGCAGAATTTTCTCGATCTGATCCAGGAGGGCAATATCGGCCTGGTGCAGGCGGTGAAAAAGTTCGATCCCTATCGCCAGGTCAAGTTCTCCTACTACGCCGCCTACTGGATCCGCGCTTATATCCTGAAGTTCATCATGGACAACTGGCGGCTGGTCAAGATCGGCACCACCCAAGCCCAGCGCAAGCTCTTCTTCAGCCTCAACAAGGAGCGGAAACTGCTGGAGTCCCAGGGGTTCAAAGCCGAGCCCAAACTCCTGGCCCAGCGGCTCAATGTCAAGGAGAGCGAAGTTATCGAGATGAGCCAGCGCATGGACAACTGGGACATGTCGCTGGAGAGTCCGATGCGCGATGATTCCGGTGACGAGCGCAAGGATTTTTTCCCGGTGGCCGGCCCCAGTGTGGAGGAGCGGGTGGCCGAGGGTGAGGTGCGGGAGTGGATGGGGGCGATTCTCGCCAAACTGCGCCATACTCTCAACGAAAAGGAGCAGTTGATCCTGAGTAAAAGGCTGCTCAGCGACGAGCCTCTCACCCTGCAGGATATTGCCGACCGCTTTTCGATCTCCCGGGAGCGGGTGCGCCAGATCGAGGCTAATCTGCTTAAAAAGATGCGGCTTTATCTGGAAAACGAAGTGCCGGATATTAAGGATTTTCTCGACGACTTCTTCAATCCCTGGAGGGGATAAAGCGTATGTCCGTACCCTTACTAGATTTGCAGCCCCAGCTTGCCCCCCTGCGGGAGGAGATTCTGGCGGCGGTGACCGAGGTGATCGATTCCTGCGGCTATATCATGGGGCCCAAGGTGGAAAGCCTGGAGCGAGCGGTGGCTGAATATTGCGGGGTGGAGCACGCCATCGGGGTCTCCAGCGGCACCGATGCCCTGCTGATCGCCCTGATGGCCCTGGATATCGGACCGGGGGACCTGGTGCTGACCACCCCCTACAGTTTTTTCGCCACCATGGGCAGTATCCTGCGTCTGGGGGCCAGGCCGCTCTTTGTCGATATTGACCCGGTAACCTTTAATATCGACCCGGCGGCGGCCCGCGAATTGTTGGAAACCCGGCCGGAGCTGGCGGCTCGGGTCAAGGCGATGATTCCGGTGCATCTTTACGGACAGTGCGCCGAGATGGACCCCCTGCTGGAGCTGGCCCAACGATTCGGGCTGGCGGTGGTGGAGGATGCGGCCCAGGCGATCGGCGCCCTCTGCCGCCCCCCTGCCAGCGGCTCGGGAGCCGGCAACGACTGGCGGCGGGCCGGCAGCCTGGGGACAGCCGGTTGCTTCTCCTTTTTCCCCAGCAAGAACCTTGGGGGGGTCGGTGATGGCGGCATGGTGGTCTGCCGGGATGGTGATCTGGCCGAAAAGATCAGGACCTTAAGGG
>JBLRWU010000026.1:2001-20903 GCA_047921155.1 Desulfurivibrio sp.
CGCATTCTCAGGGTGCATGGCGGCGCCCCCAAGTATCACCACGGCCTGGTTGGGGGCAATTTTCGTCTCGACCCGATCCAGGCGGTGGTGCTGGAGATCAAACTGGGTCATCTGCCCGCCTGGCATGCCGCCCGTCGGCTGAACGCCGAGCGTTACCGCCGCCTTTTTGCCTCCTCCGGCCTTTTGGAGGAAGGCGCCGTGACTTTGCCCACCGCTGTCTACGAGCTGCAAGCCGAGGCGGCCGGGGTGGAAGATTTTCATATCTATAATCAGTTTGTCCCCAGATTTGCCCGGCGTGACCAGTTGCTGGCCCATCTGCGGCAAGCGGGGATCGGTTGCGAGGTTTATTATCCGGTGCCGCTCCATAAACAGGGTTGCGTGGCGGGTCTGGGCTATTACGAACAGAGCTTTCCCGAAGCAGAGCGAGCTGCCCGGGAAACCCTGGCGCTGCCCATCTATCCGGAGTTGACCGCGGAGATGCAGGAGGAGGTGGTGGCCTCGATCAAGGCGTTTTACCAGGGGGAACGGCGGGGCGGATGATGGGAGCGGCGGGGCCGGAATGGCCGGTTATCAGGCAGGGCAAGGGGCGGGTTATCCCGGCCTTGGCCTGCCTGCTTTCCCTGGTCTGTTGGCCCGTTTTCCCGGTGCGGGCGGAAGCGCCGCTGGTGCCGGAGCGGGAGGTGGTGCAGCGGGAGGCGGCGCTTCCGGCCTGGAAGTTGCGCTGGGACGAGGCCCGTGATCTGGTCCGTCGTGAGCGACTGCCGGCGGCAGCCCGTCTTTATGAAGAGTTGCTGGCCGGCGAAAGGCTGTTGCACCAAGCCCGCTGGGAGCTGGCCCGGATCTGGCAGCGCCTGGGGGAGCAGGAGCGGGCTTTGCACCACTTTGAGCTGCTGCGGGAGGCCCGGCCGGGGGTCGCTGAATACACCGAAGGGCTGGCGGCCGCTCTCGCGGACGCCGGGCGTTTTGGCCGCGCCGCCGAGCTGTACGCCGGCTTGCTGGCCCACCGGCCCGATGATCCGGGCCTGCTGGCCGGGTTGGTTGCGGCCCTGCTGGCCCAAGATAAGGGGGAGAAGGCCTTGTCGCCCCTGGAAAAACTGGTGGGGCAGGACCCGGCCCATCCCGGCTTCAGTGGAGAGTTGGCTCCGGGGGCAACCGCCGCCGAGAGTCTGTCCCGACTTTACCGCAGGCTGGGAGAGCTGGACCGGGCCAGGGCGCTGATTCGGCGGCTGGCGGAACCGGACGATGCCGACCCCGGTTTGCTGATCCTGGCTGCGGAGATTCACGAGGAGCTGGGTTTGCGCCGTCAGGCGGCCGCTTACTGGCGGCGGGTGGTGGCCAGCGGCATCGATTACCCCCCGGCCGCCGCTCGCCTGGACGCCTATCTGGTGGCCGACGGCCAGGGCGAGGAGGCCCTCTCCCGGCTGTTGACCCGCCTGCGGAATACCCCCGATAATCCCGAACTTTTACGCCGTACCGCCCAAGTCTACCTGGGGATGACCCGTTTCAGCGAAGCCCTTCCCCACCTCGAACACTATCTCGAAATTAATCCCGCCGACCGGGAATCCCTGCACCTGCTGCTGGATATCTACAACGCTCTGCACAAAAGGGCCGAGGCCCTGGTGACTTTGGAGCGGCTTTTGGCTCTGGAGGGAGAGGCGGCCCCGGACAAGCTGCTGCAGGCAGCCCTGCTCTACGAGGAGCGAGGAGAGGGGTTGCGTGCCCTGGAGCTTTATCGCCGGGTTATTGCGCAGCGCCCCGGCGAGTCGCTGCTTATTGCCCGTAAATTGCGTTTGCTGGACCGGTTGGGACGCGAGCAGGAGGTCCGGGAGATCATGGCGAAGCCCGAGTACCAGCCCCTGGCTTCGGAGATTCTTGCTGCCTGGCACGAACTTTCCCCCGGCAACCGCAGGGTCATGGTGGCCCTGGCCTTGGTGTATCTGGAGCAGGGCCGGCCGGTTGAGAGCGAAAAACTGCTGTTGCAACTTGAGGCGGATGGCTACGGCGAGCCGGGATTCATTTGGGCCCGGGCCTTGCTGCGTGAACAGCAGGGGCGCCCCTACGCGGCCTGGCAGGATTATGAGCACCTGCTGCGGCTGGTCCCGCAACGGCAGGACGCGCGCCAGCGGGCCCTGGTTCTGGCCGCCGGATTGGGCTTGCCGGACAGGGTTCAGGAGCATCACCGCCATTTGACCGTTGAGGCGGCTGCTGATTTCTCCGCGGCCCTGGGGCGGGCGGTGGTTTTGGGGGACGCCCTGGATCTGGGCGGCGCCCACGCGGCCTTGAACGCCCTGCAACCGGTGGTGGCCGGCCCGGAGGAGCAGGTGCGTCTGTTGCTGGCCCGGGCCCGGCTTCTCCGCCTGGCCGGACTGCCACCTGAGGCTGAACAGGAGTTGCGTTTGGCTCTGCTGTGGGGGGAGCGACCGGTGGAGATTTACCGGTCCCTCTTTGAACTGACCTTGGAGGATGGTCGACCGACCGAGGCCGAACTCTGGCTGGCCGCCCTGGAACAAAGGCTGCGTCTTTATCCCCTCGCTCCGGTGATGATTGGTGATCGGCAACTGACGATGAGGGAAAAAGAGACCTTGCCGGAGTCGATGAGGGTTCAGCTTTGGTTGGCTGAAGGAGATTATCGTCAGGCTCTGAGTTTGCTGCGCCGGCTGGCCCGGGAGGGTGAAGAGACGGAGCAGCTGCTGGTCATCGCGGTTGGTGCCCTGCTGGCGGACGATTTGTTGTGGCAGGCGGAGACCCTGTTGCAGGAGGAGCTGCTCAGTCAGGAGGTCCCGACGCCGGCGACCCTGGTTTTGGCCGCCTTGGTCAGCGAACATCGGGAGCGCGAGGCGGCAAGAGCGGATTTTCTACTCATGGCCCGGGAATGGGCGGCCCTCGATCCCGGCCGCGCTTTCGAGTTGGCCGATCTCCTGGCCCGCCAGGGCTTGCATGACCAGGTGCCGATGGTGGTTAAATCGGCGGCGTTTGCCCTGCCGGACTCGTTGCGGGGCGGCCTGCTGCTGGCCGATTCCCTGGCGGCCGACGGTCGCCCTACCGACTCATTGGCTCAACTGGACCGGTTGCTTGAGGTTTATCCCGAAATGTTTGTTGTCCAGTCCCGGCGGGTCAGGCTGCTGCTGGAGCTGGGCCGCCTGGATGAGGTGGTTGAACTGTGTGATCGGCTGGCGCTCTCTCATCCTTGGAGCGGGGCCGATCTGGCCCTGACCAAGGTCCACGCCCTGTGGATGCAGCGGCAGTGGCAACCGGCTCTGCGTGAGCTGGAAGAGCGCCTTGTGCCGGGAGTCAACGCCGTTTTCGCCGCTGCGGCCCGGGAGGAGCAGTTGTCGGTGCCGCCCGATGAACCGCCGGGTTTTTGGTTGCGGCTCAGCGGGGCGATCAATCCGCTGACCGCCTTCATCGACCATGCCATGGCTCCGGCCTCCGCGGCAGATCTGCAGCCCGATGACGAAGGGGTCCGGCGTCTGGCCGCCCCCCTCTACGCCGAATACCGGCGGCAGCAGCGTTTTGCCTTGGAGCTGCAAGCCCGTGAGGCTGTGGAGCGGCGGGAATTTTTTGCGGCCGCCCGCGCTTTTGAACGTCTGGTTCAGAAGTATCCCGATGAAGGTCCTCTGCTTTACGATCTGGCCGGGCTTTACAGCCGCCTGGATCGGCTGGAGCCGGAAGCCGCCATCTACCGGCAACTGGCCGCCGCCCAAGTGCAGTACCCCAGTCTTGCCAGCGCTCGCCAGCGCAACGAACTGAAACGCCGACCCCGCTCCTCTCTGCACCATGAGTACCGCCGGGAAGAGGGCCGGGAGGGGCACAAGGCGATGGCCAGCCAGCGGTGGGCCGCCTCCCACTGGCTGGCCCCCTATCTGGGGCACGAGTTTGATCTGACCGTCTCCCGCCTGCGTTACCGGGATACCGATGGGCCTGCAACCTCCCAGGGGCGGCGGGCCGAGCTGCTTTATCGCCGCGATGCCTTTGCCGAGGTGGATCTGCTGCTCGGGATCGGAGCCTGGGCTCTGGATGAAGATGGCGCCGACAGCCTGCTGGGACGGGCCGAGATCGCCGGCGATTTTGGTGATCGCTTCCGGGGCCGTCTGGCCTACCGCCGGGAAATGGTGGAAGATACCCTGGCCGCGGTCCGGAGCGGGGTTTACGCTGATTCCTACTCGATGGAGGCGGCCATTGATCTGCTCCCCCGCCTGGAAGGGGGGGCCGGATACGGCTACCTGGACTACTCCGACCACAATCGCACCCATGGCTACGACCTGTGGGCCGCCTACACCATTTTCACCGATCCCACCCTGCTGAACGTTCGCTATACCTACGATTTCAGGGACTCATCCCACGGGGCGCCGAGCGGCGATCATCCCTACTGGGCGCCCTCCAACCACTGGCGTAAAATCCTGGAGATCTCCTTCCGCCACCAGTTGAGCGATGATCCTTTCCTGCGCGATATTCCCCGTTACTATACCCTGCGTTACGCCACCATCTACGATTCCGACGGCCACGGCCACCAGGAGCTGGGCGGCTCCCTCTTCCTTGAGTTGAGCTCCAGACTGATCCTGCAGGCCAGCTTGGAACTGAGCAGTGCTTCCCCGTACCGGCGCCGCGAATTCAATGCCGCCATTACTTATCGCTGGTAGGGCGCGATTGTCCCGGCGCTCGGGGTTGCAATCCATGGGGGGGTATGGTAAAGAGTTCTAAAATTCAATTTGTCCGATTTACGCCGTTTTGCCTGGCCGTGTGCCAGGGGAAACGGCGTGATTTTTTATGTGTAAAGGAGAAAAAGATGGTTGAGCGCATCCCCATGACCCGTGGCGGTCACGAAAAACTGCGTTTGGAGTTGATCCAGTTGCAACGCGAAGAGCGCCCCAGGGTGATCAAATCGATCGAGGTGGCGCGGGAACACGGCGATTTGAAGGAGAACGCCGAATATCACGCGGCCAAGGAGCGCCAGAGCCATATCGAAGGCCGGATTATGGAGCTAAAGGACAAGCTATCCCGGGCCGAGGTGATCGAGGTTGGTGACCTGGATTGTGAACGGGTGGTCTTCGGGGTGGTGGTAAAGCTGGTGGACCTGGATACCGACGAGGAGGTCGGCTACCAGTTGTTGGGGCCGGAGGAGGCCAGTGTCGAAACCGGCAGCATTTCGGTCCTCTCGCCGCTGGGTCGGGCGATGATCGGTAAGTCGGTGGGGGATGAGATCGTGGTCAAGACCCCCGGCGGGGTCCGCCAGTTCGAAATACTGGATATTACTTTGCCGGCGGCTGGATAATGCCGTGGATAAATACCGCCGAGATCTGCTCGGCGGACTCCTTGATGGAGTAGTTGTGGTCGGGTGAGAGTACCCAGAGGCGTGAGGTCTCATCCAGGGCCCCGAAGAAGGCCCGCTTGAACACCCCGGGTAACACATCCGGCCGGAACACTCCCCGCTCCTGTCCCTTTTTGACAATTCCGGAAATGATATCGAGGTACTCGCTGAACTTGGTGTTGCGGTACTCACGCATAAATTTGTTACTTTGCCGCAGCTCCATCTGCAGTACCTCGGCCAGCTCCCGCCGGTCGTCCATCATCTGCAAGTGGTGGCTGGCGAAAATCCGCAACATCTCCTGGGGATTATCGTCGGACTCCGATTCAAGCAGCAGTTTCACCTCCATGATGATCTTGCCGATCTCCTCCTCGAACAATGAAATCAGGATGTCGTACTTGTTGTTGAAGTAAAGGTAGATGGTGCCGTCGGCTACCTGGGCCTCCTTGGCGATATCGGAGATCCGGGCATGGAAGAATCCCTTGCGGGAGAAAACCCTGATTGCCGCTTCAATGATCTTGGAATGTTTGTCGGCGGTACGAATCATGGTGAAAAACTCGGGGTGGCAGTGGTTGGTCTAACGGGGGGTTCCTTTACCGAAAATTTGCAAAACTGGCTGAGTATTCATTCATTTTTGGTGAGATATAATATTCGCCCGGAGAGGTCGGTGTCAAGCACTATTCCATGTTGTAATAATCCGGGGCGACCGGGTTGCGCTGCTTGACAAAAGAGCGGCCGAAACGGTAACCTGCCCCGGAATCGCTTAACACTGCATATCGGTCACATAATTCAGTAAGGGATGAAAATGAAAATCTTGATTGTGGGCTCGGGCGGTCGGGAGCACGCCCTGGCCTGGAGTTTGGCCCGTTCCCCAAAAGTTGCCGGAATTTACTGCGCCCCGGCCAATGCCGGGATTGCCGAGATCGCTACCCAGGTGCCGATTCCGGCCGATGATAGCAGGGCTTTGGCCGATTTTGCCCAGCGGGAGGAGATTGGTCTCACCGTGGTGGGACCGGAGGGCCCCCTGAGCCGGGGCATCGTCGATCATTTTGTCGAGCGGGGATTGCGGGTTTTCGGCCCCAACATGCGGGCCGCCGCCCTGGAGGGCAGCAAGGTTTTCATGAAGGATCTGCTGCGCAAGTACGAGATACCCTCGGCGGCCTACGCGGTTTTCAGTGACCGCGAGCAGGCGGTTTCCCATCTGGACACCCTGACATTCCCCGTGGTGATCAAGGCCGACGGCCTGGCCGCCGGCAAGGGGGTCATCATCGCCTCCGACCGGGTCGAAGCGGTGGCCGCCCTCGACCTGATCATGGGCGACCGCGCCTTTGGTGAGGCCGGCAACCAGGTGGTGCTGGAGGAGTTTCTGGTCGGAGAGGAGGCCTCCTTTATCGCCTTCACCGATGGCAAGACGGTCCTGCCCCTCCCCGGTTCCCAGGACCACAAGGCGGCCTTCGATGGCGACCAGGGTCCCAATACCGGCGGGATGGGGGCCTATTCTCCGGCCCCGGTTCTGACTCCGGCCCTGGAGCGCCAGGTGATGGAGAAGATCATGTACCCGACGGTGGCGGCCCTGGCGGCGGAGGGGCGGCCCTACCAAGGGATGCTGTACGCCGGCCTGATGATCCGGGATGGTGAGGCCAAGGTGCTGGAGTTCAACTGCCGTTTCGGTGATCCCGAGGCCCAGCCGCTGTTGATGCGGCTGCGCACCGATCTGGTCGAGGTGCTGGAAGCGGTGATCGACGGCCGGCTCGACCGGATCAGCCTCGATATCGATCCCCGTCCCGCCGTCTGTGTGGTGATGGCCTCCGGCGGTTATCCGGGGGAATATAGCGTTGGCCACGAGATCAGCGGCTTGACGGCGGCGGCAAAGGTCGAGGGGGTCGAGGTCTTTCATGCCGGGACCAGGCGGGAGCAGGGAAAACTGGTCAGCGCCGGCGGTCGGGTATTGGGAGTCTGCGCCATCTCCGACACCTTGGAGCAGGCCATCGATCAGGCCTACCGGGCGGTGGAGCTGATCTCCTGGCAGGATTGCCGTTTCCGCCGGGATATCGGCCGCAAGGCCCTGCGCCACCGACTGGAGGGTGATGGCGATGGTTGAGAGCGACCGCCAGCAGGAATCCGAACCTTCGAGACCGGGTCCGGGAACGGACCGGGGGGTGTCTGACAGCGAGATTGCGCGAGCAGTGGGGGTCATCCGGGCCGGCGGGATGGTGGCATTTCCCACCGAAACCTACTACGGTCTGGCGGTGGATCCCTTCAACCGGGAAGCCCTCTCCCGACTTTTTGCGGTCAAGCGGCGAGCGCCGGACAAACCGATCCTCTGCCTGGTCCATGATCGGAGCCAGCTCTCCCTGCTGGCGCAGCGGGTTCCCGAGCCCTACGAACAGCTGATCAGCACTTTCTGGCCCGGGCCTCTCACCCTGATCTTTGCAGCCCGGGAGGAGGTGCCGGTGGTGCTTACCGGTTACAGCGGGACGGTGGGGGTCCGGATCTCATCGCATCCCCTGGCCTCCCGCCTGGCTGAGGCCTATGGAGGTCCGATCTCCGCCACCAGCGCCAATCTCTCCGGCCTGCCGGCTGCTGCTTCCGCCGCCGAGGTCACCACCCAGCTTGGCCCCGATGTGGATCTGGTGCTGGATGGCGGCCCCACCCCCGGCGGGAGCGGTTCCACCATTATCGGCCTTGCCGGAGATGGACCGGTACTGATCCGGGCCGGGGTGATCTCCCGGACGGAGATCATGGAGCTCATCGGCCGGGAGATCCCGGTCGTTAACCCCCAGGGAGGGGAAAAGTGATGGCGGAGTTGCAGTGGGATCGGGCTTTTGCCCTGGAACAGGCAGGTGATGATGAGGAGTTGCTGGCGGAACTGCTGACCCTGCTGCGCGATTCGGCGGCGGTGGATCTGGAGCGGATTCGGGCGGCGGCGGTGGCCCAAGACGGCGCGGCTCTGGCCGAGGCAGCCCATAACACCAAGGGGGCGGCCGCCAGTTTAGGGATGGAAAATCTGCGCCGGGTGGCCCATGAGCTGGAGCGGGCCGGCCGGGACGGGGCCCTGAACGGGGTGACTCGGCACATCCTGCTGCTGGAGGAGCTGCTGGCCGGTCTGGAGGATATCCATTGAAGCCGGCTTCCCATTACCCATGATGGATGCCAAGCAAATAGTTCGTAAGTTCAGCGACATCAAGACGCTGCCCCATGTCGCGCTCAGGGTGACCCAGCTGGTCAATGATGAGCAGGCCACCATGCACGACCTTGAAGAGGTGATCAAGCTGGACCCGGTGCTGGTGACCCGGCTGCTGCGCCTGGTCAACAGCCCCTATTTCGGTCTGTCCCGGAAGGTGGAATCGATCTCGAAAGCCGTGGTGTTCTGCGGGATCAAGCAGTTGCGCAACCTGGTGGCGGTGGAGGCTCTGCGCAGCATGTTCAGGGGGGACGGCGAGCGGTTTTCCCGGGAAAAACTCTGGCTCCACTCGGCCACCGTGGCCATCCTGGCGGAGATGATCGCCAAGCGGATTTTCGGCCTGGCCGGAGATGAGGCCTTCCTGGCCGGGATCATCCATGATGTCGGGCTGGTGGCCGAGGACCAGGTGGCGGGAGAGGAGCTGCGCCTGGCCGCCGATGAGATGCGCCAGGGGCCGGGGACCCTGATCGATTGCGAGCGCCGCTGGATCGGGACCGATCACTGTGAAGTCGGCACCCTGCTGGCCCAGGGGTGGAAGTTGCCGCCCGAGGTACTCAAGGCGATCAGATTTCACCATGATCCGGGGAAAAAATTCGCCCTTCCCAGTCTGCCGGCCATTATTGTCCTGGCCGATTTCATGGCTTTCAAAATGCAGTACAACCCGGTGCCCGGTACTCCGGTGCCCGCGCTGCCGCCCCCATTGGCCCAGCATGTCAAGAGCATGATGGTCAACTACAAGATAATCGTTCGCGATCTGCCCGCGGAGATGGCAAAGGCCAAGGAACTTTATCACACCGATGATTGATTCCGGCTTTGACGAAATTTTTTCCGATCTGATCGACGAGGGCCGGCCCCGGGAGCTTTTTCTGCGCTCCCTGGCTGAAATCGTGCCCGGCGGCGGGTTGTTGCTGGTTGCGGCCGGTGGTGAGCACCTGCGGGCCGGCGTCGCTTTTGAGCTGCTCCCCGAGGTGGAAGTGGAGATGACGGTGGCGGCGGAGGCGCAAGCGCTGACGGCCGCCTCACCGCACCGCGATTTGCCCGGATTGCCCGGACCTCCGGTGGCGCGCCGGGCGGCCGCCGGCTGGCTGTATGCCTTTACGGTGCCGGAATTAACCGCCATTTTGTTCTGGTGGCTGCCGGGGGCCCATGATCTGGGCCGCGAGCCGGCCACCGCCGCCCTTTTGCGCCACGCCCTGCTTTACGCCCTGCGGGAGGAGGAGCGGCAGGAAGCGATGGCCCAGGAGGAGCAGTATCGCCGGCAGATCGAGGTACTTAAGCGGCAGCACGGTGAGTTGATCGAGGATAACTATCGCCAGTATCGCATCCACCAGGAGCGGGAGCAGGAAAATGCCCGTAATCTGGAGAGTGAGATCGCCCGTCAAACCGCGGCGCTGCGTAAAGCCAATGCCCGTCTGGAGGAGGGCAGCCGGCTCAAGAGCGAATTTCTGGCCAATATGAGTCATGAGTTGCGGACCCCGATGAACGCGATCATCGGTTTTGCCGAACTGCTGCTGGACACCCCGCTGAGCAACGAGCAAAATGAGTATTGCCGAACCATTCGGCAAGCATCCGCGTCGTTGCTGAACCTGATCAATGATATCCTTGATCTGGCCAAGATTGAGGCCGGCAAGCTGGAGCTGGAGATCACCCCTTTCAGTCTCGATGAACTGCTGGCCGGGGTGGCGGCGATCTTTTCCCTGACCGCCAAGGCCAAGGGGGTGGAGCTTCGAGTTAATCGTGACCCGGCTCTGCCCCGCCTCCTGCGCGCCGACAACCATCGTTTGCACCAGGTGCTGGTCAACCTGTTGGGTAACGCGGTAAAATTTACCGAACGGGGAGTGGTTGAGTTGCTGGTCGAAGCGGTTGAGCCGGCGGGCCGGAGTGGGAATGTGATCCCCCTGCGTTTTGCGGTCCGCGACAGCGGGATCGGGATTCCCGCCGCCCGATTGCAGGCGGTGTTCGAGAAGTTCACCCAGGCGGACGGTTCCACCACCCGCCGTTTTGGCGGAACCGGCCTGGGTCTGGCCATCAGCAAGCAACTGGTGGAACTGATGGGCGGGCGCATTGAGGTGGAAAGCCGAGAGGGTCAGGGCAGCACCTTCAGCTTCGAGATCGGGCTGGAAGTGGATCAGGTGGCCATGGAGGGGGCTGGTAAGGCGGCGCCTGCGGATAGCGTCACTCCCCCTGCCGTTGTTCAGCCCGTCGTCGGAGGCCGGGTGCTGCTGGTGGAAGATAATCCGGTCAATCGGCGACTGGCCTCCCTGTTGATCGGTAAGCTCGGCTACGAGGTGGCGGCGGCGGTCGACGGGCTGGAGGCCTTGGAACGTCTGCGGGAGGAGAGCTTCGATCTGGTCTTCATGGATGTGCAGATGCCCCGGATGGATGGCATCACCGCCACCAAACGGATTCGTGAGCTTGAAAAAGATCCGGTTGGCCGCCTCGAATACGTTGCCCTGGCCGGCCGCTCCGGCGCTCTGCCCATCGTGGGCCTGACCGCCCACGCCCGCAAGGAGGATGAGGATTCCTGCTACGCCGCCGGGATGAGCGCCTATTTAAGCAAACCCATCGACCGCCATAAAATGGTCGCCATCCTGGAGCGGTTGCTCGCCCCCCAATAACCAGGCACTCACAGGGTGGCCAGTCGGGAGGGCCAGTCGGCGCCGTGAGCGGTGAGCTTCAGCCGACGGCCGTTTTCGCCCTGAAAATCCAGGGTCAGCTCCAGTCGCCGGGCCGGAGTGAGACCGCCCAGGCGGCCCGGCCACTCAATGACGCAGACTCCCTCGCCGTAGAGATACTCCTCGATCCCCAGTTCCAGCAACTCCTCCTCCCCCCCGCCGCCCAGACGGTAGAGATCGAGATGAAACAGGGGCAGGCGGCCCTGATGTTCATGGATAATTCCGAAAGTGGGGCTGGTGACAAACTGGTCGGCGGGCACTGCCAGCCCGACGGCGAGCGCCTGGGTCAGGGTGGTTTTGCCCACCCCCAGGGGACCGTCCAGGGTGATCACATCCCCCGCCGCCGCCAGCTCCCCCAGTCGCCGTCCCAGGGCATTAAGGGCGGCCAGATCGGCGGGCTTAAGGGTAAGCTCATATGCAGCGTTATCGCCCATGGCAACCTTACAGTTTGTGGCAGAAGAGACAGCGAAAGGTGGGAGGATGCGTTTCGGACAGGGGCCGCATCCCGTCGGGCTGATGGCAGGATTCGCAGAACTTCTCCGCCTCCTTCCGCTCCATGGTGAAGAAGCGCTGGTGATTTTCATCCTGGGGCAGCCGGGGGGTACTCTCCGGGGGGGCATTCCACAGAAAGAGGAAGATGCCCAGGCAGACGGCGACGAAGATGATGTTGAATAGCCAGATTTTACCTTTTTTGCTCTTTAGTTCCACGATGATCTCCATGATCTGTTTTTGCGGCCAACAGCTCCAGGGCGCGGTGATCGAGCAGCCGGCAGCGCAGGGCCAGGGCCAGGGTTTCCATGATCAGCCGGTTGCAAAAAGGGTGGCCGGCGGTGAGGGTTGCCAGGCGGCGATGCAGGGAGTGGCGCCGCATAAGGGCCGAAAGTTCCGGATGATGCTGATCTCCCGCCAGGATCGCTTCGGCTGCCGCCCGCCCGGAATGGAGGGCGGCAGCGATCCCCTCGCCGGTGAGGCCGGAGGCCAGTCCGGCAGCATCTCCGGCCAGCAGGAGATTGCCGAATCGCGCTCCCCGGTAGTCGAAGCTCACCAGAGCAGCCCGAGGGCGACCGGCATCCAGGTCCAGCCCCCGTTCGGCGGCCCAGGAGCGGAATCGGTCGTGCAGCAGCGGCGAGCGCAGCGCGTTCCGGTAGGCGTAGACCCCCACCGAAGCACTGTCGCGGTGGGGAAAGATCCAGGCGTAGCCGTTGCCGAACAGTTTCTGGTTTAAGTGCCACTCCATTTCGGAGAAGTGGCCGGGAAGCTGGTAAGTGATGCCGATTCCAGCCAGTTGCAGCGGCAGCCCCAGGTGGCGGCGAACCAGGGAGTTGCTGCCGTCGGCCCCCACCAGATAGCGGAACTCGAAGTCACCCTGGTCGGTGAGCAGGCGTCGTTCCGTGATCTGTCGGGCTCTGACCCCGAAAATGATCCTGGCACCCGCCGCTTCGGCCCGTTGGCGCATCCACGACCCCAGCTTCTCCCGGTCGATGGTGGAGATGATCGACCCGCTGGCGGCAAGCTGGAAATCCTGGCTGTTGGTGACCACCCGCTGGCGGTGGAAGCTTCGTTCAATCAGGTCGGGGGGCAGGGCGGGGTCGAGGCTGGCGGCCGGAATACCGCCGGCGCAGGGTTTAGGCCCCACCCTGGCCAGGCGCTCCAGAACCACCACTTCGGTGCCGGCTGCGGCCAAGGCGGCGGCAGCCGCCAGTCCCGCCGGACCGGCGCCGATAATCACAGTATGGACGGAAGTTAAAGGCATGGCGCAAATATT
Organism: Desulfurivibrio sp.; assembly: GCA_047921155.1. GTDB lineage: Bacteria > Desulfobacterota > Desulfobulbia > Desulfobulbales > Desulfurivibrionaceae > Desulfurivibrio. The sequence goes on from JBLRWU010000026.1 coordinate 14,931, forward strand.
GTAAACCGCTGAAAAAATTCGGCGATAAAAATTGACGGCCCCCGATTTAAAAGCAGCAATACACTATTTTCCCGGCAACGCAAAAGGAATTTGCCGATAGCGCCCTACCTTTTCCCCGGCAGCTGTGTTAGAATTTGGCCCGGTTCGACGTTCACCTGCTACTTTTTGTTCCTCAACCCTCAGCCATTGTCCGGAGCGTGTTATGAGTCTTGAACCCATGGAAAAACGGGGAAGTAAATCCTATGCCTCCCTCTCTCTTTATATTCTGATCGGAGCGGTGGTGGTGCTGTTGCCCCTGCTGCTGTTGCTGGCGCGGCTGCACGAGGGAGAGCCACCCCGACCGGCCCTGGCCGGGGAGCTTACCCGGCTGGGTGCCGGCGCTGAGATTGCGGTGCAGTTCGAAGATGAGGGCCGTGGTCTGCGCCGGGTGACGGTGCTGCTGCGCCAGGAGCAGCGCGAGGTCAAGCTGTTGCAGCGGGAATTTCCCCGGCAGAGCATGATATTTCAGGCCGGACCGGAGAGTTTCAGCGAGGTGATCGCCGTGGCTCCCCGGGAGCTGGAACTCCGCGACGGCCGGGTCGAGCTGGTGCTAAGGGCCGGCGATTATTCCTGGCGTAACTGGCTGGCCGGCAATCGCAGTGAAACGGTTATCCCCCTGGTGATCGATACCCGGCCGCCGGTGATCAGCGTCGGCAGTGCGACCCGCTATGTGCGGTCCGGCGGCAGCGGCCTGGTTCGCTACACCATCGACGAGGAGGTGGCCGAACACGGGGTAATGCTCAATGGTCATTTCCATCCCGGTTTTCCGCTCTCTCCCGAACGGTCCGGTGAGTATTTGGCCTATATCGGGCTGCCCCACGATGCCGAGGAGATCGGGGAAGCACTGGTGGTGGCCGAGGATCTGGCCGGCAACCGGGGCCGGACCGCATTTGGGATCAACCTTCGCCGGGTGGGGCAGACCAGCGACCGGATCAATCTCTCCGAGAGCTTTCTCGGGGCCAAGCTGCCGGAGTTTGCCGACCATTACCCGGAGCTTGCCGGCTCCTATCTCGAGCAGTACCTTTACGTCAACCGCAAGGTGCGGGAGATGAATGACCGCCGGATCGCCGAAGTTTGCCGCAACTCCCACCCGGAACGGCTCTGGGACGGAGTGTTTTCCCGGATGGCCCGCAGCAGCCAGCGGGCCGGCTTTGCCGACCATCGCAGCTACTTCTACGATGGTCGCAAAATCGATGAGCAGTTCCATCTTGGGGTGGATTTGGCCTCGGTACGCCAGGCCGAGATCGAGGCGGCCAACCATGGGATTGTGGTCTTTGCCGAGTACCTGGGGATTTACGGCAACACCGTCATCCTCGACCATGGCCAGGGGGTCTTCAGCCTCTACTCCCACCTGAGCCGGATCAGCGTCGAGGTGGGCCAGCGGGTCGAGCGGGACGATCTGCTGGGCTACAGCGGGGTGACCGGGATGGCCGGGGGGGATCACCTCCATTTCAGTATCCTGATCAATGGAATTTTTGTCGATCCCATCGAGTGGTGGGATCGCAGTTGGGTGACCAATCAACTCACCGTGGGAAGGTAAAGCCTTGTCGGCGATCAGGATTCTGCCCGAAAATCTGGCCAATCAGATCGCCGCCGGTGAGGTGGTGGAGCGTCCCGCCTCGGTGGTCAAGGAGTTGCTGGAAAATGCGGTGGATGCCGGGGCGCAGATGATCACCATCCAGGTGGAGGGTAATGCCACCGCCTGTATCCGGATTATCGACGATGGCGGTGGCATGGACCCCGACGATCTGCTGCTTTGTCTGGAGCGCCACGCCACCAGCAAGCTTCGCGATCAGGCCGGCATGGCCGCCATTAAAACCCTGGGCTTCCGTGGCGAGGCGCTGCCCAGTATCGCCTCGGTCAGTCGCCTGCAGATCGTTTCCCGGCCCCGGGGCGCCGCGCTGGGAGGTCGGGTGGAGGTCGGGTTCGGGACGGTACGCCGGGTGCAGGAGGCGGGAGCGCCCCAGGGCACCAGCATCGAGGTGCGCGACCTCTTCGGCAATGTTCCGGCCCGGCGCAAATTTTTAAAAACCGCCCGCACCGAGCTTTACCATGTGGAGGAGTGCGTCAAAAACTGTGGCCTGGCCTTTCCCGCTTTGGGCCTGCACTATCAGGTGGATGGTCGCACGGTTATACATTGGCCGGCGGCGGTGGATGATGCGGTGGCCCGGATTCGCCGGCTGCTGACCCCGGGGCGAAGCGGTGAGTTGATCGCCGTTAAGGCGGGGGGCGAAATCGAGATAAACGGACTGTTGCCCTTGCCGGAAGAGACCCCCGCCACCGGCGGGCGGCTGCGAATTTTTGTCAACGGCCGGCCGGTGCGGGATCGGACGATAAGCCACGCAGTGGGCGAGGGTTTGCGCAACCAGTTGGCCCGGGGTCGGCAGCCGGCCGGGGTGGTCTTTATCCGCCTGGACCCGGCCCTGGTGGATGTCAACGTCCATCCCACCAAGCAGGAGATCCGTTTCCAGCAGGCGGCCAGGGTCCATGACGCGGTGCGGCAGGCGGTGGCCGACGCCGTCGCGGCTCATGAGCAGGGGCGGCAGCGGACGCTCTTCCGGGCGCCCGTTGAAGAGGTCGTGACCGTCAGGCCCGTTGAGGTCGGTCGGGCCGCGGGTTTGGCCGGCGCGGCCCAACCCTTAAAGCCGGCAGCCCGGCCGACCCGCCAACCAACCTGGTCTGCCCCCGGTCATGGGGCCGTGGAAGTGGCGGAAACCTCGCCCGATCTTGATCCCTTTCTGGCTGCCCCCGCCGTTGCCGCCGGGCCGCCGCCGGCGAAGATGGTCAGCGAAGATGCGGGGCTGCCCGGCAACCACCAGGGGAAGCCGCGTCTGCTGGGGCAGGTATTGTCCTCCTATATCCTCTGCGAAAGCGGGGGGGCTCTGTTGGCGGTGGATCAGCACGCCGCCCATGAACGCTTGCTTTTTGAGCGCCTGCGCCATCAATATGACCGGCAGGGGCTGGCGCGCCAGGCTTTGCTCTTTCCGGTGGTTCTGGAGCTTACCGCCTCCGAGGCGTCGGTGCTGGAAACCCGGGCCGAGCAGATCGCCCGCCTGGGGCTGGATCTTGCCCCCTTCGGCGGCAACAGCTATGTGGTCAAAGCGGTGCCGGCCCTGCTGGCCGGGGCGGCGCCGGGTGAGGTGGTGGCCGGGATGCTGGCCAGTTTTCTGGAAGATGGCGCGGCTCGGCGGAGCGAGGCCACCCTGGAAGCGGTGCTGGCCGGGATGGCCTGCAAGGCGGCGATTAAAGCCGGGCAACGCCTGGAACCCGAGGAGATGGAGCGGTTGCTGGCCGACATGCAGGCCGCCGGTCTTTTCTCCCGCTGTCCCCACGGTCGCCCGGTGATCCGCCGTTTCGATCCCGAGGAGATGAAGAAGTGGTTTCATCGCTGAATTGATGTCGGGATTTTTTTGAAGTTCGATGCTGCAGTTTGCGTTTTCGCGGCCGACCGGGTGCTTGCTCCGCCAACGGTTGTCCGCCAGCCGTCAGGAGGAGTGCTCCATGACCGGAAAACAGGAACTCTACATCCAGATGTTCAGTATCCACGGTCTGGTGCGGGGAGAGGCCCCGGAACTGGGCCGGGACGCCGATACCGGCGGTCAGGTCAAGTATGTGCTGGAGCTGGCCCGGGCCCTGGGCCGGCGACCCGAGGTGGAACGGGTTGAACTGATTACCCGGCTGATCGATGACCGGGCCGTCTCCCAGGAGTACGCCCGTACGGTTGAGCCCCTGAGCCCGGAGGCCCGGATCATCCGGATCCAGTGCGGCGGCCGCAAATACCTGCGCAAGGAACTGCTCTGGCCCCATCTCGACGAGATGGTGGACAAGACCGTCAAGTACATCAAAAAACAGGGGCGGATTCCCGATATCTTCCACGGGCACTACGCCGACGGCGGTTATGTGGCCCGTGAGCTGGCCTCCTTCTTCGGGGCGCCCTTCGTCTTTACCGGCCACTCCATGGGGGCCCACAAGCGGGGCAAACTGCTGGGCGAGGGGCTGAGCGGCACGGAGATCAACCGGCGTTACCATATCGATCAGCGGATCGGGGTGGAGGAGCGGGTGATCCGGGCTTCGGAGCAGATCATCGTCAGCACCCGCCACGAGATCGACAAGCAGTACGCCCTCTACGAAAATTTCGCCGCCGGCAGCTATAACGTGGTGCCCCCCGGCATCGAAATAGAGACCTTCTATCCGTACTACCATAACCACCTCGATCAGCAGAACGGCGGCGATGAGGTGGCCCGCCAGGTCCGGGCGACCCTGCTGGGGGAGTTGCAGCGTTTCTGGAACTCCACCCACAAACCGATCATCCTGGCCCTGTGCCGCCCCGATCAGCGCAAGAATATCTCCGGCCTGATCAAGGCCTACGGCGAGGACAAGGATCTGCAGGCCATCGCCAATCTGGCGATCTTTGCCGGGATCAGAAAAGATATCTCGACCATGGAGGAGAACGAGCGCAACGTCTTAACCGAGATGCTGCTGCTGATGGACACCTACGACCTCTACGGCAAGCTGGCGATCCCCAAGAAGCACAACTTCTCCCTGGAGGTGCCCGAGCTTTACCGCCTTTGCGCCGACAGCCGCGGGGTCTTCGTCAATCCCGCCCTGGTGGAGCCCTTCGGCCTGACCCTGGTGGAAGCGGCCTCCACCGGCTTGCCCATCGTGGCCACCCGGGATGGCGGCCCCTCCGATATCATCGCCAACTGTGAGAACGGCCTGCTGATCGATCCCACCTCCAGCACCGAAATCGCCGAGGCCTGCAAGCGGATCCTGGTGGACCGGGAGTTGTGGGACAAGTTCTCCCGCAACGGGATCATGGGGGTCCGTAACTACTACTCCTGGGAATCCCACTGCGCCACCACCATCGAGGTTTACGACAAGGCCCTGGCGGCGATGCCCAAGGTCAGCCCGGAGGCGGCGGACCGAAAGCCCCGGGCCATCGGCAAGCGCCTGGCCGGGGTGGATCGCCTGCTGATCACCGATATCGACAACACCCTGGTGGGGGATGAGGCGGCGATGCGGGAGCTGCTGGCCCTGCTCCACCAACATCGGGAAAAGGCGGGTTGGGGCCTGGCCACCGGCCGCAGCCTGGAGGAGACCCGGCAACTGTTGATCGACCATGGGATCCCGACGCCGGATATCGTCATCGCCGCAGTCGGTACCGAGATCTACTACGGGCCCGGTTTCGGGACTGACAATGGCTGGCAGCAGCATTTGAGCCACCAGTGGAAGCCGGCCGTGGTTCGTAAGACCCTGGCCGGGCTGGATTTTCTTGACCCCCAGGAGAGCGAGAGTCAGCACCCCTTCAAGATCAGTTATTTCATGCCCGACGACCGGGAGTTGCTGACCAGGGTTCACTTCGCCCTCCAGGAGAAGAAGCTGCACTACACCCTGGAGTTTTCCCACGGCCAGTTTCTCGATATTCTGCCCAGCCGGGCCGGCAAGGGCAAGGCGCTGCGCTATCTCAGCTACAAGTGGAACATCCCCCTGAACCGGATCATGATCTGCGGAGATTCCGGCACCGACGCCCAGATGCTGCGGGGCGATACCAACGGGGTGGTGGTGGGCAACTACAGTAGGGAGCTGGAGTCGCTGCGGGGCCAGCGCAAAATGTATTTCAGCAAAAAAGAGTATGCCGCCGGCATCCTGGACGGCATCCGCCATTACAAGTTTCTCTGATCGGCCGGGAAGATCGACAAGCAGGGCGGCCCGTTGTCGTTCCGGCTTTTGGCGAACTTCGACCAATAAAGGGAGTTGCAACTTATGTCCGACGATCTAAGCAGTTTTGTCGATGAACAGGAGATCTCTCTGCTGCGTGAATTTCTGCTGGGGCTGGAGCGGCCGGAGCCGCCCCTGCTGCTGCGCAACGATCTCCTGATGGCCTTCCATGCCTTTTGTGAACAGCACCAGCAGGCCGGCGACCAGGCCGGCTCC
>JBLRWU010000027.1:0-18840 GCA_047921155.1 Desulfurivibrio sp.
TGACCGGTTCAGGCCCGACATGCAAGCCCATTGTCGTGCAGCCTGAACCGGTCACACTCTGAAGATTAGCCGTTGGGGCTTCAGCCACCTTGACATCTTCGAGCTAAAAAAGATACACCATGGGCATGCCCCCCTTAAGCTCGCCACTCCTGATTATCCAAGACCAGGGTTTTCTCCGCCACGACACCGGCCCGGACCACCCGGAGGGGGCCTGGCGCCTGACCACCATCGCTGAGCGTCTGCTAAGCGGCCATCTGGCCGACAAAGTGGCCGCCTTTGTCTCCCGGCCGGCTCAACGGCATGAACTGACCGCAGTCCACGATGAAAACTACCTGCTCCGTTTCGAGGAGGCGGCCCTGACCGGCCGCAGCCATCTCGATCATCCGGACAACCAGATCTGTTACGACAGCTATCAGGCCGCCCTGCTGGCCGCCGGAGCCGGACCAACGGCCATCGATCTGCTGGAGGCGGGAGAGGGCCGGGCCGCCTTTGCGGCGGTGCGACCGCCGGGTCATCATGCCGAAAGGTCTTCGGCCCTGGGTTTCTGTTTTCTCAACAACGCGGCGGTGGCGGCCCGTTACTGGCAGGATCGCCACCGGCGACGCCGGGTGATGATCATCGACTGGGACGCCCACCACGGCAACGGGATCCAGGCCGCCTTCGAGGAGGATCCGGAGGTTTTCTACCTCAGCATCCACGAACACCCCACCTGGAGTTTCCCCGGCACCGGCTGGAGCGAAGAGAGGGGCTGCGGCCCCGGCCGAGGGGCCACTCTCAACCTGCCGCTGCCGCCGGGGGCCGATGACGCGGCACTGCTGCGACTGATCGAAGAGAAGGTGGCGCCGGCCCTGGCCGTCTTCCGACCCCAGGCCCTGATCATCGGGGCCGGTTTCGACGGCCACCGCGACGACGATATGTCCGGGCTGGCCTACAGCAGTCAACTTTACCGGCGACTGGGCGTATTGGCCGCCTCCTGGGCGCAAACCTACTGCCCCGGCCGGCTGCTATCCCTGCTGGAGGGAGGGTACCGACCCCAGATTCTGGCCAGGTGTGTTGAATACTACCTGACGGGCTTGCTTGAGTATCCGTCGCCGGTGGCCAACCAGCAACCTCAGCTGAACAAAGAAAGGATAAAGCCATGAAGATCAGTCAGCATATGAGCCGCCCGGCCCTGACCGTGCCCCCCGAACTCTCCATCTCCCAGGCGCGCGAGTTGTTGCGCTCCCGCGATTTTCGCCACCTGCCGGTGGTGGACGATTCAGGAATCCTGCTGGGGATGGTCACCGACCGCGACCTGCGCTCGGCCTACCCCTCCAGCGTTCTTGGCATCGCTGAGGGCAAAGCGCGCCTGGAGGAACTGGCCCGGACCACGGTCAGCACCATCATGAGCCGAACCACATTCACCCTGCCGGTCGCAGCCACCCTGGATGACGCCTTGCTCCTGCTGGATCGGGAGCAGGTCGGGGCCCTGCCGGTGGTCGATGAGGCGAACAGGGTGGTGGGAATTTTTTCGATCCGCGACCTGACGCGGGCCTACCGCACCTTATTCGGCCTGGGGGAGCGGGGTTCGGCCATGCTGACCTTGCTGGACGACGGCCAACCCCGGCCGTTGAGCCGTCTCTGCGCCGCCCTGGAACAGGCCGACATCCACTTCAACCGGCTGCTCAAGGCGGAAGCCGAAGATGGTTGTAAAATTATTTACCTGAGAGTCAACACTTACAACCTGGCAGCGGTACACAGGATTGTGACCGCCGCCGGCTTCGAGCAGCATCGGGAGGCAGCAGCCAGTCAGCCCGAAGGAGAAGTTCCCGCTTAAATCGTGAAGTTGCAACGAGGTGATACCATGTCGTCCCCCCTGCACACCCTGCTCTACCCCTCCAGCATCGCCATCATCGGCGCTTCCCGCACGCCAGGCAAGGTTGGCCACGATATCCTGGCCAACCTGATCGCCGGCGGCTTTGCCGGCGAATTGCTGCCGGTCAACCCCGCCACCACCGAAATTCTCGGGCTGCCCTGCCTGCCCCTCCTCAAGGGGGCCGACAAAAAGATCGATCTGGCCGTGATCGCCGTGCCCCGCCCCCTGGTGGAGGCGGCGGTTACGGATGCCCTGGCCGCCGGGGCCGGAGCGGTGGTGGTGATCACCGCCGGCTTCAAGGAGATGGATGCGGAGGGGGCAGCCTTGGAAAAAAGGCTGGCCGCCCTCTGCGCCGCCCATCAAGCCCGGCTGCTGGGTCCCAACTGCCTGGGCCTGATCAACAGCCGCCAGCGAATGAACGCCTCCTTTGCCGCCAAGATGCCGACTCAAGGCGATATTTCGGTAATCTCCCAGTCCGGAGCCCTGGCCACCGCCATTCTCGATCTGGCGGCGGGCCGCCACCTGGGCCTGGCCAAGCTGATCAGCATCGGCAACAAGGCGGATATCAGCGAGGTCGATCTCCTCCAGGCCCTGGCCGCCGACCCGGACACCAAGGTGATCATCGCCTATCTGGAAGATATCAACTCCGGCGAGGAGTTTATCAAGGCGGCCACCGAAACCAGCAGCCGGAAACCGGTGGTGATCCTCAAATCGGGCACCACCGCCGCCGGCCAGCAGGCGGCCTCCTCCCACACCGGGGTCCTGGCCGGGGCCGACATCGCTTACGGGGCCGCCTTCCGTCGTTCCGGGGTGATCCGAGCCGACACCTTCGAAGCCCTCTTCGATTTCGCCACCGCCTTCGCCATGCAGCCCCTGCCAGCCGGCGACCGGGTGCTGATCATTACCAACGCCGGCGGACCAGGCACCATGGCCGCTGATGCCGTCGAGCAGGCGGGGATGAAGGTGGCGGTGCTGGACAGCAATACCGCCGCCGCCCTCCGCGGCAAGCTACCCAGGGCCGCCAGCGTCGGCAACCCCATCGACGTGCTGGGGGATGCCGAACCGGAACGCTACGCCACGGTGCTGACCGCCGCCCAGGACGACCCGGCGGTGGACGCCATCGTGGTGATTCTCACCCCCCAGGCGATGACCAGGCCGGCGGAAACCGCCCGGGCCATCGCCACCTCCCTTACGGGCGACAAACCGGTGGTGGCCGCCTTCATGGGCGGCGAGGATGTGCTGCCCGGCCGGGCCGAACTGGTGGCCGCGGGACTGCCCGACTATCCCGCTCCCGAGCGGGCGGTGGCGGCCCTGAAGGCGATGTACGATTATGCCTGCTGGCGGCGGCGGCCCCCCAGGGTGGTCACCCGTTTTCGGGTCAACCGGCGGCGGGTGGAACGGATTATCACCCGACGGCTGCGCAGCGGCCACAGTCAGTTGGGGGAGGTCAAATCCAAGAGTGTGCTGGCGGCCTACGGCTTCCAGGTGCCGGAGGGCTATCTGGCCACCTCCTCCGAGGAAGCAATGGAGGTAGCGGAACGGATCGGCTTTCCGGTGGCCCTGAAAATAGTCTCCCCCGATATCGCCCACAAATCGGATCTGGGCGGGGTGAAGCTCAACCTGATCGACGCCGCCGCCACCCGGGATGCCTTCGACCTGATGATGCTGCGGATCGGCCAGCGGGCTCCCAATGCCCTGGTGGAGGGGATCTATGTGGAGAAGATGCTGAACAAGGGGCTGGAGGTGATCATCGGCATGAGCCGCGACCCCCAGTTCGGGCCGATGCTGATGTTCGGCCTGGGCGGCATCTTCGTCGAGGTGATGAAGGATGTCACCTTCCATCTGGCTCCGATCAGCGAGGCTGACGCGGTGATGATGCTGAAATCGACCCGCTCCTATGAAATTCTGGAGGGGCGGCGGGGTCAGCAGGGGGTGGATCTGGTGGCCATCGCCCAGGGTTTGCAGCGGATCAGCCAGTTGACCACCGATTTCCCCCAGATCACCGAACTGGATATCAACCCCTATATTGTTGGTGAAATCGGTCGCGTTCCCGTAGTTGCCGACGCCCGCATGACTTTGAGGTAAAACATGACTACCCACCTGCAGACCACCGTCGACCCCGATTGGCGCCAGCGTTATCAGGATATGCTCTGTAGCGCCCGGCAGGCCCTGAGTAAACTCAAACCCGGCCAGCGCGTGTTTATCGGCACCGCCTGCGCCGAGCCTGCCGCCCTGGTCAAGGCTCTGACCGGCCGGGCCGGAGAGCTGACCGATGTGGAGATTGTGCAACTGCTCACCAAGGGCGAGGCCTCCTATGCCACCGACCAGCTCCACGATTGTTTCCATATCAACAGCTTTTTCATCGGCCGGGCGATCCGCGCCCATATCCAGCAGGGTCTGGGCGACTACACACCCACCCTGCTCTCCGATATCCCCCGGCTCTTCTCCTCCGGCCAACTGCCCATCGATGTGGCCCTGATCCAGGTCTCGGAACCGGACAGCCGGGGCAAGGTCAGCCTGGGCATCTCGGTGGATGTGGTCAAGAGCGCCGCCGAAAATGCCTCCCTGGTGATCGCCCAGGTCAACTCCCGGATGCCCCGCACCCTGGGCGACAGCTTTATCGATATCTACGATATTGACCTGTTGGTGGAGCAGGAGGAGGAGATCATCGAGCGCCGGTCCACCCTGCCCACCCCGGAGGCTCGCCAGATCGGGGAACATATCGCCGCCCTGATCGAGGACGGCTCCACCCTGGAGTTCGGTATCGGCCGCATCCCCCACTCTTTGGTGGAGTTTCTGCGGGACAAAAGGGATCTGGGGATCCATACCGAGATGATCACCGACTCCATTCTGGAGCTGATCGAGGCCGGGGCGATCAGCGGCGCCCGCAAGAGTACCGACCGCGGCCGGATTGTCGCCAGTTTCTGCATGGGCTCCCGCAAACTCTACGATTTTGTCGACAACAACCCGCTTTTCAGCTTCCGGCCCACCGAGTATGTCAACGATCCCCATGTGATCAGCCGCCAGCACAAGATGGTGGCGATCAACATGGCCCTGGAGATCGACCTTACCGGCCAGGTCTGCGCCGACTCGTTGGGTTCCCGCTTCTTTTCCGGGATCGGCGGCCAAGTGGATTTCAACCGGGGAGCGGCGCGGGCCGCGGGCGGCAAGGCGGTGATCGCCCTGGAATCGACAGCTCAAAACGGCGAAATCTCCCGAATCGTCACCCACCTGACCCCTGGAGCGGGAGTGGTGACCACCCGGGGTGAGGCCCACTATATCGTCACCGAGTACGGGGTGGCCTATCTCCACGGCAAGAGTGTCCAGGAGCGGGCCATGGCCCTGATCAGCATTGCCCATCCCAAGTTCAGGGAACAACTGTTCCACCAGGCCCTGGCGGCCAAGTATCTGCGCCGCGAGTTGGCCGAGATTGACGGGCGGTTACTGCTGGTCTCCCAGGAGATGCAGACCTCGACCCTGCTCGACGACGGCACCCAGGTCGCCTTCCGGCCGGTCCACCCCACCGACGAACCATTGATGCGCGATCTGCTCTACGCCCTTTCCCAGGAAACCCTCTACTACCGTTTCATGAGCGCCAGCGGCCGTTTCGCCCACCAGGAGATTCAGAATTTCGTCTACATTGATCACCGCAAGGACGCCGCCATCGTCGGCACCGTACCCGAGGCCCACGGGGAGGATATCATCGCGGTGGGTCGTTACTACCTGGACGGAAAAACCAACCGGGCCGAGGTGGCTTTCGTAATCCGCGACCAGTGGCAAAACCGGGGGATCGGGACTTTTCTCTTCAAACATCTGGTGGGAATCGCCAAGCGCAACGGCATTGCCGGCTTTACCGCCGAGGTGCTGCGGGACAACCGGCGGATGCAGGCGATCTTCAACCACAGCGGCTACACCGTTCAGAGCAGGATGGAGGGTGATGTTTACAGCTACAGCATCGATTTCAGTTAAAAACAAAACGGGGAAGAGGGCGATGTAAGCACCCTCCTCCCCGTGGCAGATTGCAGCGGCAACGGAGCGATCAGCGAGCCGCCTTCGTTCCTTTTTTAGCGACCTTTTTCGGGGCGGTTTTGGTCTCGGTTTTCTTGGTCGCCTTGGCCGGAGCCTTCTTGGCGACCGCCTTCTGCGCCGGGGCCTTCTTGGCGGCAGCCTTCTTCACCGGGGCCTTCTTGGCGGCAGCCTTCTTCACCGGGGCCTTCTTGGCGGCAGCCTTCTGCGCCGGGGCCTTCTTGGCAGCCGCCTTCTTCACCGGGGCCTTCTTGGCAGCCGCCTTCTTCGCCGGGGCCTTCTTGGCAGCCGCCTTCTTCGCCGGGGCCTTCTTGGCAGCCGCTGCCACGGCTGCCGTTGTCCCGACCTTACGACCACGGCGGGCGGCGGCCGGCTTCTTCAGACCAAGACGTTCGGCCTCCTTCTCCTGGCGAATCTGGCAGGCCAGCTCAAACGCCTTTTCCTGACCGTGCCGGCGGATGGAGATGGAGGTCTTACCCTGCTTGCCCACCTGATTAACCCAGCTCACCTCGTAGCGATTAAGCTTCTCATTGTGGCGCACCCCGACCACCCCGGTCTTGGTATTACTCACCGTTACAATATGCTTGTCGGTGCGAATCTTGCCCAGGCTGATCTCGGTTTGATCGCGCCAGGCCAGGGCCGCCAGCAGGCTGGAATAGCGCCCGCCATGTTTGCCGTCGGAAAAGAATTTGGCGTGGGTCTTACCCTGGAAACGTACCCGCACATACCAACCATGGGTGCGTTTGCTCTCCTGGTCGATCCGGGCGACATCCTTGTGCTTTTCAAGCTTCGATTTCTTGGCCATCTTGTTGCTCCTCACTGGTTTAAAAAAGCAAACATTCAGTTTACACCATCTAAAATTCCTACCACAGTTATGTAATCACAAAAAGCCATGCCCATCCTAGCAGATTTCGGTTGCCACCAACTTTTTCCGGACCCCCGGAGCAGCTTATTCTGACATGGCCTTGCATCTTCCTATCACATACAAGCAATCCACATACCAACAGCTCCACAAACGGTTAAAAAAATGTAACCAATTGAAATAACTTAGGATATTAGCACGACATCTTAGCCGAGGAACTCCATCCGTCATCCTGACCGCCGCCCCTTATCGCGGATGGCGCGAAATCTGTCGCATGAAACGCGACGTTTAGCTGATTGAGCAACCTTATTGCATTCGCCGGCCAGTCAGGTTAGCCTGCCGGTTATCAGCACCGATAATAACGAAACCCGCCCTGCGAAGGGACGATCATCATTACCAGCCAACCGCTCCGAGGTCGATATGCCGCACCATGACTCCGCCGATTCTTTCAAGCAACTAACCGATATTGTCGCCCGCCTGCGCGCCCCCGACGGCTGCCCCTGGGACCGGAAACAAACGCCGGAGAGCATTAAGGCTTATCTGCTGGAGGAGACCCATGAACTGCTGGAAGTCTTGGGGGGGGACGACCACGATCATATCCGCGAGGAGCTGGGCGACCTCCTCTTCCAGATAATTTTTCTCTGCCAGCTTTACAGCGAGGCGGGGGCCTTCACCCTGGCCGAGGTGATCGACGGCATTCGGGCCAAAATGATCCGCCGCCACCCCCACGTTTTCGGGGACGCCAAAGTCGAATCGGAAGAGGATTTACGTCGTCAATGGCTGGCGATCAAGGCCGAGGAGAAAAAAAGCCGGACATTGGGCTCTTGACAGCGAGGCCATGGGCATGGTAAAGGTCTCCTTTTTCCGTGCGGCGGCTCTTTGGTTCGCCGCGTCCATTTCACCTCTTTGCTCCCTTAGCTGAAAGCAGGGGGCCGCATGCCCGTAAGGAGGAAACCGTGCGCAACTATGAAAGTGTCATCATTATCCGTCCCGGCTCTGCCGATGAGACCGAGCTCACCGCCATCATCGAGAAGTACTCGGCGGTGATCACCGGCCATGAGGGCGAAATCGCCGGCATCGACCGCTGGGGCCTCAAGAAACTCGCCTATCCGATCAAGAAGGAGACCCAGGCCGTCTACATCCTGGCCCGTTTTGCCGCCACTCCCGAAGGGGTCAAGGAGATGGAGCGCCTGATGCGGATCGACGATCGGGTTATCAAGTATCTCACCGTCAAGTTGACCGGAACCGGGGAGCCCTTCCCTCTGGTCGATGAGGATGGGCCCACCACCGACGAGAAGGACGACGAGGATAGCGACAGCAACGAGTAAAACGGCAACGGGGAACCAGAGAATCCTTCTCCGTCTCCAAATCTTGACGATCTGAGGAAACCACCATGATGAAACGTAATAAATTCTTCGGCCGCCGCAAGGTATGCCGTTTCTGTGCCGACAAGAGCATCATCATCAATTATAAGGATGTAAAGACCCTGCGCAGCTTCCTGACCGAAAGGGGCAAGATCATCCCCCGGCGGATTTACGGCAACTGCGCCAAACATCAGCGCCAGTTGTGCGAAGCGATCAAGCGGGCCCGGCAAATCGCCCTGCTGCCTTACTCCGGCAACCCCTATCTGTAAAGATCACGGGATTTAAGTTTGCTAAACCATGGGGGCGGGGCTGCATCTTCACCGGAGCGGATCAGGGCGCTGATTCTGATTGCAGCCCCTTTGCTGCTGCCGCTTTTCGGGCCGGGCCTGGCCTGGCTGCATACCCTGGTGCCGCTGTCGGTGGCCTATCACCTGGTGATTCTGGGTGGCAGACAGGGCAACAGAACGGTACTCCAGAGCTTGCTGCTGGTCGGGCTTGCCGCCCTGGTCAGCCGGAGCTTGCTGCTTTACTTTTTCGGCCTGACCATGGTGCCTCTGGGTTATATCCTGGCCTACGGCGTCCAGCACCGCGATTCCGTAACCTGGACCGGGCTCAAGGGCCTGACCTATCTGGTTGTACTCTGGCTTTTGCTGGGGACTTATGCCGTTATGAACGGGGAACCGACCCCCCTGCAGATGGTGCGAGATAGTATTGACCACGCCCTGACCGCCGGAGAGTTGCCCGAACAGGAGTTGGCCGCGGCCTTTGAAAACCTGCGCAATTTCGTCAACCGGGCCTGGCCGGCTCTTTTCGCGATTTCGCTGATCGGCCTGGTCTGGCTCAACCTCCTCACCAGCCATTGGCTGTTGAAGAGAAGAGAGCTAAGCCCCTGGCCGGAGTTGCGCCTGTGGCGGCTACCCGATCATTTCGTGGCGATGGCTGCCCTGGCCCTGCTGTTGCTGTTGCTCCGGATCGAACCCCTGGCCACCATCGGCCTTAACGGTGTGCTGATCCTGGGCTTCCTCTATTTCATGCAGGGCCTGGGGGTGATGAGCTTCCTGATGGCCCACTGGAGCCTGCCGCCGCTGTTGCGGGGGGTCTGTTACGCCCTGGTGCTGCTCCAGGGTTATGGTATGCTGTTACTGGCTCTGCTGGGGATGGCCGAAGTACGGCTCAACCTGCGCCGACGCCTGAAACCGAAATATCCATCAGCATAATTGCTGATCATTTGAACAAAACGGAGATTTGAACCATGGAACTGATTCTCAAGGAAACCATCGATACCCTGGGCGAAGTGGGCGATGTCGTTAAAGTCAAGCCCGGCTACGGGCGCAATTACCTGTTGCCCCAAGGCAAAGCGATGGCGGCCACCAAGAGCAACCTCGCCGTACTGGAAAAGCAGCAAGCCGCCATCAACGCGCGCCGCGCCGAACAGCGAAGCCTGGCCGAAAAGTTGGCCGCCGGCATCGCCGCCGTCACCGTGACCATCGTCCAGCGCACCGGTGAGGACAACAAGCTTTACGGTTCGGTGACCAGCGCCGATATCGTGGCCGGTTTGGCCTCCCAAGGGGTTGAGGTGGACAGGAAGAAGCTGCTGCTCGATGAGCCGATCAAGACCCTGGGCAGCTACCTGGTACCCTACAAGGCAGGCTACCAGGTAATCGCCGAGGTCAAGGTCGAAGTGGTGGCCCAGGAAGCGACTGAAGGCGCTGCCGCAGCCTGATCCACAGCCCGATCAGCACTGACACCGGATTCCTGCGGGGAGGTTGAGCCGGCCCTGCAGGAATCCGGCCCGCAATCATCTAAAAGCCCCCCAGGAACCCATGGAAACAGTATCCGGTTCCGCCGGTTCATCCCTTCACCGTTTGCCGCCCCAGAATGTCGAGGCCGAACAGTGCGTGCTGGGCTCCATTCTCCTGCAACCCGGGGCCATGGCCAGATCGGTGGAGATTGTCAGCCCCGACGATTTCTACCGGGAGGCCCACCGCGCCATCTACACCGCCATGGTGGCCCTCTTTGAAAAGAGCGAGCCCCTCGACCTGATCACCATCACCAGCCTGCTCCAGGATACCCGTAAGATCGACACCGTGGGTGGTCCCGGCTATCTCGCCTCGCTCACCGATCTGGTGCCGGTGGCGGCCAATATCGCCCATTACGCCCGCATCGTTCGGGATAAGGCGATCCTGCGCCGCCTGATCCAGACCAGTACCGAGATCGCCGGCCGCTGCTACGAGGAACAGGACGATATCGACGGCCTGCTCGATGAGGTGGAACAGACCGTCTTTGAGATCTCCCGGGCCAAAAGCGGCCAGTCCTACTGGCCGATGAAGACGGTGATCAACGCCACCTTCAAGCATGTCGAATCGCTCTACGAGCGCAAGGAACATATCACCGGGGTGCCCACCGACTACCATGACCTGGACCGGATGACCGCCGGCCTGCAACCCGCCGATCTGATCATCCTGGCGGCCCGGCCCAGTATGGGCAAGACCGCTTTGGCGATGAACATCGTCCAGCATGTGGCCATGATGCACAAAACCCCGGTGGGGGTTTTCAGCCTGGAGATGTCCAAGGAGCAGCTGGGGCTGCGGATGCTCTGCTCGGTGAGCCGGGTTGATTCCCAGCGTCTGCGAACCGGCTTCTTAAAGGAGCACGACTGGCCCAAGCTGACCCGGGCCTATAACATGCTGCTTGATGCCCCGATCTACATCGACGATACCCCGGCGATCACCGTCCTGGAGATGCGAGCCAAGGCCCGCCGGCTCAAGACCGAACACGATATCGGCATGCTGGTGGTGGACTACCTGCAGCTGATGCGGGGGCGCAGCAATGTCCAGTCCCGGGAACAGGAGATCAGCGAGATCTCCCGCTCGCTCAAGGCGATGGCCAAGGAGTTGAGCATCCCGGTCATGGCCCTTTCCCAGCTCAACCGCAGTCTGGAGAGCCGGCCCAATAAACGCCCGCAGCTTTCCGACCTGCGCGAATCGGGCGCCATCGAGCAGGACGCCGACGTGATCTGCTTTATCTACCGCGACGAGGTCTACAACAAGGCCGAAGATAACCCCAAGCGGGGGATCGCCGAGCTGATCATCGGTAAGCAGCGTAACGGCCCCACCGGCACGGTGGAGCTGTCCTTCCTCGACCGTTTCACCACTTTCGAAAACCTGGCCCGCCAGGATTACTCGCCTGAAAACTGATCTTTTCTTCTGAAGAGGCGGATCTCCACATCCACATCCAGCGCCAGCCGGTCAAGGTCGGCCACCCGGGCTTTGGTCCGGTGATCGATATTCCAGTAATAGGGGGTCATTGCCAGCAAGTCCATGATCACCCGATTGCTTTTGAGCTCAAGGGGGTAAGTGACCCGGGTCACGGTGGCCGGGGAGAAAAATCCTGCCACCTTACCGGTGATCGCGGGTGACCGGTGTTCCCGGGTGACCGGATAGATGATCTCCCTTAAGCCGTTGAGGTGTTTCGGGCCGGGGCTTACGAACAGCAGCATCCCCCTCTCCTTGATGATCCTGGCGAATTCCGGGATATTTGCCGGCGAAAAGATATTCAGCACCAGGTCCAAAGAGCGATCCTTAAAGGGGAGATCGTTGATGCTGGCCACAAACCAGGCTATGCTTCTGTCGCGCTGGGTGGCCTGACGAACCGCAAACCTGGCAACATCGACCCCGTGATAATCCACCGGAAGGTGGGCCGTGGGGCCGCGGGCCAGAGCCTCCTTCAGGCGCTGGAGATAAAATCCCTCCCCGCAGCCGGCGTCAAGTATGGCACAACTGCGGCCGTGCTCCCGCTCCAGGAGTACTTCACCGACGACCTTGTTGATGGCCTCCGACACCCCCCGATAATATCCCAAGTCCAGAAACCGCCGCCGGCTGCGAATCATCTCCGGGGCGTCCCCCGGCTCTTTAGAATGTTTTTTGTGGGCCAGCAGAAGATTGACATAGCCCTGGCGGGCGGCGTCAAAGCTGTGCCGCGCCGCGCACCGGTAACCGGTCGGGGTGGGCAGCAGCGGTTGCCGGCAAACGGGACACTGCAGAATGGAGTCCATGGGACCAACAATCTCCTGGGAGACGTTTTTGCTTTATCGCAACGAGCATCGGGTGGCCGATTGTAACAACAGTTTCGGCCGATTAAAAGGTTTCCCGCCTCCCAAGGTCGCCGGGCCTGTCGATCGGGCCGATTTCTACGGGCAAATCGGTCGATCCTTTTTATAGATACGGTTGTTTTTTTAGCGACAGTCAGGTAAAAGAGCAGGACTCATTCACCGCTTCCATCAAACCTATTTTTCCGGATAATTACCGCTTATGAGCAACC
Organism: Desulfurivibrio sp.; assembly: GCA_047921155.1. Classification (GTDB taxonomy): domain Bacteria; phylum Desulfobacterota; class Desulfobulbia; order Desulfobulbales; family Desulfurivibrionaceae; genus Desulfurivibrio. The sequence goes on from JBLRWU010000027.1 coordinate 12,428, forward strand.
ACCAAACCCGTTACGATTTCACGGCCATCGAGGAGAAATGGCGCTCCCGCTGGCTGGCCGCCAAAACCTGGAAAGTCGCGGCCGAACCGGGCCGCAAGAAATATTATGTCCTGGAGATGTTCCCCTACCCCTCCGGGCGGATCCATATGGGGCATGTCCGCAACTATACCATCGGCGACGTGGTGGCCCGCTACCGGCGGATGAAGGGGGACAATGTCATCCACCCCATGGGCTGGGATGCCTTCGGCCTGCCGGCGGAGAACGCCGCCATCAAGCACGACACCCACCCGGCCAAGTGGACCTTTGAAAATATCGACTATATGCGCGGCCAGCTCCAGCGCCTGGGCTTAAGTTACGACTGGGACCGGGAACTGGCCACCTGCAAGGCCGACTACTACCGCTGGGAGCAGCTCTTTTTCCTCAAGATGTACGAAAAGGGGCTGGCCTACCGCAAAAAGACCACCGTCAACTGGTGCGAGACCTGCCAGACGGTGCTGGCCAACGAACAGGTGATCGACGGGGCCTGCTGGCGCTGCGACACTCCGGTCACCCCCCGCGAGATGCAGGGCTGGTTCCTCAAGATCACCGACTACGCCGAAGAGCTGCTGGCCGGTTGCGATAAGCTGGCGGGCTGGCCCGAGAAGGTGCTGACCATGCAACGCAACTGGATCGGCAGAAGCGTGGGGGCTGAAATCGACTTTGCGGTGGAGGGGCGAGCCGAAAAGCTGACCATCTTCACCACCCGACCGGATACCATCTTCGGGGCCACCTTTATGTCCCTGGCCCCCGAACACCCCCTGGTGGCAGAATTGAGCCGGGGCACGGAACAGGAAGCGGCGGTGGCCGATTTCGTCCAGCGGACCACGGCCGCCCGCCGCCGCCTCAAGCCCGGAGAGGAACCGGAAAAAGAGGGAATCTTCACCGGCGGTTACTGCCTTAACCCCTTCACCGGGACCCGACTGCCGATCCATGCCGCCAACTTTGTACTGATGGAGTACGGCACCGGGGCGGTGATGGCGGTCCCGGCCCACGACCAGCGCGATTTCGAGTTCGCCAAGATGTACCGGTTGCCGATTATTCCGGTGGTCCAACCCGCCGGTGACCCACTGACCGCCGAGGCGATGGAGCAGGCCCACGAAGGCCCCGGCACCCTGAGCGATTCCGGCGATTTCAGCGGACTTGACTGGGAGGAGGCCAAGACGGCCATCACCCGGCGGGCCGAGGAGCAGGGTTTCGGTCGGGCCAGGATCACCTACCGCCTCCGGGACTGGGGGATCTCCCGCCAGCGCTACTGGGGCACCCCGATCCCGGTGATCCACTGTGATAAATGCGGGATCAAACCGGTACCGGAGACCGAGTTGCCGGTGGAGCTGCCCATTGATGTCAAGATTGACAGATCGGGCAAATCCCCGCTCCATACCCTGGAAAGTTTTATCCGGACAACCTGCCCGGTCTGCGGAGGCCCGGCCCGCCGTGAAACCGATACCTTCGACACCTTCATGGAGTCTTCCTGGTATTTCGCCCGCTACGCCTGCCCCGACTTCAGCGACGGCCCGCTGCAGCGCGACCTGGTGGATTACTGGCTGCCGGTGGATCAGTATATCGGCGGGGTGGAACATGCCATTCTTCACCTGCTCTACTCCCGCTTCTTCACCCGGGTGCTGCGCGATCTCGGCTATCTGGGGATCGACGAGCCCTTCACCAACCTGCTCACCCAGGGGATGGTGATCAAGGATGGCAGCAAGATGAGCAAGTCCAAGGGCAACGTGGTCGATCCCAGTGAATTGATTGAAAGATTCGGGGCCGATACCGTGCGGCTCTTCAGCCTCTTTGCCGCCCCTCCGGAACGCGACCTGGAGTGGAACGATCAGGGGGTGGAGGGCGCCTTTCGTTTTTTAAGCCGGATTCAGCGTTTTGTCGGCGATAACCTGGAGCTGCTGCGCCAGGCCGCCGGGGAGTTGCCGGCCGAGCTCAGTGAGGCAGACCGGGCCCTGCATCGCAAAACCCACCAGACCATCCGCAAGGTGGGCCGCGACCTGGGGGGAGATTTCCGTTTCAATACCGCAATCAGCGCGGTGATGGAGCTGAGCAACACCCTTTTCGCCCTCACCGGCCCCGAAAGCCGGCAGATCCCGCATCCCCCCCTGGTGCGCCGGGCGCTGGAGGCGATCCTGACCCTGCTCTTTCCGATGGTGCCCCATCTCGGGGCCGAACTGTGGGAGGCCACCGGTCACGCCCAGCCCCTGGATGCCATGCCCTGGCCGGAGTACGACCCGGAGGCGGCCAGGGATGAGGAGATCACGGTGGTGATCCAGGTCAAGGGCAAGGTCCGCGGCCGTTTGCAGGTAGCCCCGGGCACCCCCGAGGATGAGTTGCAAAAGCTGGCCCTGGCCGACGACAAGGTCAGGGGCTTCATCGGCGACGCCCCGATCCGCAAAATCATCGTTGTGGCGGATAAGCTCGTCAATATCGTGATCTAACCACTTGCCAAAAATGAAATCGCTAACAGGGTCGACCCCCATTCTGGTTTTACTGGCGGCGGGCTGGCTGTTGCTGACCTCCTGCGGCTACCACAACCCCAACGTGCTGCCGGAGCTCCGCGATCTGCCCCCCACCCGGATCTACGTCCCCATGTGGCAAAACGCCACCAATGAGATGGGGCTGGAGAGTACGGCCCACAGCGCGGTGAGCGACTGGTTGCTGCAATCGGGCCGGATCGTGCTGGTGGCCGACGAGGAGGAGGCGGAATATATCCTGACCGGCCGGATCAGCTCGATCCGTTACCCCGGTTTCTCCTACGACATCACGACCACCGCCCAGGCCCTCAACGCAGTGCTGACCAGCGCCGTCAGCCTGACCGAACGGGAAAGCGGCCGGATCATCTGGCAAAACCCCAGCCTGCGCCTGGAGGAGACCTATAATCTGGAAAGCAGCGTCAGCCAGACCGACGCCAACCAGCGCGAGGCCTTAAGCCTGCTGGTGGATAGCCTGGCCGAACAGGTTTACCTGCGGGTTCTGCGCAGCCTGGCCGCAGTACGCACCCATCGTTAATCATCATTAACTTATAATTCACCAGAAAGCCGATCGGAGGAAGAGATGACCATACCCCGCAAACAACTTGCCAACGCCATCCGCGCCCTGAGCATGGACGCCGTCCAGAAAGCCAATTCCGGTCACCCCGGCGCCCCCATGGGGATGGCCGATATTGCCGAGGTTTTGTGGAACGATTTTCTCAAGCACAATCCGGCCAACCCGGCCTGGCCCGACCGGGACCGTTTCGTCTTCTCCAACGGCCACGGCTCGATGCTGCTCTACTCGGTGCTGCACCTGACCGGTTACGACCTGACCATCGAGGATATCAAGAACTTCCGCCAGCTCCACTCCAAAACTCCGGGGCATCCCGAGCACGGCTACACCCCCGGGGTGGAAACCACCTCCGGCCCCCTGGGTCAGGGGATCACCAACGCGGTGGGAATGGCCATCGCCGAACGGACCCTGGCCGCCCAGTTCAACCGGCCGGGCCACGAGATCATCGACCACTACACCTACACCTTTCTGGGCGACGGCTGCATGATGGAGGGGATCTCCCACGAGGCCTGCTCCCTGGCCGGCACCCTGGGCCTCAACAAGCTGATCGCCATCTACGACGACAACGGGATCTCCATCGACGGCGAGGTTGGCGGCTGGTTCACCGAGGACATCCCCCAGCGGTTCAGCGCCTACGGATGGAAGGTGATCGCCGGGGTGGACGGCCATAATCCCGAGGCGGTCAAGGCGGCGATCATTGAGGCCCGCAGCGAGCAGCAACGGCCCACCCTGATCTGCTGCAAAACCATCATCGGTTGCTGCTCTCCAAACAAGCAGGGGAAGGAGACTTCTCACGGGGCGCCGCTGGGAGAGGAGGAGATCAAGCTGACCCGCGCCGAGATGGGGTGGGATCATCCCGCCTTCGTAATCCCCCGGGATATCGCCGCCGCCTGGAACGCCCGCGCCCGGGGGGAGAAAGCCGAAAAAGCCTGGCAGGAGAGGATGACCGCCTACGCCCAGGCCTTTCCCCGGGAGGCGGCGGAACTGCAACGGCGGCTCAGCGGAGAGCTGCCCGCCGACTGGAGCGAAAAATCGGCCGCCTTCGTGGCCGCAACTGAAGCGAAGGCGGCCAAGGTGGCCAGCCGCAAGGCTTCCCAGCTGGCTCTGGAGGGCTATGGCCCCCTGCTGCCGGAACTGATCGGCGGCTCGGCGGATCTGGCCGGTTCCAACCTGACCATCTGGTCAGGCAGCCGCGATATCAAGCAGCACCACGACGGCAACTACATCTATTTCGGGGTTCGGGAGTTCGCCATGGTGGCCATCGGCAACGGCCTGGCCCTGCATGGCGGTTTTATCCCCTACACCGCCACCTTCCTGGTCTTTGCCGACTACGCCCGCAACGCCATCCGGATGGCCGCTCTGATGAAGCAACGGGCCATCTTCGTCCTGACCCACGACTCCATCGGCCTGGGCGAAGACGGCCCCACCCACCAGCCCGTGGAACATGCCGCCTCCCTGCGGTTGATTCCCAACCTCCACGTCTGGCGCCCCTGCGACGCGGCGGAAACGGCGGTGGCCTGGAAGCTGGCCATTGAACGGGGGGATGGCCCCAGCGCCCTGCTGCTCTCCCGCCAGAACCTGCCCCATCAGCCCCGGACCCCGGAACAGAGCGCTACGGTAAGCCGCGGCGGTTATATTCTGCAGGATTGCCAGGGCACCCCCGAGCTTATCCTGCTCGCCACCGGCTCCGAGGTGGAGTTGGCCATGGCGGCCGCCGGCAAGCTGGCCGAGGCCGGCAAGCAGGTCCGGGTGGTCTCCCTGCCCTGCCTGGAGCTGTTTGAGGCCCAGGATGAAAACTACCGCCAGGGGGTACTGCCCGACGCGGTTGAAGCCAGAATCGCCATCGAGGCGGGCCGCACCGACGGCTGGTACAAGTATGTCGGCCGCCGGGGCAAGGTGATCGGCCTGGACCGTTTCGGTGAATCGGCCCCGGCTGAGCAGCTTTTCCCCCTCTTCGGCTTCACGGTGGAAAAGGTGCTGGCCGCTGCCGGCGAACTGTCCAAGTAGTGGAATCGACCCTGCGGATCGGAGGAATAACGGCCTCCAGCCCCCTGGTGGCGGCCCCTTTGGCCGGTTATTCCGACCTGGCCTTTCGCCTGCTCTGCCGGGAATATGGGGCCGGGATCTGCTGGTCGGAGATGATCAGCTGCCATGGCGTGGTGCGCCGCCAACCCCGAACCCTGGAGCTGGCGGCAACAGTGGCGGCGGAAAGACCGGTGATCATGCAGCTTTTCGGGGCTGAACCGGAGATCATGGCCGAAGCGGCGGCCATCTTGAGCGAGCTGCCCATCGATGGCATCGATATCAATATGGGCTGCCCGGTGCGCAAGGTGGTCAAAAGGGGGGCGGGTTCGGCCCTGATGAAGGAGCCCCGGCTGGCAGCCAACCTGACCCGGGCGGTGGTGGCGGCGACCCGCCTGCCGGTGACCGTCAAGATCCGCTCGGGCTGGAACCACCAGGCGATCACCGCCCCGGAATTTGCCAGAATGCTGGCCGACTGCGGAGCCGCCGCCATCACCATCCACGGTCGCACCTGGAGCGACGGTTTCACCGGCCGGGCCGATCGCCGGGTGATCGCGGCGGTGAAGGCGGCGGTCGCCATCCCGGTGATCGGCAACGGTGATATCTCAAGCCATGCCGAGGCCCTGGCGATGATGGCCGAAACCGGTTGCGACGGGGTGATGATCGGCCGGGGATGCCTGGGCTCCCCCTGGGTTTTTACCCCCGATTGCCCTGACATCATTCCCCTGGCCCCCCGCCTGCGCGCCGCCCTGCGCCATCTTCTTTTGCTCCGGGAATATCACCCTCGCTGCAACCCGATCCACGCCAGAAACCAGCTTGGCCGTTACTTCAGAACCATCCCCGGCGGGGCCGTCCTGCGCAAGCAGATTTACGACCTCAACGACACCGACGAGCTGGAAGATTTTTTACGGACAAACTACCAAGTGGCGGAAACCGCCGCCCCGCAACCGCCGGATCCGCCCACCGCAACGGGCCACGGCCCGGAGTTGGCCGATAACGACCAGGGAGTTTCACCATGAAAAGCTATCGCAAGGAGTTGTGGTTTGAGGTGCCGGGCCGCCGGGCCTTTATCAATATCACCCCCCAAGTGAAGGAGTGCCTGGAAGCGGCCGGAGTAAGGGAGGGCTTGGTACTGGTGAACGCCATGCATATCACTGCTTCGGTCTTTATCAACGACGACGAGCCGGGATTGCATCACGATTACGAGGTCTGGCTGGAGAAGCTGGCTCCCCACGAGCCGGTGACCCAATACCGCCACAACGGCTACGAGGACAACGCCGACGCCCACCTCAAGCGCCAGGTGA
>JBLRWU010000028.1:0-18647 GCA_047921155.1 Desulfurivibrio sp.
GCCTTGCCGTCCAGCCAGTTGTAGGCGCCGCACATCCCGATCCGCTCCGGGGTGATGATGCAGACATGGCTGGGGGCAAAGGACTGGCAGAGGGTGCAGGAGTAGAAGACCTCCTCGGTCTCGTCGGTCATCGAGCCCAGCCGCTCATCCCGGGAAGCATAAACACTCTTGGCCAGCTCGATCACCTCCTCCACCTTCTCGGGAGTGGTGTAGATCTTGACCTGGATCTTGTCGACGATGGCCCCGAACTCCTGGTGGAGTTTGCCGTGGAGTACCTTGCCGATATGGGTAAGCGAAAAACCCTTCTCGACGGCGGCCTTGCCGATCCGCAGCCACATGATATCGCGCTGGCCCATGTGCATCAGGCCCTGGATATAGTTGATCAGGTGATGAAACTGCCGTTCCAGGATCGGCTCGTAGTCGGACTGCATCTCGCGACCGGCCACCTCCACCAGGATCGCCAGGGGCAGGTTATGACCCTGTTCGATCTCCTGGATATCCGGACCCTCGACGATCACCTTGCCATCCTCGATCTCGGACATATCCTTGGAGATCAGGACCTCGACCCCGGGAGTCCGGCCACCGCCGCACTCCATGAAGAGATCGTCCTTCCTGATCCGCTCGCCCTCGAAGGCGGGACCAAAAGACATGGGGATATCGATCTTGGTGACGCTGACCTTCAGGCCCCGAACCTCGATGGCCTTCTGGACGATCTCCTCGTGGGGCACCTGGCTGACCACGTGCTCGTAGGTGCAGATCCCGGTGGGCAGCACCTGGGGAATATCGTAGTCGGAGATGGTGGGGAAGCCCCAGTTGATGGCGCCGGCGGCGTTGGCGTACCACTCATCGCTGACCTCACCGAAGGCCATGACGAAGGCAAAGGTCCGATCCTTGTTGTAGATCAGGTTGCCCTTGTAGTCGCCGGGTTTGATGCCGCCGAAGGCCATGGCCACCCGGCAGGCAAAGCCGATGGCGAAAACCGCCGTGGTATAACTGCGGCCGAAGGGCACCAGGCGGGTATTCCAGCCGATCTGCACCCCGCTCTTGACCAGCTGCTCGGGCATGCTGAGATTATTGGTCTGATCGTGCATGAAGATATAAAGATTCTTCTCCTGCAGCTCCAGGGCGATCTTGCTGGCCATCTCGGGGTCGGCGGGGGTGCCCATGATGGCGGCAAACCCCGGGGCGCTGCCATCGACAAACTCCACCCCGCGCTTCCGGAAGACCACGTCGTCGGCGGCCCCCAGCCAGATATTGTCGGCCAGGGGATCCTCGGTCTTGGTATAGAACTCGGGCTCCTCCAGGTAGCGGATCACCTCGAACATCTCTTCGGCAAAGAAGGTGGCCATCCCGGCATCCAGGGCGGGAGCCAGATAGGGGAGCCAGAGGTTATCGCTGACCTTTTCCGGCAGCAGCTTGCGGCACTCCTGGAAGATCTCCTTCATATCGCCGATCCGTTCCACCTTGGCGCCCAGCATACTGTAGATCACCGGCAGGTAGTAGGCGGTATTGGGGAAGGCAACCTCTTGCTCGGCGCCATACTTTTTCAGGGCCGCCTCGTAACGTTCCTCGGCCATATCGACAATCTTGTGGGCCCCCCGGATCGCGGCGGAACAGATGATCTTGGACATTGCTATTCTCCTTCAGATATTTTTCCGTTATCTCGTCTGTTTTGCCGCTTAACCCATCAGGCCGCTAACCAGGGCCCTGGTCAGGGCAATGGCTCTGGGATGGCGCATGACCAACACTTCCCCGCCGGCCATCAGCATACAGGAGGCGGTGATCGCTTCCATCAGCACCCCGCGGCTCTCCTGATCGCCGAGCAGTTCATCACTGGGCAGCCGGCACTCCTTGGCCTTCCAGACCTCGCGCCCCAGGTTGCAGATAAACGGCACCTGCAGCTTCTCATCCTTCTGGGTCAGGGCGGCCAGGCGAATCCGTTCCATTACCGAATAGGAATACTCGATCCCGTAGCCGAGCGCGCCGATGGAGGGATCGATCAGCACCGTATCCAGCGGCACCCCGAGATTCTCCAGCAGGATATTGAGCTGCTTGGCCAGGTTGACATCGATGGGGGATGCGGCCACCATGGGATGCTGGAAGGCCATGGCGGTGGCACCCAGGGAGCGGTAGTTCTTGTCCTCCAGGGGAGCCAGGCAAACCTTCTTGTCGCCGATGATGGCGGTCAGTTCCCGCAGGGTCTCGGTATCCTTTTCCGAATTACCACAACCCCAGACAATGATCGGTACATCCACGGCGTTGATCACGTCGGAGGCGATCCTGGCCGCTTCAGAGGCCGGGCGGTTCTTGCCGTTGGGGTCGGTGCCCACCAGAGAGATGCAGATAGCCTCGGCCTGGTAGTCGTTGACGCACTTTTGGGCCCAATCCACCGGGTTATCCATCACCCCCTCAAAATGGCGGGTCAGGGTGGCCGGCCACTCTTCGGGCTTGATATCGAGGATATCCATGGCGATCAGGGGTTTGTGCTCCATCTTCCCTTCAAAAAGATGGAACGGCAGGGCGTTGATCCCGCCGACGGTAACCGTATTATCACCATTGCCCAGCTTGACCTCCCGGATCGCGCCGGAATAGGCTTGGGCATAAGAGGTCTGGGGTACCTTGCTGGCCCGCTCGCTTAAGCTGCTCTGCTCCAGGGCCAGTTCTCCAACGCTGAGGTCGGCGGCGGCCTTGGGGGCGGCGGCTTTGGCCGGAGCAGGTTTGGCGGCTTCCGGTTTGGCCGCCTCGGGCTTGGGCGCAGCCGCTTTGGCTTGAGCCTCGGCGGCGGCTTTAGCTTCGGCGGCAGCTTTGGCTTCGGCGGCGGCTTTGGCTTCGGCAGCGGCCTTGGCTTCCGCCGCCTTTTTGGCTTCCTCGGCCTTTTGGGCTTCCGCCGCCACCTTGGCTTGGGCCGCGGCTTTGGCCTCTTCCACCGCCTTGGCTTCGGCGGCTGCCTTTTGGGCTGTCTGATCGGAAGCCGGCTGGGCCGGGGCCGGAGCCGCCGGTTGAGCCGGAGCCGCCGGGGCACCGGCTGCCGGTTCACGTTTCAAAACCGCTTCAGCCCCGGCAAACTGGGCCAGGGCCTCGAACTGATCATCCGACAGGTTAAAGGCCTTTTTCAGGGCCGCAAGTCCCTGGCGCAAAGACTCCAGCGCCATTTGACGTTCTCTTTCGTTCATCTCATCTTCTCCCGCTTCCGCTGATTGAGCATCGGTTTGGTCACTGGTTGCAAGGCCGGGGGCAGAACCGGCCGTCGTGGCCCCGGCCGTAAGCCGAGCCGCTTCTTCCCGGGCAGCGGCCACAATTTTCTCCGCTTCCCGCCGGGCGGCGGCCAACTCGGCCTCCCCTGCCCCGGCCGGTGCGGCCTCTGCGCTCCGGTCGCCGACCCGCACCGGGGCCGCGGCCGGAACCGCCACCTCGACTGCAGATTCAACCGCCACCTCGGGGCGCTTATCCAGCCCGGCCCGCTTGACGATTTCGGCGGTGGCCGCTTCCCATTCGATGGCCATGATATGTACTCCGGCCACCCCTTTGATCTCGCGGCACTGCTGGATGATCTCGACGCAGATCTCGATCCCCTCCTCTTCCTGGTTCTTGGCTCCCTGCAAGCGCTTGATCACCTCGTCGGTGACATCCAGCCCCGGCACGAAATTCTTCATGTAACGAGCCATCCCCAGGGAACGGGGCGGGGTCACCCCGGCCAGGATATAGATCTTCTCATCCAGGCCGAGATCGCGAACCGCCGCCATGAACCTGGCGAAACGCTCCACGTTATAGATGATCTGGGTCTGGGCGAAGTCGGCCCCGTTGCTGACCTTCTTGGCCAGTCGCGCGGCTCGGGCGGCCTCGTTGGGCCCGGCAAAGGGGTTGGCGGCACAGCCCAGAAAAAGGCGAGGCTCATGGCTTTTGATCGCCTCGCCGCTCTGAAATTTCTTCTGGTCCCGCAGATCACGCATCATTCCCAGCATCTGGATGGAGTCCATATCGAAGACCCCCTTGGCGCCGGGATGGTTGCCGAACTTCTGGTGATCGCCGGTGAGACAGAGCAGGTTCTTGAGTCCCAGGGCGGCAGCCCCCAGAATATCGCTCTGCATGCCGATCCGGTTGCGGTCGCGGCAGGTCATCTGGATAACCGGCTCCACCCCTTCCGCCTGGGTGATCAGCCCGGCCCCGATACTGGACATTCGCACAATGGCGGTCTGGCAGTCGGTGATATTGACCGCATCCACCCTGCCCTTGAGCAGGCGCGCCTTCTCCCTCACCACTTCCGGGTTGCCGCTCTTGGGCGGCCCCAACTCCCCGGTAACGGCAAAGGCCCCGGATCGCAGCACCTGCTCCAGGCGGCTGCCCGATTTCATCGCTGTTTCCATAGCCTCAAATCATCCTCAAAAATTAACGTTCCGTATCTCAAACCAGTTAACCCCGTCAGCACAGATCGGTAAACGTTCAGTGGTGCCGATGGACGTTTACGCCGGGCCGTGGCAACCGGCATCGGGGATCACCCCGGTGCTGAGATCACGGCGCATGGCCATATCGAAGAGCACCCGCTCGGTCTGCTTGTTGATTCCCAGAGCGTCGCGCTTGGCTTCGATTTTGGCAACCATCAGTTCGGCCAGTTTCTGGGGGTCCGATTCCACGTTCCAATGGGCGCCCAACGGCCCCATCAGACCCTCCAGCAGATACTTGTTGAACCGCTTGGCCCCGGAGGTGGGCAGATCCTGGAAGACCACCTGGGCGCCGCTGGCCACAAAGTACTGCCCGATGGCCACCGCCTTCTCACTCATCCAGAGGGGAGCGGTGCCGATGGCCGGCAGATCGGAGATATCATCGCCCAGACCCCCCTCACGCACCATCTGGGTGGCGGCGATCAGGATCCGGCTGTTGTCGACACAGGAGCCCATATGGAGTACCGGCGGCATCCCCACGGTTTCGCAAACCTCGGCCAAACTCTCGCCGCAGAAGCGGGCGGCCTCGGGGTTGACCAGGCCGGAACGGCCCAGGGAGGTGGCGGCACAACCGGTGGCCAGCACCAGGATATTGTTCTTCAAAAGATGGCGGACAATCAGCTCATGGGTATCATCGGCCAGGCGGAAGTTGTCGCAGCCGACGATGGCCGCCACCCCGCGAATCCGGCCGTTGATGATATTATCGTTGAGCGGCCGGTAGCTGGCCCGGAAACGCCCGCCCAGCATGTAGTTAATGGTTTCGTGACTGAAGCCCACCACCACGTCCAGCTTCCTTTCTTCGGGAATAAAGAACTGGCCGCGCTTTTTGAAATTCTTGATGGCGTGGGTGAGGATCCGCTTGGCGGAGTTGAGGGCTTCATGTTCGTCGAACTGGATATGAACCCCACCGGGCATCTTGGCCCGATAGTTGGTGGTGATGATATCGGTATGAAAGTTTTTGGCCACCTGACCCACCGACTCCATCACGCACTGAACATCGACCACCATCGCTTCCACCGCGCCGGTGGCCAGACAGATCTCCTGCTGAACGAAGCCGGCGGCCACCGGGATTCCCCGGCGCATCAGGATCTCGTTGCCGGTGCAGCAGACCCCGGCCAGATTGATCCCCTTGGCGCCCTGCTTCTTGGCCAGGGCCAGCATCTCCGGGTCCTGGGCGGCGATACAGAGGGCTTCGGCCAGCAGCGGCTCATGGCCATGAACGGTGATATTGACCTGATCGGCCTTGAGTACCCCGAGATCGACGATGGAGCGGCGGGGCACCGGGGTGCCGAACATGATATCGGTCAGCTCGGTGGAGAGCATCGAGGAGCCCCAGCCGTCGGAAAGGGCGCAACGGGAGGCTTGGAGCATGATATTTTCGTAATCCTGATCCACCCCCATATGGGTCCGGTGCATCATTTCCACCACCTCGCGGTCGATGCCGCGGGGGGCGATATTGAGCTTTTTCCAGATCGCCTGACGCTTCTCGGTGGCCCTTTTGGTCATGGCCAGAGGCTCCTCGGTCTGGCTGCCGAATTCGGCCAGGGCCTTTTCCCCCAGCTCCAGGGCGATCTCGTTGACCTCCCGGTCCTCGGTGGCAATCCCGAAAACAGCGGCCAGGGATTTGAGCTTGGCCACGTCCTTGATCTGGTGGGGCCCTTCACCCTTGGCGGTCTCGATAAAGCCCCGCACCATCTCCCGGGCGTGATCGGTATGGGAGGCACTGCCTGCGGCCACCACCCGGGCGAAGTTGCGGGCGGCCACGGTATCGGCGGAGGCGCCGCAGATCCCGACCATATCTTCGATCCCGTCGATGATCTGGCACGGCCCCATGTTACAGTTGCGGCAACAGGTGCCGCCGGAGCCGAAAAGGCAGGCGGACATCCCCCGCTTCTGGGCCCGATCGTAGGCGGTGACCACGTTCTGGGCCGGCGCCTGGGCCATGACTTCCTTGGTGGACGCACAGGTGATCTCGGTGCAGCCCTCACATCCGTTTCTCTTGATAGCCATTATGGTCCCTCTTGTTACGAGTGGGGTTACAGGGTTTGCCGGGCGGCTTGCACGGTGTTCTTCATCAACATGGTGATGGTCATCGGGCCGACCCCACCGGGCACCGGGGTGATAAATGAGGCCTTCTCCTTGACCGCCTCGAAGTCAACATCACCGGCCAGAATCGCCTTGCCGGACTCGCTCTTGCCGATCCGGTTGACCCCGACATCGATGATCACCACCCCATCCTTGACCATATCGGCGGTGATCATCTTGGGTACCCCGACGGCGGCGATGATGATATCGGCCCGTTTGGTATGGGCGGCGATATCCTTGGTCCGGGTATGGCAGAGGGTGATGGTGGCGTTCCCGGCCTTACGCTTCTGCAGCATCAGGTTGGCGATCGGCTTGCCGACGATATTGCTGCGGCCAACCACCACCACTTCGGCCCCGCTGGTCTCAACCCCGCTGCGGGAGAGGAGCTCGAGAATGCCGTGGGGAGTGCAGGGGAGAAAACATTGCTCGCCTAAAACCATCTTTCCGACGTTGACCGGGTGGAAGCCGTCCACATCCTTGTCGGGGTTGATGGCGTAAAGAACCTTGGCCTCGTTGATATGTTTGGGCAGGGGAAGCTGAACCAGAATCCCGTTGATCTTGGGGTCCTGGTTACACTTCTCCACCAGTTGCAACAGTTCGGCCTCGGGGGTGTCGGCCGGCAGGGTGATCTGCTCGGAGTAGATCCCCAGCTCCTTGGCGGTCTTGTTTTTGGCGGCCACATATGACTGGGAAGCGGGGTCTTCCCCTACCAGGATGGTGACCAGGCCCGGGGTGACCCCCTTTTTGACCAGTTCGGCAACCTCTTCCTTCAATTCCGCCCGAATGGCCTTGGCCACTTCGGTTCCGCTGATGATCTTGGCGCTCATGATTTAAATTTTCCTCCTGGTTTTTCGGTTTTAAGTGCCTATATCCGCAGGACCGCCCCACCCCTGCTGCCGGCTGGCGGGCCATGTTTTCTGCTGGGAACCGGGACTCGCCGGCCCCGGAAACCGGGCACGGCTCTCCCCTTTCGTGTTCCGGAGATGCAAGACCGGAAGCGCGCTGCAAAGCCGTTCTGTCACTATCAGGGATAATTAAACAGCGAACCGAACCAAAAGTTTTAACGAATTTCCATTCCATTTTCAAGCTGTTTCGAACATGGCCCACTCAAGTAATACGAAAAAAGTGAACGTATGCTCATTTTGCTTCCGGAGGAACCGTGTAGCACAACGGCTATGAGGAGCGGGGGCGCCCGTCGGCGAGCTTGACGATGATATTGTTGGCCTGGCCGAGACGGCCGACCAGGGTCTTGAAGAGATATCTGCCAACTTCCGGATATTTACCAATCACTTCCAGCAGCTTGTCACCGGGAAAACGCTTAACCTTGCAGCGCCCCTTGGCCATGATCGAGGCGCTGCGGGGTTCGCCGGAGATTGAACTCATCTCGCCGAAATATTCGCCGGGTTCAACAATTTCGGCGATTTTCTTGCCATCGCGAACCACCAGGAGCGAGCCGGTGACCAACTTGAAAAAGTCTTTGTCGGTATTGTTCTGGCGGATAATCAGGTCGCCATCCTGATACTCCTCGATATCGGGGTGGACCAGGTAGGCGGGCAGGCTCTCCTCGGTGATCACGGTGCGGCGTAAAACCTCCTCGATACTGGTCACTCCCTCCCGGATCTTCTGGAGTCCGGCTTCGCGCAGGGTGGTCATCCCCTCCTGCACCGCGATCTTGCGCAACTGATCCTCCGGGACTTCGGCGGTGATCGCCTTGGCCACCTCGTCGGTGACCTCCATCAGCTCAAAGAAACCGACCCGCCCCTTGTAGCCGCCACCGTTACAGGCCGGGCACCCCTTGGGACCAAATATTTTAAGGTCGGGAATCTCCTCTTCGTCGAATCCCATCTTGATCAGATCATGCTTGTCCATGGCGGCGACATCCACCGGCACCTTGCACTTGGGGCAAAGGCGCCGACCCAGACGCTGGGAGAGTACCATGGTAATCGCCGAGCCCAGCATATAGGCGGGCACTCCGATATCGACCAGACGGCCGATGGTGGCGGGACAGTCGTTGGTATGAAGAGTGGAGAAGACCAGATGGCCGGTCATCGCCGCCTTGATCGCGATCTCGGCGGTGTCCATGTCCCGGATCTCACCAACCATGATAATATCCGGATCCTGGCGCAGGAAGGCCTTCAGGGCCGCGGCGAAGGTCATCCCCACCTCGGTGACCACGTTGACCTGATTGATCCCCTTGAAGTTAAACTCCACCGGGTCCTCGGCGGTAAGAATCTTGGTGTCCTCGCTGTTGAGCGAGTTGAGAATGGAGTAGAGGGTTACGGTTTTACCGCTGCCGGTGGGGCCGGTAACCAGCAACAGCCCCTGGGGCCGGTAGATACAGCGCTTGAGCATCTCGAAGGTCTTCTGCTCAAAACCCAGCATGGTCAGGTCGACATTGAGGCTGGCCTTGTCGAGAATCCGCAGAACAATGGACTCACCGAACAGAGTCGGCAGGCTGGAAACCCGGAAATCCACCGCCCGGGTACGTCCCATCTTGATCCGGATCCGGCCGTCCTGGGGCACCCGGCGTTCGGTGATATCGAGCT
This sequence comes from Desulfurivibrio sp., assembly GCA_047921155.1. Taxonomy (GTDB): domain Bacteria; phylum Desulfobacterota; class Desulfobulbia; order Desulfobulbales; family Desulfurivibrionaceae; genus Desulfurivibrio. The sequence continues at coordinate 9,071 of JBLRWU010000028.1, forward strand.
GGGCCATGATCTTGATCCGCGAATTCAACGCGTTCTTGATCGACAGCGGCAGGTTCATCGATTTGTAAAGGGAGCCGTCGAGACGATAGCGAACCTGAAGATTTTTCTCGTAGGGCTCGATGTGGATATCACTGACCCCGTCGTTGACCGCCTTAACCAGGATACCATTGACCAGCTTGATGATCGGGGCGTCGGAAGCCGAGTACTGATCACCCCCCTCCTCCTGTTCGAAGCTGGTCAGCTCCATCCCCTCGGCGGCCTCGGATGCCAGGGCGCCGAAGTCTTCAATCTGGGTAACCGGCACCTCCTCTTCCGCCTGTTTCCCACCCTGCTGAACCAGCAGCTTCTCCCAATCCTCGTCGCTGATCTTGTAGTGGGTCCGGTAGGCCGCGATAATATCGGGTTCGGTGGAGACACAGACGGTGAGCGGCATCCTGACCTCGGCCTGCAAATTCTCCACCGCTCCGGTGTCGGTGGGTTCGGCCATGGCAACCTGCAAATTCTTGCCGATGATCCGCAGGGGAAAAGCCAGATATCGGGCGGCAACCTCGAAGGGCATTCTGGCCAGGGCGTCGGCCTTGGGCGGTTCGCGAGAGATCACCACCGGCTGATAATTGTGCAGCCGGCTCAAGAAGTTGAGAACGGTGTTATCCTCAATATAGCCCAGCTTGAGCAGGATCGAGCTCAACCTGCCGCCCGATTTCTTCTGGATCCCCAGAGCCTCATCAAGCTGGTTGCTGCTGATCTGCCCCTCCTTGCGCAGCAGTTCGCCGATCTTGATCTTGCCGGCACCGGACTGATCCTTTACCGAAGCCCGGAGCGTTGATTTCTGGGGTGCCTGCGCCATGGATAAAACCCTAAGAATTAAAAAGGAAAGACAAAACTGCGACCAATTGAAATGTGACAGAATAGCAGAAAGATGAATTTTTAAGCAAGGAGATTCCGGGGCCAAAGACGTCCTGTATTAAATAAGAAGGGGTGACCGGCCCGTGCAACGGACCGGTCACCCCTTTTCCGGCAAACTGCTGGCAATAGCTGGTTAGAATACGCCCTTTACCTTGCCGGTGTTGACATCAACATCGATCCGGCGGTAAGCGGGATCGGAGGCGGTCCCCGGCATCAGGCTGATGGCCCCGGCCACCGGCACCACAAAACCGGCACCCTTGTAGGTGAGGATGTCGCGCACCGGCAGGGTCCAGCCCTTGGGCACACCCTTGAGGGTCGGATCGTGGGAGAGCGACAGATGGCTTTTGACCATGCAGGTGCCCATCTCCTTCATCTCGGGATCGGCTTCCATCCGCTTGAGCTTGGCCTGGGCTTCCGGAGAGTAGCTGACTCCGTCGGCGCCGTACACCTCGGTGGCGATCAGTTCTATCCGCCGGCTCAGCGGGGTGTCGAGATCGTAGAGGAAACGGAAGTCGTTCTCCTCCTCGCAGGCGTCAACCACCGCATCGGCGAACTCCAGGGCTCCGTCGCCGCCCTTTTCCCAGTGACGGGAGAGGGCCACCCGGGCGCCGGCCGCTTCACAGAGCCGCCGTACCGCCTTGATCTCGTTGTCGGTGTCGGTATAGAAGGCGTTGATACAGACCACCGGATTGATCCCGGCCTTCTTGACCGTTTCGATATGGTGGAGCAGGTTTTTACAACCCTCTTCAACCCAGCCCACATTCTCCTTGCCGTACTCTGCCGGCATCGGCCGACCCGGGACCGGAATCGGGGCCCCGCCGTGACACTTGAGGGCCCGGATGGTGGCCACCACCACCGCGCAGTTGGGCTTGAGCCCGGAGTAACGGCACTTGAGGTTCCAGAATTTCTCAAAGCCGATATCGGCCCCGAAACCACTCTCGGTGACGTTGTAGTCGGCCAGCTTCAAGGCCACCCGGTCGGCGATGACCGAGCTCTGGCCGATGGCGATATTGGCGAAAGGTCCGGCGTGGACCACCACCGGCTGACCCTCCAGGGTCTGCATCAGGTTGGGGTTGAGCGCCTCCACCATCCAGGCGGTCATGGCCCCGGCCACATCCAGGTCGGTGGTGGTGATCGGCCGATCCTGCTTGTCGTAGGCCACCACGATCTTGCCGATCCGCTCGCGCATATCCTTCAAATCCCGGGCCACCGAGAGAATGGCCATGATCTCGGAGCTGACCGCAATAGCAAAACTGCTCTGCATGGTGAAACCATCCATCTTGCCGCCCTGGCCGATGGTGATGTTCCGCAGGGCCTGGGCGCAGTAATCGATGATCCAGTTGAACTCCACCTTCTTGGGGTGGATATCCAGCCTTTTCAGGCCGCGCTTGGCCAACTGCTCGTCGGTGTAGTTGGCCTCGTGCTGCATCCGCGAGGTCAGGGCCACCATCCCCAGGTTATGGGCGTTCATGATGGCGTTGATATCGCCGGTGAGCCCCAGGGAGAAGGGGGTCAGCGGGATACACTGGGCCAGGCCGCCGCCGGCCGCCGAGCCCTTGATATTCATGGTGGGGCCGCCGGAGGGCTGACGGATGGCGCCGATAACCGACTTGTTCCGTTTGCCCAGGCCCTGGACCAGGCCCATGGCGCAGGTGGACTTACCCTCACCCAGGGGGGTGGGGGTGATGGCGGTGACATCGACATACTTGCCGTCGGGTTTATCCTTGCAGCGATCGAGGATCTTACGGTAATCGAGCTTGGCCACATAATGACCGTGGGGCAGCAGCTCCGATTTGTCCAGGCCCAGCTTCTCGCCCAGCTCATAGACGGTTTTCATGCGGCTCTCCGCCTCTTCAGCGATTTCCCAGTCCGCGTGCTTGGTTGGATCAAGCGCCATTGGTACCCTCCTTACAGATTAAAAGTTTGATATGGAAAAAGTTTGGCCGGAACCATTCCGGAACCATTAAAAGTGGTAACTTCATTCTCCCTGAATGCCGGCGAAGATGGCCGGGTAACGCCCCTGCATTTCCGTCAGCAGCGGGTTCATCACTTCCCGCATCGAAGGTTCCGCCGCCTTGGTGGTGCGCAGCCGGAAGATATGTAACCATTCCAGCAGGTTGGCATAAACAATTATTTCGGTTTTACAGGAGTTGGGCAAAACGGTGCGGGCCGCCTGGGGAGAGACGGTGGCGAGCAGTTGCAGATAGATCCGCTCGGTCTCGGCCATGGCCTGCTGCCAGAGGCGATACTCCTCGCTCTCCTCCTCGAAGAAGAGCGGTTTGATAAAGGTAACTTCATTGCCGAACTTGTCCTGGGAATAGCGGCAGTAGCGCTGACTCTCCTGGAGAAAGGAGCAGGGCCGATGGCGCACCAGTTCATGGGTCACCGCCCGGTTGGTGACAAAACGGACCGCCAGGTGACGGTGCTTGGCCAGCAGGTCGGCGGGCAACTCCTCCACCTCGGCCAAAGAAATTTTTTCCACCTCCACCCCGGTCTGGGTCAGAAAGCCGCGGCGGCCGGCCAGATCAAAAAAAAACAGGGGGTGACGACCGGCTAAAAAGGTGGTGACCGCCTTGATCAGCTTGACGTTGGGGTGGGCCAAAAACAGCTCGCGGAAGGCCCGGACCGTGCCGCTGAGCAAAAGGTTTTTTTCTCGCTTGTCGGGGCGGTCCAGTTGGAGAAATCTGGGCTGAATCGCCAGAAACTGATCGATGATCGCCTCGGTTTCACAGCGCACCCGCAGAGTAAGGGCCGCCATCTCCATCACCGAGTTGTGGCCGTGTTCCATCACCTTGCGGATAAAGGGCTCGGTGGAATCGGCGCTGATCTTATCTTCGCTCTTGTAACAGAGCCGGCCGCAGAACTCGATTCGCCGGGCCATGCTCTCTTGATCGAGCTCATCGAGGATGGTGAATGATGCCGGGACGATGCGCATAAGTTTAAGATCCTTCCGATTTCAGGAACATGAACAGGGGCAGTTGGCCCCGCCCACCGCACCCTGATGGCTGGATTGCCAGAACGGCGACATCTCGCGCAGCTTGGCGATAATGGGGGGCAGTTCAGCGATGACGAAATCCACCTCCGCCTCGTTATTGTATACGCTCAAGCTAAGGCGGACCGAGCCGTGGGCGGCGGTAAACGGCACCCCCATGGCCCGCATTACATGCGAAGGCTCCAGGGAGCCGGAGGTGCAGGCCGAACCGGAGGAGGCGCAGATTCCGAACTGATCGAGATGGAGCAGGATCGCCTCGCCCTCGACATATTCAAAGCTGATATTGGTGGTGTTGGGCAGGCGCTTTTGCGGATGGCCATTGAGCAGGGAGCTGGGAATCGCCTCCAGCAGCCCCCTTTCCAGCTTGTCCCGCAGGGCCCGCACCCGGCCGTTTTCCTCCTCCATCCGCCCGGCCGCCAACTCGCAGGCCTTGCCCAGGCCGATAATGGCGGCTACGTTTTCGGTCCCCCCCCGGCGTCCCTTCTCCTGGTGGCCCCCGATAATCAGCGGGGCAAAAGGGGCACCCTTGCGGACGTACAGCACCCCGATCCCCTTGGGGGCATGGAGCTTGTGGCCGGAGATGGAGAGAAAATCGATGGCCGAGTCGGCCAGATTGATCGGAATCTTACCCACCGCCTGGACCGCGTCGGTATGGAACAGAATCCCGCGGCTTCTGGCGATCCTGGCCATCTCCTCCACCGGAAAGATCACCCCGGTTTCATTGTTGGCCCACATCACGCTGACCACCGCAGTATCGTCGGCCAGGGCCGCCTCGTACTGCTCCAGATCCAGCAGCCCCTCCCGATCCACCGGCAACTGGGTAACCCGGTGCTTGTGGCCGGTGAGGCGGTCAAGATGTTCACAAAGGTTCTTCACCGCCGGATGTTCAACCCGAGTGGTGACGATATGGCGTTTTTCGGGATTGGCTTGCAGGGCGGCGAGGATGGCGGTGGAATCACTTTCGGTGCCGCAACTGGTGAAGATCAGCTCATCGGGCTGGGCCCCGATCAGATCGGCCACCTGTCGGCGGGCGTTCACCACCTGGCGCCCCACCTGACCGCCGAAGCTGTGCATGGAGGAGGGGTTGCCGTAAAGATCGGAAAAGTAGGGCAGCATCGCCTCCAGCACCTCGGGGGCGACCCGGGTGGTGGCATTGTTGTCCATATAGATCACCGGACGGTCGCCCTGGCTCTCGTTTGCCATTATCAACGGGCCTCCTCGACGATCAGGCTGTCGAGCACCTGTTCGCGCAGTTTTTTCTCAACGTACTCCTTGAGGGTGGTCTGGGACTTCTTGCAGGTGCCGCAGGCGCCCCGCAGGGAGACAATCACGAAATCGCCATCCAGATCGACCAGTTCGATATCGCCGCCATCCTTGCGCAAAGCCGGCCGGATCTCCCGGTCGAAAAGCTCCTCAATGAGCTTGATCTTCTGAATATTGGTCATCCCCCGCCGGCGCTGGTCAGGGACGATCTCCTGCACCTCGTGGCGCTCCTCGCGCAGGATCTCCTCCAACCGCTCAACGCAGCGGCCGCAGCCGCCGCCGGCCTTGGTGAAGTTGGTGATCTCCTCCACCGTTTTCAGTTTGCTCTCCTTAATGGCCCGGCGGATCTCCAGGTCGGTGACCCCGAAACATTCGCAAACCACCTCCCCCTGGGCCATGGGGATCGGCACCCCCCGGTAGTTGGCAATGGCCGCCTCCAGGGCTTCGCGGCCCATCACCGAGCAGTGCATCTTCTCCTTGGGCAGACCGCCAAGAAAGTCGGCAATATCCTCGTTACTGATTTTGGCTGCCTCCTCCAGAGTCAACCCCTTGATCATCTCGGTCAGGGCCGAGGAGGAAGCGATGGCGCTGGCACAGCCGAAGGTCTTGAACTTGGCATCGGCAATTCTCTTTTTCTCGGCATCCAGCTTGAAAAAGAGTTTCAGGGCATCGCCACAGGCCAAGGAACCGACCTCGCCGATCCCGTCGGCATCGGGAATCTCCCCCACATTGCGGGGATTCATAAAGTGATCCCTTACTTTATCCGTATATTCCCACATCTATAAAAACCTCCGGAATGCCGGGCCGTCAACCAAGGCAATGGCTGAATTGAGCAACAAAAAAACAGCGAGATGATACCGTCGAAGGGGTAACCGAAGCCGGAACCAGCCAACGGGCGCAGATGGCAAGCCGGTCGCAAATCAGGTGAAGATAATTTGTCCCACCCTAAAAATCAACGTAAACATTCAGGCGCCCATCTTTCCGGTGGGATTGCCGATGGCAGCGGGCTCTTGGGCTGTCATACACCACCAGGGAGTGGAACTCGAAAATATTTTATTTTGTAATACTCAACACCTTGTGGTAGCGTGGCGGGGCCTTACCGGCAACGGCACGGCCAGGTAACCGGTTGTTTTCGGGTGTCCGGTGCCGGGGCCGAGACCGGGGGAAGTTCTTTGCAAGTTTGCCAACCCTCATTTCCCGGGGACAAGAATGGGTAGTTTGAACACCACAGGCGACCAACCCGATTCCTTGATCAAGGTTTTGGTGGTGGAAAAGGATCCTGAAGATGCCCTGCTGATCCAGCGCGCTCTGCTGGGAGCCGGGTCGGGCGGCTTTGTCGTGAAGCAGGCGACAAGCCTGGCCGCGGCCCGGCGGGAGCTGGCCCGGGAAACTCCCGATGTACTGCTGCTGTCCCCGGACCCGGTTGATTCCAGCGGCTCGACCGCGGTGGCGACCATGCGCCGGGAAGCTCCGCAGCTCCCCATGATCGTCCTGACCAGCCGGGATGACCGGCAGACCGCCTTGACCATCCCCGAGAGCGGAGCCCAGGATTACCTGGCCAAATCCGCCCTGGACAGCTACTCGTTGCACCAGGCCATCCGCTACGCCATCACCCGTACCCACCTGGAGAACCGCCTGCAGGAGACCAACAGGCACCTGGAAGATCTGCTCGATAAGGTCCGCACTCTTAATATTTACGACGCCCTCACCGGATTGCCGAACCGGCGCCGCCTGCTGGAGCAGCTCGAGCGCGGCCTGGCCCTGCACGCCCGGGCGGGCTGGTACGGGGCCCTGCTGGTGATCGATCTGGGCAACTTCCGGGTGGTCAACGACACCCTGGGCAATAATATCGGCGATCTGCTGCTGATCGAGACGGCCAGGCGACTGCAATCCTGCGTCCGGGAAACCGATATCGTCTCCCGCCTGGGCAGCGATGAGTTCGCGGTGATCCTGGAATACCTGGACCAGGATATCGAACAGGCGGCGATCAAGGCCGGAGAGATCTCCAAGAAACTGCGCAGGGCGATCAACCAGCCTTTTGTACTCAAGGGTCACGAATGCCATGTCGGGGTCAACCTGGGCGTCTGCGTTTTCGGCCGCCGGGACGAGCTGTTCGACGAATGCCTGCTGCGGGCCAGCGTCGCCACCTATCAGGCCAAGAAGGCGGGCCGCAACCTGATCCGTTTCTTCGACGACGCCATGCAGGCCACCCTGGAAGAGCGCGCCCGCCAGGAGGCCGAGTTGCGCCGGGCCTTGCGGAAAAAAGAGCTGTTCCTTTACTTTCAGCCCCAGGTGGACCGATCAGGCCGGCCCGTCGGGGCCGAAGCCCTGATTCGCTGGCAGCACCCCGTCCACGGCCTGATTTTTCCCGCCTTCTTCATCTCCCTGGCCGAAGAGACCGGGTTGATCCAGGAGCTGGGCCACATGGTGCTGACGGAGGCCTGCGCCCACCTCAAGGAGTGGCAGCAGCAGCCGGAGCTGGCCGACCTGGTCCTGGCGGTCAATATCAGCGCTTATCAATTTCGCCAGGCGGATTTCGTCAATCAGGTGCGGGAGGTCATCATGAGCAGCGCCATAAGGCCTGAACGCCTGAAACTGGAACTGACCGAAAGCGCCCTGCTGGAAGATATCGGCAACGCCGTCGCCAAGATGAAGGACTTGGCCAAAATGGGGCTGAGCATCTCCCTGGATGATTTCGGCACCGGCTACTCATCGCTCTCCTACCTCAAGCAGTTGCCGGTCAACCAGTTAAAAATCGACCGGAGCTTCATCGCCAACGTCACCGATGATTCCGGCGATACCGCCATTATCCGGGCCATCCTGGCCATGGCCGCCGAACTGGGGATCGAGGTGGTGGCCGAAGGGGTTGAAAACGAAATGCAGCACAACTTCCTGCAGCAACACCACTGCTCCCGCTTCCAGGGCTATCTCTTCGCCCGCCCCATGCCCGCCGCCGATTTTGTCGCCTTCGCAACAGCCCAACGCCGCCCCTGAACCTTCAAACCAGCAAATTTTTCAAGCCGACCGCGATGAGCAGGGCGGCGCTGAGGTATTGGACAACGTGTCGCCAACGGCCCAGTTGTTCCCGCAGGCGACTGCCGAGGTAGGCAATGCCGACCCCGAAGAGCAGGGCCGGAATGGCGATGGCGCCAAGACCGAAGGCCAACCCCAAGGCCATACCATGAAAGGCGCTGGCGGTGAAGGCGGCGGAGACCAGCACGATCCCCAGCGGGGCACAAGGGGTCAGCGCCATCCCGGCTCCCATTAAAAAAAGCCCGCCGGGCATCAGAATCGGGGCCGACGGCCGACTCTTTTCCCCGCTGCCGAGCCCTGGTCCCGTCGAGACCCCACCGCAACAGGACGATTTCCCATGCCGCCGCGGCCACAGCGCCAGGCCCACCATGACGGCGGCCCCGCCCGATATCCAGCGCAGATTGGCGGCACCCACCCCCTCACCCAGATAGTGCCCGGCCATCCCCGCCACCAGGCCAAGTCCGGCATAACCGCAGAGCCGACCCAGGGAAAAGGGCAGGACAATCCGCCAGGATTGGCGAATCCCCCCCTCGCTGGCCAGAAACACCGGGCCCAGGTAGGGCAGGCAACTGATGGCGCAGGCGCTGAGGCCGAAAATCAGGCCCAGGGCCAGGGCCAGCGGCAGGGAGACCATGATCTCTTGACCGGTAACCATGATCAGTCGTTGAGGTAATAGCTGCGGGCCAGGATGGCGGCGCCGAAGGCGGTGGTGGTCTGCGGCTGTTCCGGCACCACCAGTTCCCGCCCCAGTTCATCGGCCAGGGCGGCGACCAGGCCCCGGTTCATGGCCGGGCCGCCGTCAAAATAGACCCGCTCCTCTATGCCCACCCGCCGGGCCAGCCTCACGGTTCGCCGGGCGATGGAGTAATGAATGCCCGCCACGATCTCCGCCTTGCCATGGCCCCTGGCCAGCAGGCCGATAATCTCGGATTCGGCGAAGACCGCGCAGGTGCTGTTGATGGTCAGCGGCGCCCCGCTGCCGCCGAAATGATAATCCCCCAGCTCTTCGGGGTCGATCTCCAGGTTACGGGCCGCCACATCCAGGAAACGGCCGGTGCCGGCGGCGCATTTGTCGTTCATGGCGAAATTGCCCACATTACCCAGTTCGTCAATCCGGATCGCCTTGGAATCCTGACCGCCGATATTGATGATGGTCCGCACTCCCCCACCGGCCCGCCCGGCCTCGCAGGCCCCCATGGCGTTGGCGGTGATTTCGCTGATGGAATCATCGGCCTCCTTGAACAGCTTACGGCCGTAGCCGGTGGCCACGATATACCGCACCTGTTCGCGCTCAATCCCGTGCCGGCTCAACAGGGCGGCAAAGGTCTCCACGGCGTTGCGGTGGAACATGCTGCCGGTGGGGGCGATGCGGGTCCCGATCAG
>JBLRWU010000029.1:0-18337 GCA_047921155.1 Desulfurivibrio sp.
GACCAGGAGAACGACAAGGTATCCCTGGGGGTCAAGCAGCTCAAGAGCGATCCCTGGGAGACCATCCTCCAGCGTTACCCGGTGGGCGCCAAGGTTCCCGGCAAGGTGGTCAGCATCACCGATTACGGCGCCTTTGTCGAACTGGAGGAGGGAGTCGAGGGACTGGTCCACATCTCTGAGATGTCCTGGTCCAAGAAGTCCCGTCATCCCTCCAAGATTGTCACCGTAAGCGACGAGGTCGAGGTGGTGGTTCTCAACGTCGACCCCGAAGCCAAGCGGATTTCGCTGGGTATGAAACAGCTCCAACCCAACCCCTGGGACATGGTGGCGGAAAACTATCCTGCCGGCTCGATCATCGAAGGCAAGGTCAAGAATATCACCGACTTCGGCATCTTTATCGGTATCGAAGAGGGGATCGACGGCCTGATCCATGTTTCCGACCTCTCCTGGACCGAGCGGATCAAGCACCCCGGCGAGAAATACGCCAAGGGTGAAACCATCCAGGCGGTGGTGCTGAAGATCGACAAGGAGAACGAACGCTTCTCCCTGGGAATCAAGCAGTTGCAGCCCGATCCCTGGGAAGCGGCGGTGGAGAAATACGCCATCGGCACCAAGATCACCGGCAAGATCACCAACGTTACCGAATTCGGAGTATTTGTCGAACTGGAGGAGGGGATCGAAGGTCTGATCCACGTTTCCGAACTGAGCAAGGAGAAGGTGGAAACCCCCATCGGCCTTTACAATGTCGGCGACGAACTGGAAGCCAGGGTGATCAACGTCTCGGCCCGGGACCGCAAGATCGGACTTTCGATCAAGGCCCTGAGCGGCGAGAGTGAAGAGGCCCGGGTGGAAGAGTACAAGCAGAAACAGGCAAGAAGCGGCCCCTCCACCCTGGGCGATCTGCTCAAGGAGGAGCTCAACCGGGATAAGGAGGAGGTTTGAGTGTAAGCGATCACAGGGGCCGCAAGATAAGCGGTCACGGGGCACCGCAGGTTGCGGCAAGCGGGACGGCGATGCGTACGCCAGTACGTGAGCCGGCCCGATCGCCGCAAGATGCGGTGCCCCGTGACCGCTTAGGTTTGAGTTTCCGGCCTGACCCCTGCGGCGGTCGCCCGTGAGCGAGCCGACCCCGTTTCGTCGTAAACACCCGATCATGACCGGCTGTCTGCTGCTGGTCGTGGTCGGGTTGCTCTTCTGGGCCGCGGTCAGCTTTTTGCTGGGCTCGTTGCTGCGTTCCTCCGGCTCCGACCTGTTCAGTGCCGGGGCCCGCAAGGAGGGGGTCGGAGTGATCGAGGTCCGGGGGGTGATCAGCGTCGCCGATCAGATTGTTGCCCGCCTCAGCGAGTTCCGGGAGCAGGGCAATATCCGGGCCATCGTGCTGCGCATCGACAGCCCCGGCGGGGCGGTGGGCGCCTCCCAGGAGCTGTTCACCGAAGTTAAACGCACCAACGCGGTCAAGCCGGTGGTGGTCTCCATGGGTTCGGTGGCGGCCTCGGGCGGGCTTTACGCCGCTTTGGGGGCGGAGAAGATCATTGCCAATCCGGGGACCATTACCGGCAGCATCGGGGTGATCATCAAGTTCGCCAACCTGGAGGAGCTGTTCGAGAAGATCGGTTATCGCAGCGAGACGATCAAAAGCGGCGCTCTTAAGGATGTCGGCTCCGCGGGACGGCCCATGCTTCCGGAGGAGCGAGCCATGCTCCAGGGGATGATCGATGGCGTCCACGATCAGTTCGTCGCCGCGGTGGCGGAGAGCCGCAAACTGCCGGAAGCTGCGGTGCGTGACTTCGCCGACGGCCGGATCTTATCCGGCAGCAAGGCTTTGGAACTGGGTTTGATCGACGGTCTGGGCAACCTCAACGACGCGGCCCTGGCTGCCGCCGAACTGGCCGGCCTGGAGCCCGGCGTGATGCCGCGCCTGATCTATCCTCCCCGGCGGGAGCTCTCCCTGCTCACCCTGCTGCTCGGCAGCAGAGCCGAGATGCGGTTGACTCCGCCCATAAATATAACACCGGTCCTTGCCTATGAATGGACCATTACCCCATAACTTAAAAGGAAAACAGACATGCTCAAACGGGATCTCATCAACGCAGTAGCCGAAGAAATGCCGGGTTTTCTTAAAAAGGATCTGGATCAGGCCGTGGATATCATGCTGGAGGGTATTCTCAACGCCCTGGAGGAGAACCGCCGGGTGGAGATTCGGGGATTCGGCAGCTTCTCGGTCCGTGAGCGCAAGGCCCGCACCACCAAGAACCCCCGCACCGGCAAGGTGATGCATATCCCGCCTCGCAAAAACGTCCATTTTACCATGAGCAAATCCCTCAAGGATGGACTGATCGAGGGATAAGGCCGGTTGGCCGCCCCGGGGCGGCTAGAGCAGTTTGCCCTTGCCGGCGCGAAGCAGCGTCAGTTCATCATCGATCATGGCCACCACCGTCGAGGGCATGGGAGCATCCAACGGCCCGCTGTCGATGATATAATCGACCTGATTGCCGTAGCGATCTTCAATTTCGTAAGCGTGGAGCAGGGGTGGGAAATCGGGGGCATCGGGGGCGGCGCTGGTGGTCAGGATGGGGTTGCCCAAGACGTGGACCAGGTCCATGCAGACCTGGTTATTCGGTACCCTGATCCCCACCGTTTTCTGTTTGGTCATCATAATTTTGGGCACCAACTTGGTCGCGGGCAGAACGAAGGTGTAGGGACCGGGCAAACATTTGCGCATCACCCGGTAGCCGGTATTGGAGACCTGGGCATAGCTGCTCAGGTCCTTGAGATCGGCGCAGATAAAGCTGAAGGGCTGGGAAAAGGGCCGCTGCTTGATCTGATAGATCCGCTTCACCGCTTTCTGGTTGAAAATATCGCAGCCGATCCCGTATACCGTATCAGTGGGATAGCAGATCACCGCCCCGTGACGGAGCGCTTCAGCCACCTGTTTGATCAGGCGCGGCTGGGGGTTGTCCGGATTGATCGAAAGCAGCATCGTTTTCTCCTCATCTTGATTAGGTCCGCCGGGGATTCTAGCCCATTGCCTCCAATCCCGCAATCAATTCAGTATCTTAAGGAGTTTATCCATGGCCCTTGATAATCTGGAAACCGCCTACACCTTCGATGATCTCCTGCTGGTGCCTGCCGCTTCCGAGGTTTTGCCTTCGGCAGTCAGCCTTACCACCCGCCTCACCCGGAATATTGCCCTTAATATTCCCCTGATGAGCGCCGCCATGGACTCGGTAACCGAGCATCGCACCGCCATCACCATGGCCCGTGAGGGCGGCATCGGCATTATCCACAAGAATATGAGCATCGACGAGCAGACCAAAGAGGTCCGCAAGGTGAAAAAATCGGAATCGGGGATGGTGATCGATCCGATCACCGTGGAGGAGGATCGCACCGTCCGCGAGGTCAACGAAATTGTGCAATACAACCATATCTCCGGGGTGCCGGTGCTGCGCAACGGCAAGCTGGTGGGGATCGTCACCAACCGCGACCTCCGTTTCGTCACCGATGAAAACCTCAAGGTTCGGGACGTGATGACCAGTAAAAACCTGGTCACCGCCAGACCGGGGATTACCCTGGAGCAATCCAAGGCCCTGCTGCACGAGCACCGGATCGAAAAGCTGCTGGTGGTGGACGAAGCCGGGGTCCTCCAGGGGCTGATCACCATCAAGGATATCGAGAAGCTCAGGCGCTACCCCCTGGCGGCCAAGGACGATCTCGGGCGGCTGCGGGTCGGGGCCGCCATCGGGGTCAACACCCCTCTTGCCGATATTGAGCAACTGGTGGCGGTGGGAGTGGACGTGGTGGTGCTGGATTCGGCCCATGGCCATTCCCGGAATATCCTCGACGCTTTGCGCCGGATCAAGGAGGCGTTTCCCGAGCTGCCGGTGATCGCCGGCAACGTGGCCACCGCCGAGGGCACCGAGGCCCTGATCAAGGCCGGGGCCGATTGCGTCAAGGTGGGGGTGGGGCCGGGCTCGATCTGCACCACCCGGATCGTGGCCGGGGTGGGGGTGCCGCAGTTGAGCGCCATCCACAACTGCGCCGTGGTGGCCGACCGCTACGATATCCCGATCATCGCCGACGGCGGCATCAAATTTTCCGGGGAACTCACCAAGGCGATCGGGGTCGGGGCCAGCGTGATCATGATCGGCAGCCTCTTCGCCGGTACCGATGAATCCCCCGGCGAGACCTTCCTCTACCAGGGCCGGACCTACAAGGGTTACCGGGGCATGGGCTCGCTGGGCGCCATGCAGAAAGGCAGTTGCGACCGCTATTTCCAGGACAACACCGAAAATCAGGCCAAATTGGTGCCGGAAGGGATCGAGGGCAAGGTTCCCTACCGCGGCCCGCTCTCCACCATGATCTATCAACTGATGGGGGGCCTGCGCTCGGGCATGGGTTATGTGGGGGCCGCCGGCATCGACGAGTTGCGCAAAAAGGCCAAATTTGTCCGGATCACCCAGGCCGGGCTCAAGGAGAGCCATGTCCACGACGTGATCATCACCAAGGAAGCCCCTAATTACCGTTTGGGATAAAAAATGGATATTCACAGTGAAAAGATTCTGATCCTCGACTTCGGATCGCAGTATACCCAGTTGATCGCCCGCCGGGTGCGGGAGGCCCATGTCTACTGCGAACTCCATCCCCACGATATGGGGATCGAGGAGATTCGGGCCTTTGCGCCCCGGGGGATCATTCTCTCCGGGGGACCCAAGTCGGTCTACGAAGAGGGCGCGCCCACCCTGGACGAACAGCTCCTGGAGCTGGGGGTTCCGGTGCTGGGGATCTGCTACGGCATGCAGGTGATGGCCCGCCATTTCGGAGGCGAGGTGGTACCGGCCGGCAAACGGGAGTACGGCCATGCCGAGCTGGTCGTCCAGGGGGCACCGGATCAGCTCTTCGACGGTTTCTTTGTCGAGGATAAAAGCCCGGTCTGGATGAGCCACGGGGACCATGTCGCCCGGCTTCCCGAGGGTTTCACGGTGATTGCGGCCACCGCCAACGCCCCGGTGGCCGCCATTCAGGACAGTGCGCGCCGCCTCTACGGGGTCCAGTTTCACCCTGAAGTCAACCACACCCCCAGAGGCGAAATTTTGCTGGACACCTTTGTCCGCAAGATCTGCCTCTGCCACGGCCACTGGACCCCCGGCCGGATCATCGATGACGCGGTGGCCCGGATCAAGGAGAAGGTGGGCAGTGATCAGGTGATCCTGGGACTCTCCGGCGGGGTTGATTCCTCGGTGGCCGCCGCCCTGATTCACCGGGCCATCGGTGAGCAGCTTAACTGCGTTTTTGTTGACACCGGCCTGCTGCGTCTGGGGGAAGGCGATCAGGTGATGGCCACCTTTGCCGAAAACATGGGGGTCAAAGTGGTGCGGGTGGATGCCGCAGAGCGTTTTATGGGGGCTCTGACCGGCGTCGACGATCCGGAGCGGAAACGCAAAATCATCGGCAACATGTTTATCGAGATCTTCGAGGAGGCGGCCGCCGCCCTGAGCGACGCCCGCTGGCTGGCCCAGGGCACCATCTACCCCGACGTGATCGAGTCGGCCGGCGGCAAGACCGGCAAGGCCCAGAATATCAAGAGTCACCACAACGTCGGCGGCCTGCCCGAACATATGAAGCTCAAGCTGCTGGAGCCGTTGCGGGAACTGTTCAAAGACGAGGTCCGGGCCATCGGCGACGAGCTGGGCCTGCCCCGCCAGATGGTCTGGCGCCACCCCTTCCCCGGCCCCGGCCTGGGGGTGCGGATTCTGGGCGCGGTCACCAGGGAGTACGCCGATATTCTGCGCCAGGCCGATGCCATCTATATCGATGAGCTGCACCAGAGCGGCTGGTATGATAAGATCAGCCAGGCGTTCGCCGTCTTTCTGCCGGTGAAGAGCGTCGGAGTGATGGGCGACGGCCGCACCTACGAGCATGTGGTGGCATTGCGGGCGGTGGAAACCAAGGATTTCATGACCGCCGGCTGGTCACAACTCCCCTACGAGTTGCTGGCCAAAATCGCCGGGCGCATCATCAACGAGGTGCGCGGCGTCAACCGGGTGGTCTATGATATCTCCTCCAAGCCACCCAGCACCATCGAATGGGAATAGCGGCTGATATCTATGAACAGGGCAAAGGGCAAGAGCGGGGGGAAAATCGGTGAGCTGGAGCAGGCCAACCGGTTGCTGGAGAGTTTCGCCCGGATCACCGAGGCGATCAATGCGCCCCGGCTCAGCTTTGAGCGCCGAATCCAGCGGGTTCTGGAGATCATTCTTGATTACCTGGGAGCGGAACAGGGCTCGATTATGATGCGGGAGGGGCGCAGCAACCGGCTGGTGGTTCGGGCCGCCAGCCGCCGGGAACTGATCGGTTGCCGCCAGTCCCTGGACACCGGTTCCGTGGCCTCCTGGGTAGCCCAGCACCGGGAACCGCTCTATGTCCCCGACATCGAAAGTGATCCCCGTTTCGCCCGGCGCTCCGCCGGAGGGGCCTACCGCAAAAACTCCCTGCTCTCGGCCCCGATTATCCACCGCAACAAAGTGGCCGGCATCATCAACGTCACCGACAAAATCGGCGAGAGTGACCTGTTGCAGGCTGATATCGGCCGGCTGCTCGATTTCAGCAGCGTTATCCTGGCCCTGCTGGTTCAGCAGGATCTGCAGCAGCAACTCCATCGCCAGCGCAACACCCTGCGGGAGCGCAACCGGGAGCTGCAGCGGCAGCAGCAGATGCGGGCCGAGCTCTCCCGCCTGCTGGTCCACGATCTCAAGGGACCGCTCTCGGAAGTGGTTGCCAACCTGGATATCATCTCCTACAGCCTGGAAGGAGAATTGAGCGATTTTCTGGAGTCGGCCCAGGTTGCCTGCAACAAAGCGGTACGGATGGTAAGCAATCTCGGCACCATCGACAAGATCGAGGACGGCGGCTTCAAGCTGATTCAGGAGCAGGTGGACCCCGCCATGCTGATCAAGGAGTCCCTCAGCGATATCAAGGGGATGGCCGCCATCCGGGGGATCTCCCTCAAGATGATGCTGCCCGAGGTTTCGCCGGAAGTGATCCGGGTCGACCGGGTCATGATCCTGCGCGTCCTGCAGAACCTGCTGGTCAACGCCTTGGGGCACAGCCCGGCGGATACCGAGGTGAACTTCGGTTACCGGCTTGACCAAGAGCGCAACGCCCTGGAATTTTTTGTCCAGGACCAGGGCCCCGGAATCGCAGCGGACAAGCTGCCCACCATTTTTGAAAAATACAGCCGGATCTCCGACCGGCAGGATGCCCTGGTGGGCACCGGCCTGGGCCTCTACTTTGCCAAGTTGGCGGTGGAGCTGCACGGCGGCACCATCGGGGCCGACAGCCGGCCGGGGCTGGGCAGCCGTTTCTATTTTTTCCTGCCTGTAACCTGAAACAGGATCGCGCTAAGAGATGGAAATTCTCAGCCCCAAAGAGATGAATTTTCTCATCGTCGACGACGTGGATAACATGCGCCGCTCCATCCGGGCCATGCTCAAACTCCTCGACTACGGCAAGCTTTTCTACGAGGCGGCCAACGGCCGGGATGCCTGGCAGTTTTTGCAGGATGAGAGCATCAACATCCACTTTATCATTTCCGACTACTACATGCCCCATACCACCGGGACCGAGCTGCTCAATCTGGCTCGTTCAAGCCGAAAAACTCGCAATATTCCGTTCTTAATGATCACCGCCGAGGCCAACATGGATGTCGTGGCCGAGGCGGCCGAGCATGATGTCGACGCCTATCTGACCAAGCCCTTTGTCACCGCCACCCTGGAACACAAGATCAGCGAGTTGCTTGACCGCCTCCACAACCCCGCCCCCCTGGCCGTTCATCTGGAAAAGGCGCGGGTCTTGGAGGAACAGGGGGACCTGGCCGGAGCCATCGCCGAGGCCAAGCAGGCCGCCGCCCTTAACGCCCACTCCTCGCGCCCCTTTCGCGAGCTGGGCCGGCTGTTTGTGAAGAAGGGCGATATCGAAAAGGCCCAGGCCTGCTTCGAGCAGGCGATTCAGCGCAACCGGCTGGACGTTACCTCCTACCACGCCCTGGGCCAGATCGCCTTCCGGCGCAACAACACGGATAAGGCGATCAGCTACTTTTCCCGGGCCATGGAGATCAGCCCCCGTCATTCCGATCGGGCCCTCCAGTTTGCCAAACTGCTCTTCAAGAAGAATTTGCCCCTGGAGGCGGAAAAGGTACTCAAGCTGGTGCTGCGACACAAGGTCAACGACCTTGACTTCAAGGAGGAGATGGGCGAGATGGCCCTGCAGGGAGGGCTTTACAACCTGGCGGCCAAGGCCTTTCGCGAGGCGCTCAAGAGTGATCCCGACCGGCAATATCTGCACAGGAAACTCGGCGCCACCCTGTTGCAGGCCGGGGAGTACAGCGAAGGCGCCAGAATTCTTGAAACGGCCCTGACCCAGAGCCCCCGGGACATTGAACTGCTTGTCCAACTGGCCCAGGCCTACATGGCGATGGGGATGCCCAAACGGGCCGACAATCTGGCCACCAAAATATTTCGCCTCGACCCCGGCAACCTGGAAGCCCGCAACATCATGGAAAAATGCGCTTAACCCAAACGGTGGCGGGCAAGAGAGTACAATGGTGATGGATGGCTATATTGGACCAAGATAGCAGCCTGTTGCTGGCAATCCGGGCCGATAATCCTGCGGGAGCCAGGCTGTTCGGCGAACGCTGGCCCGAATTCCTGCGGACTCTGCAAGGATTGCTGCGCCTGGACAGCCTTACCGCGCCGGAGTTGCGGGGGGATATCCTGTTTTTCCGCTACCCCGATCCCGAAACCGCCCTGAACTCCTGGTCGACCCGCCTGGGGGAGTTGAAACGGCAGTTTAACTGGGAGCCGATTCTCGGCCCGATTCCCCTGCGCATCATCCTGCACCTGGAAGCTGAAGGAGAGGAAAACCCTGCTCCCCACCACCTGACCGATCCCAACAACACGGACTGGAACGAACTGGCGCCGGAAGCGCCCTACCTCAGCGGCAGCCTGCGCGCCCGCTGGCAGGAGCTGGCCGATCCGCAAAAGATCGGGGCCCCCTCCCCCCAAGAGATCAAGGGAGGTCTGACGAGGCTGATAATCCCCAAGCCGCCCCCGCTCGCCCCTCTCATCTTTCCCCACCGCCATCTGCCGCGGGCCGGCAAGCTGGACCCCTGCTTCTATTGCGGCCAGACCTCCCACGAGCCGGCCGCCTGCCCGGCCAAAATGCTGACCATGCAAACCCAGGGGCTGCCCACCCTGGGCTACCTGCCCCTGGAGCAGATCAGCGAACTGTTCCGGGAGGCCATGACCGGTCAGGAGCAGTTGAATACTCTTTTGATGGCGGGGATCGGTTCCTCCCAGTTGCGGAAGTCCCCCCTGCTCCATACCTATGTGAGTTACTTCGACCTGAACAAGGTTTTTCAGCCCCGTTTTCTGGCCGGCATCGCCTTCAGCTCTCACAGCCAATGGGATGATCTGGGCCGGCCGGAGTCGATCAATGTCGAGAACAACAACATGTTTTTGGGGCTGGACTGCCTGCGCGTGGGCCAGTACCACCGGGCCGGCGAGCTGTTCATCGCCGAAGGGAGGCGCCCGAGGGGCAAGGAGCTCTACGCCGCCATCGGCCGGGCCTTGGTCTCTCTGGAGCAGAAACGTCACCAGGATATGGAGTACCATCTGGAAAGCGCCCTGAAGATGGCGATCAGCAGCAGGGACCGCATCTACCTCTGCCTGCTGCTCGCCCGCCACTATCGGCTGCAGGGCGAAGCCTGGAAGGCCACCCAGGCCGTGGACAACATCCTCACCCTCGACCGGGGATGCCCCGAGGCGATCTACCTCCAGGCGCAGTTGGCGGTGGATCGCAATCTCGTCCCCCAGGCGCTGGAAGGACTCCGCTCCCTGCTTGAAACGGACCGCGTTTTCTTCCTCCATGCCCTGATGGACCCGGAGCTGCTGCCAATCCAGGGAGGAATTGAGGAGATTCTTCGCACCCGCCTGCAACTCCAGGCGCGGGAAGCGGCGGAGGGTCTTGCCGAGGCCCGGGTAACTTGCGAGGAGATGGAGCTTTGGCTGGGGGAGGATGATGACGGGCTGAAAACCCTGCGCGGGGATCTGGCGACCATCGAGCAGCAGGAGGCCCGGGAAAGCTATTTCGACCTGATCGATATCGCTGAAAAATCGCGCTCTCTGGTGATCAACTGTCACCGGATTCAGGAGGCCCGGCTTGACGACCTCCACGAACGGCTGGGAAAAACCGGCAAACGGCTTAAGGGTTTCCAGGAGGTCTGGCGGAAATATCCCCACCGATCATTTTTCCCCGACTTCGCAACCACCCTCACCAAGGTGGAAAAAACGTTGAGCAGGGTCGGCGGCGAAGGGACGAAGAATCTGCACGGCACCCTTTACCGGACCCTGATCACCTCCCTGGAAGAGTGCGCTCAGGATTTCACCACGCTGGGGAAGATGGCCGCCAGGATGGCCTTGCTCCGCGCCCTGTTCACCCTCGGCAAACGGTTTCTCAAATCACTGGTGGTCGCCGAAATTGCCCTGATCAGTTTGACGATGGCGCTACTGATCGCCCTGCTCCTCTTTTCGGCGGACTCGCCCACGGCATCCGGCCTGGCCCAGGTGCTGCGCGAGCCGGTGGTACAAAAGCGCCTGTTGACCTCGGTCACCCTGGTCCTGGCGCCGATCCTCGCCCTGATACACACCCTGTGGCGAGCCATGGAGCAGCCCTGAGCTCAGCGGGAAGGCGGCGTACCGGGCACCGGAATCGCGACGGAGATGGCCGGGGCCTTGGGAATAAAGATCTCCCGGAGCTGCTCGTCTCGGACCAGAAGCTGCAAACCGTGGGCTCCGGCCGCCAGGTAGGGGCTGAAATAGGAGTGCTGCAACAGCGGGTTCAGGGCGGTGGAGAGCCCGGAGAAGGCCAGGTAGAAAAGGACCATCAGCAGATAGGCCTTGGCGCCGCCGAAGGCCCCGCCAAGCACCCGGTCGAACCAGGAGCTCAGGGAGAGGTTGATCACCCGCCGCAGCAGCGGGATCAACAGCCGAACCCCGACATAAACGACGATCAGCAACAGCAGGTAGGCTAAAATAAACGAAAGCCGGGGGGAGGCGATCTTCGGGGCCACCAAGGCGTAAAACCGATCGGCGTAGGCCCCGGTCACGGCAAAGGCGACCAGCAGAGCAATCACCAGGGCCAACTGCCGGATCAGGCCGACCCAGACCCCCCAGGCTACGGAAAAGACCATTATGGCGATAAGACAGGCATCAAGTACAGTCATCATCTGCATCATCAAATCATCGTTAAAGGTTAATAAACGGTGCCGACAGCAAAGCGTTTTCATGGGGAAAATGCAAGCCTTTTCCCCGGCCCGGCCCATGGAGACCAGATGAATATCGCCCATTTTCTTGCCTCCGTCCCCCTCTTCAAGGGGCTGAGCCGGGAGCAGTACGATGAGCTGGCGATGATCGCCACCGACCAGGAGTATGCCAGGGGCCGCGCCATTTTCGCCGAGGGCGATCCGGGCGACGGTTTTTTCCTGGTGGTAAGCGGCCTGGTCAAAATATACAAACTGTCCCTGGACGGCAAGGAGCAGATCCTGCACATCTTCGGGACCGGTGAACCCTTCGCCGAAGCCGCGGTCTTCATCGGCTCTCCTTACCCGGCCCATGCCATGGCCCTGGAAAAGAGCCGGGTACTCTTTCTGCCCCGCCGGGCCTTTATCGAGTTGATCAACCGCAACCCCGAACTGGCGCTTAATATGCTGGCCGCCCTCTCCCATCGCTTGAAAAAGTTCGCGCAGTTGATCGAGGAGCTCTCCCTGAAGGAGGTGCCCGGTCGCCTGGCCGCCCATCTCCTCTATCTCAGCCGCCAACAGGCGGGCCAAGACCAGGTGCTGCTGCCGGTGAGCAAAAACCAGTTGGCCGGACTGCTCGGCACCATCCCCGAAACCCTCTCCCGCATCCTGGGCAAGCTGGCCAAGGCGGAGATGATCGCCATCGACGGCCCCAGGATCACCATCCTTGACCGGGAAGCCCTGGAAGATCTGGCTGCCGGCGAATCCAGGCTTTAATAGACCGCCGGACAATTGATCACGGGGGGTTGGGCGCGGTTTTGCGTTGACATAAGCGAAAATAAACTGGTAAGCTAACCCTTTTTCGTCGCAACCGTAATCTTCGATCAATCCTTAAAAATTACCCATATCGCCCGCTCGCGGGGATGGGGGTTGGGGACCACGAACCTATGAGCATTCGCCAAGACGCCATCAACGGCAAAGTAACCCCGGTATTTGAACAATGCGCGGCCTACGAAGGGGTGAGCGTACCCACCCTGATGGCCGGGGTTGCCGAGGGCACCATCTGCATCCCCAAGAACAACAACCACGACTTCCCCCGAATCACCGGCATCGGCAAGGGCCTGAAAACCAAGGTCAATGCCAACATCGGGTCCTCCAAGGATCACCCCGAACTGGACAATGAGTTGCAGAAGCTCTGCGTCTGCCTCAAAGCCGGGGCCGACGCGGTGATGGACCTGAGCATGGGCGGCGAGATCAGCGCCATCCGCCGGGAGATTCTTAAGAATTGTCCGATCCCCCTGGGCACGGTGCCGATCTACCAGAGTATCGCCCAGTTTGTCGAGCGGGAGCAGAAGAAGATCGGCGAGGTCACCGTCGACCATATTTTTCAGACCATCGAGGAGCAGGCCCGGGACGGCGTGGATTTCATGACCGTCCATTGCGGGATCACCCGCGACACCCTGAAACGGATCGACGGCCACCAGCGCCTGCTGGGGGTAGTCAGTCGGGGCGGCTCCTTTACCATCGAGTGGATGAGCTACAACAACAAGGAAAACCCCCTTTACGAGCATTTCGACGATCTGCTGGCCATCCTCAAGGAGCATGAGGTTACCCTGAGCCTGGGGGATGGGATCCGCCCCGGCTGCCTGGCCGACGCCACCGACCGGGGCCAGGTTCAGGAGTTGATCCACCTGGGTGAGTTGACCCAGCGAGCCTGGGAGGCCGGGGTTCAGGTGATGATCGAAGGGCCGGGCCATGTGCCGCTGAACCAGATCGAAGCCAATGTCCTGCTGCAGAAGCGGCTCTGCCACAACGCCCCCTTTTATGTGCTGGGACCGCTGGTCACCGATATCGCTCCGGGCTACGACCATATCACCGGGGCCATCGGCGGGGCCATCGCCGCCTCGGCCGGGGCCGACTTCCTCTGCTACGTCACCCCGGCCGAGCATCTGAAACTGCCCAGCCCCCAGGATGTTCACGAGGGGGTGATCGCCTCCCGAATCGCGGCCCATGCCGCCGATATCGTCAAAGGAGTGCCGGGGGCCATGGAGCAGGATATCGAAATGGCCAAACGCCGCTGCGCCTTGGACTGGAAAGGGCAGATCGAACTCTCCATCGATCCGGAGAAGGCCCGCCGCTACCGTGAAGAGGGCAATGCTTACACCGGGGATGCCTGCAGTATGTGCGGCTCCTTTTGTGCGATCAAGGTGTACAAGCAGGCAACTCGCCGTGAACAAAACACTGTTTAAGGGAGAACGCCCAAGATGGAATTTCTGACTTCGATCATGGATTTTATCGCCGGCACCGGGGTGGGAGAGCAGATTCGCGCCGTGGACTTCAAGGGCCTGTTCACCAACCCCTGGTTTATGGTGCCCTTTATCGGCTTTATCGGCTACAACCTCTACAAGCAGGCGGTCAAAATTCTGGTGATCACCCTGCTGGTCGTCGGCCTGTGGCTCTTTACCGGCAGCCCGATGATGGACGGCCTGTTTATCGATGGCCATTTGCAGTTGAACAAGGTGCTGCCGGTGGCCGGAGTCGGGCTGGTGGCGGTGGCGGTGGCGGTCTATTTTCTGATTATGCGCGACTGAGCCCCGCGAGCCTGCCAGCCGCCATGCCGGAACATCCCCTGCTGAACATCTACCGACGCCTGTTGGATTTTTTCGGGCCCCAGCAGTGGTGGCCGGGGGAGACCCCCCTGGAGATCATGGTGGGGGCGGTGCTGACCCAGAACACCGCCTGGGGCAACGTGGAAAAGGCGATCATCAACCTGAAAGCCGCGGAACTGCTGCCCGCCTCGGCAGCCGACCCCGCCGCCGCCCAGCAAACCTGCCTGGCCCGGCTGGCTGCAACTCCTACCCCCCTGCTGGCGGCCCATATCCGCCCCGCCGGTTACTACAACCTCAAGGCCGGCCGGCTCCACAACCTGATTCTCCACATCGCCGGGCAGGATGATGGGCTGGAGGAGTTTCTGGCCCGGCCCACGGCGGAGTTACGCCGGGAGCTGCTGACCGTCAAGGGGATCGGCCCCGAAACCGCCGACTCGATTCTGCTCTACGCCGCCGGTCGGCCGGTCTTCGTGGTGGACGCCTACACCCACCGCATCTTCGGCCGCCATCAGTTGCTGCCCGAGGAGACCGACTACCACCAGATCCAGGAGATCTTCAGCGACGCCCTGCCGGCAGAGCGGCAACTCTACAACGAATACCACGCCCTGATCGTCCGCACCGGCAAGGAGTTCTGCCGCAAAAGCAACCCCCGCTGCGGGGAATGTCCCTTGAACGGCCTCTTAAACGGCCTGCCCCAAGAGTAACCGTTCAGCAGCACCCCAGGTTCGGGTAAGCAGCCAAGCGCCGCGTACCCCGGGTACGTAAGCTTGGCTGATCGCCCGAAGATGGGGTGCTGCTGAACGGTTACCCCACGAAATCTAACGATTGCCGTCATACCAGAGAAACTGGCGGCAGAAACCGCGAATCACCCGGGCCTCCTTGGCCCGCAGCCCCACCCGCCCCAGAAATGAGCGGATATTCTTCATCCAGTAGGCGGAATCCGCATCCCGGAGAAAGCCGACCTTCTGCAGCACCAGCTCGACATGGTCATACATGGCCCCCAGCTCCTGAACGGTGGCCAGGTTGGGATGGAATTCCGTCCGCTCCCCCGCCGTATGTTCATTAACCGCGGTATGCAGCTCGTAGGCCAGCACCGCCACCGCCTGGGCCAGGTTGAGGGAGGAGAAATCGGCGGTGGGAATGGTGGTGAGCTGGTGGCAGGGATAGAGATCCTCGTTGTTCAAACCCCGATCCTCGGGCCCGAAGAGCAGGGCCACCCGATTCGCCACCAGATAGGGAACCGCCTCCCGCATCGCCGCCCGCGGCGGCGGGCAGGTGCCGCGCTGGCGCCCCTGGCGGGCGGAGGTGGCGACCACCCGGCCGAAGGGGGCCAGGGCCTCGGCCAGGGTGGAGTGACGCTCCAGATTGTCGATCAGACCCGCCGCCTTGTGGGTCGCGGTCCGGAGCATCTTTTCCCGTTCATACTCCCGCTCCCCCACCACGATCAGGGTGGAGATCCCCATATTGAGGGCCACCCGGGCCGCCGATCCGATATTCTCGGCGAACTTGGGCTCCTTCAGGATGATGGCGGCATTGGTCAACAGTTGCTGCGGTTCCATCAGGCGACAACAAAGTTAAGGCGACGACGGCGCTGGTCCACCGAGAGCAGCCGCACCCGCACCGGATTACCCATCTGGTAAACCTTGTTGTGCCGGCGACCGATCAGCCGGTGGCTCTTCTCATCCACCTCGTAATAGTCGTCCTGCATCTCGGTGAGGGCCACCGCGCCGCTGATCATGATCTCGATCAACTCGACGAACATCCCGAAGGAGCCGATGCCGGAGACCACCGCGTCGAACTCTTCCCCCACCTTGTCGGACATATAGAGGGCCACCAGCCGTTCGGTGGCGTTGCGCTCGGCGTCGACCGCCACCCGTTCGCGACGGGAGAGCCAGGTCCCCGCTTCGGCCACATCCACCGTCGCGGCCTCCGCTGCCGCCCCCTTGCTCTTTTTAACCACCTTTTTGCCGCTCCCCAGCCGGGCCAGGGCCCGATGGACCATCAGGTCGGGATAGCGGCGGATGGGCGAGGTAAAATGGGTGTAGTGGCTGGCGGCCAGCCCGAAATGGCCGGCATTTTCCGGGGCGTAACGGGCCTGCTGCATGGAACGGAGCAGCAGGCTGCTGACGATATACTCCCGGGGGGTCCCCGCCGCCAGCTTGAGGACCTGGCCGAACCATTTGGGGCCGGGATCGCCACTGGGAATCTTCAACCCCATGCAGCGGGCGAATTCGGCAAATTCCGCCACCTTGAGCGGGTCCGGATCCTCGTGGACCCGGTAGAGGGTTTCCGCTCTCTGTTGCTCGAGAAATTCCGCCACCGCCTCGTTGGCCGCCAGCATGCACTCTTCGATGAGCTTGTGGGCCATATTACGCTCGGAACGGCGAATCCGCTCGATATGGCCCTCCTCATCCAGCTCGATATCGGCCTCGGGGATCTCGAAACCGATACTGCCCCGGGCCATCCGCACCCGGTTGAGCAGGGTGGCCAAAGCGCCCAACTGCTCCAGATCCGGCAGCACGTCGGCATACTGCCGGAGCAACTCCGGATCCCGGTCCTCCAGGATCGCCGTGACCTTGGTATAGGTCAGGCGGTGGCGACTGCAGATCAGGCTTTTCCCGAAGCTTACCCCCCGGCGTTGGCCCTTGCCGTCGAAATCGATGATGGCGCTCATGGTGTAGCGGTCCTGGTTGGGCACCAGGCTGCAAAGATCGTTGGAAAGCCGTTCGGGCAGCATGGGCACCACCCGGCCGGGGAAATAGACGCTGGTCCCCCGGGCGTAAGCCTCGCTGTCCAGCGGGGTGCCGGGCCGAACATAGTGGCTGACATCGGCAATGGAAACATAGAGGCGAAAACCGCCCTTGGGCAGGGGGGCAACCGCCACCGCGTCATCGAAATCCCGAGCCGTTTCACTGTCGATGGTGACATGGGCGATATCCCGCAGATCGAGCCGCCCGGGCTCCGGGACGATCCGGTCGTCCAGGGCTTCCACCTGGGCCATCAGCTCGGGATCAAAACGGTGGGGCAGATTGAAACTGCGGATGGCGATCTCGATCTGGACCCGGGCTTCAGCCGGATTACCAAGCACCTCGACGATCCGGCCTTCGTGGTTGCCCTGCTCCTTGAAGCGGGTGATCTCCACCACCACCGCCTCGCCGTTGCGAGCCCCGTTGCTCTGTTCCCGGCGCACCACCACGCTGAAGGGCAGCCGGTCATCCTCGGGGTTGACCAGGCCGGTGGCGGCCCCAGCCACATAAAGCCCGACCAGGCGGGTGATCCCCCGCTCCAGCACCTGCAAAACCCGGCCCTCGGCCCGATCACCCCGGCTTTTGGCCACCAGAACCAGCACCCGGTCACCGTGAACCGCGCCGCCCATGGCATCGGGGGGCAGGAAGATATCCTTGCTGTAACGGGCCGCCACCTCCTTTTCACTGAGCATGGCAAAACCGAAGCCCCGGGGATGGACGCTCAACTCGGCCGGATGGATCGCCGCCGCCTCCGCCAGGGCGTAACGGTTTTTGCGGCAGGTCAGCAGATCCCGCCGGCAGAGTTCCGCCAGGGTTTCCTTGAGAGCCCGGTGATCCAGGTCCAGACGGCCCAAGCCCGCCCCGATCTCGGTGGGATCCAGCGCCTCCTCCCGGCCGTGCAGCAGGGTCAGCACCGCGTCGGCCAAAGCCCCGGCGGGCTGCCCCCCCCTTTTGTGCCCCCTCTTCTCCACCACCTGTTTGGGCACCCTCTTCTCCACCACCTGGCGGAGGCCGAAAATTCCGCCGGAGGAGGAGGTGCGCCGGACGGGACGACGGGAATCGGTTTTGTTACGGGCGGGGCCACCGCTCTTGGCGGTCTTTAATTTTCGGCGTGTCACCATGTTCTCCTTGGGGGAAGGCGCTAAAAGGGGTTTTTGTTTGAAAGCTGCGATGTTATAACATGAGCCAGCAGGTCGGTGGGGAAACGTTCACCACCGACGGGACCAATAGGACACTATAGCGTATTGCAGCGGTTTTGATAATGACAAAGCTTACAAACATATCGGCCCCGGCCCCGGCGTGCCCGGTGGGCCCGCGCGGCCAGCCCTACTTCGACATCGCCGACTACTGTCGGCGAATGGAGCAGTATCTCGGGGATCAGGAGGGCCCGGCCCGGCTGTTCTGGCAGGCCCTCTCCTTTGCGGTCACCGCCCACCAGGACCAGCGCCGCAAGTCGGGAGAGGCCTATATCAGCCATCCGCTCCAGGTCGCCCTGATCATGGTGGAGGAGCTGGATGTCCGCGACCCGGAGATCCTGGCCGCCGCCGTCCTCCACGACACCATCGAGGATGTGCCGGAGATCACCACCGTCACCATCGGAGAGATGTTCGGGGCCAATATCGAGGCCACCGTCGAGGCCTGCACCAAGATCGCCAGCTTTTCCGGGGACCGCCAGAATTTCTACAAGC
>JBLRWU010000030.1:0-18170 GCA_047921155.1 Desulfurivibrio sp.
GACCGTCAACGGTGGTCATCCGGTTGTAGCCCCACTTGTACTGGTGGCTGCGGGGGCCATCAACGGTGGGAACCCAGTCCTCGTCGGGACCGGAGGTCCAGATGCCACAGCAACCGGAGTGGCTGCCCAGCATGTAGGGTTCGGTGGGCATGATCTCGGAGCCAACCTTCTCGGGCTCGATGTTCATACCGGCCCAAAGACCGGCCTGACCAACGGACATATCCAGAAAGTCTTCCCAGGCTTCACTCTCGAGGTGCTTCCAGAACTTCTTCACATCCTTCTCGTCCATACCGGCGGCCCGACGATCTTCCAGGAAGGCGTTCAGGGCAACGTCGGTGGCCATGTAGATCGGGCCACGACCAGCCTTTAGCTCGTTGAGCATCAGGTGGTTACGCAGACAGGTCGGGGTCACGGGGGACGCGCCGTAGGGCATGAACTTGGAAAGCTCTTCCTTGACCGAATCGGAGTTGGCGTAGAACTCACCCAGACCGTTCTGAACCTTGGCCTTGAAGAGCAGGAACCAGGCGCCTACCGGACCGTAACCGTCCTTGAAACGGGCAGGCGTGAAGCGGTTTTCCATCATGGTCAGGGTGGCGCCAACCTGGGCGCACATGGTGTAGGTGGAGCCGGCATTCCATACCGGATACCAGGCCCGACCCTTACCTTCACCGGTGGACCGGGGACGGAAGATGTTTACCGCGCCGCCGCAGGCACAGAGAGCGGTCTTGCAACGGAAGACGTGAACCTTGTTCTCACGGGTGGAGAAACCGACCGCACCGGCGATCTGGTTCTCTTTGTTCTTGTCCAGGATCAGCTTGACGATGAAAACGCGCTCCATGATGTTCTCTTCACCGAGGGCGGTCTTGGCCGGCTCGGCAACGATACACTTGTAGGACTCGCCGTTGATCATGATCTGCCACTTACCGGTACGTACCGGAACACCGCCTTCACGCAGGGTGGGGGCGGGCTTGGCGCCGTCCAGGTTCTCACCCTTGTCGTCCTTCTTCCAGATGGGCAGACCCCACTCCTCGAAGAGTTTAACGGACTCGTCAACGTGACGGCCCAGGTCGTAGATCAGGTCTTCGCGAACCACGCCCATCAGGTCGTTGCGGACCATCTTGACGTAGTTTTCGATCTTGTTTTCACCAATATAGGTGTTGATGGCGGAGAGACCCTGGGCCACGGCGCCGGAGCGCTCCATGGAGGCCTTGTCCACCAGTTTGATCTTCAGATCGGCCGGGGCCCACTTCTTGATTTCAAAAGCGGTGCCGCAAGCGGCCATACCGCCGCCGATGATCAGAACGTCAACATCGTGCTCGACAACTTCGGGGTTGGCAACTGCGGCCAACTCGCCAAGGGGCTTATTCGGTAACGCCATAATAAAGTTCTCCTTCGTATATGGTTTTTTAAAATTACAGATTCGTCGTTGCCAAATTTACTTGGCCAGCATGGTCGGCTGCGGCAGATCCTGCTCCAGCAACAGCTTCTCGTCATCCAGATTGGCGCCCTTGGCATCGGTATAAGCGTTGGCCGCACCCTCGGCGGTGGTCCGAATCGGGAACTTGAAGCGCTTCATGTTGCCGTTACGGAATTTCACGGTCCACATGATGGAGTCGGAGCTCCGCATCGGATGCACCTGACCGCCCATGGGGACGAAGTCGTTGTAGCCGCGGACGGCGATGGCGCCCTGCGGACAGATCTTTACGCAAGAGTAGCACTCCCAGCATGCATCGGGCTCCTGATTGTAAGCCTTCATCTCGTCCTTGTTCAAGACCATCAGGTCGTTGGGACAGATGTACATGCAGGCAGTTTTGTCACCGCCCTTGCAACCATCACACTTTGAAGTCTCAACATAGCTCGGCATTCACAAACCTCCTCAATAATTGAGTTTGAATTTTGTCGATTCGAGTTCCCGGCGGAAACCGAATCCACGGCACCTTATCCAGAACAGCTTTACACTTTTTAACAGCAGGTTAAAAAATCAGCGACCAACTCGCCTCGGGGGCTTCACCTTGCAAGCCCTACTGCGGCTGGGAAAATACGCTATTTTTCGAAAAAATGAAGGGGCGCTCATATTTTCTGACTCAAGGTTCTATAATTTTTCACCTGGCAAATGTCAAGAAAAAAACTCCCCTTGCACCGGCGTTTCAGCGGACGCTTTAACGGTTGACACATACCATTCGGCTGGGTATTTTTCCCGATTAACCACCGATCAGCATCTATCCGGGACCGGCCCCGAGACCAGCGAGGATTTAAAGATGACCGAACAGGCGCCAGAAAGAAACAGCCCCACCCTTTTCACCAGGAATCCGAGCAATATTATGCCGCATAAGCTGACTTTGGAGAGCAAGCTCCGCTTTCGTTGCCATCCGGAAGTCTCCTGCTTCACCGCTTGCTGCGGCAACATCAATATAGTCCTGACCCCCTACGATATTCTGCGGATCCGTCGAGCCTTGAACCTGCCGGCCCAGGAGTTTCTGCTCCGCTTCACCACCCCGGTTTACCTGGAACAGACCGATCTGCCCGGGGTCAAGATTCTGCTCGACGAGGATGGACGTTGCCCCTTTGTCACCCCCGAAGGCTGCACCATCTACCCTTACCGCCCCACCACCTGCCGCTACTATCCGGTGGGAATGTCCTATTTTCGCGAGGCTCCGGCCGACAAGAACGAGGCATCGATCTCCGAGGAGTTTTATTTTCTGGTCAAAGAGGATCACTGCCAGGGTCACCTGGAAGAGAATACCCAAACCATCCGGGAGTGGCGGATTGATCAGGGGATTGATGAATCGGACCTCATGAACAAGGAGTGGATGGAACTGGTGATGCGGCGCAAATCTTTTGGCCGGCAAGCCACCTTGAGTGAGCCGGCCAAACGGATCTTCTTCATGGCCAGCACCGACCTGGACAAATTCCGGGAGATGGTCTTCAGCGACTCCTTCCAGAACACCTACGAGTTTGACGACAGCGTCCTGCAAAAACTACGCGAGGATGATGTCGAACTGCTGCGTTTCGCCTGCCGTTTTCTGGGCTCCACCATCTTCGGCATCCGCGACTCCAGCTTGAAGGTGAAGGAGGAGCGCCTTAAACAGAAGGTGGAACAGCTCAAGGAGAACCGGGCCACCGCCGAAAAGCGCGCCGAAGAAACCTACAAGGAACTGCTCAAAGACCACGAAGAGCTGAAAAAACAGGTGACGACCAGGAAGTCCGACCAATAGGCCCGCTCCGGCCGGCCGCTCAGGATGTCTGCAACGGGAGAACGATCCTGAAAGTGGTGCCCCGGCCCAGCTCACTGGCCACCTCTATCTCGCCCCGGTGGCTGGCGATAATATTTTTGACAATCGCCAGCCCCAGGCCGGTACCCCGGTGCTTATCGGTGTAAAATGGGGTGAAGATGCGTCCCCGCCGGTCGGAAGCGATGCCGATTCCGGTATCGGTTATCTCCAGAATCGCCACCGTTGCCCCGGTTTCCTTGCGCCCCCAGCGGCTGCGCACCCCCAGCATCCCCCCTTCCGGCATGGCCTGCACCGCATTGAGCAGGATATTGAGCAGGGCCCGATAGATCTGCTCCCGGTCAAAGACAAAGGGCGGCAGGGTCTGGTCCAGCTCCAACCGCAACTCGATCCTGCTCTTCTCCAGTTCCGGGGTGACAAAAGCCGCCGCCTGGGCCACCACCTCATTGAGTGGCTCCAGGGAAAGCTTGGGGGTTTGGGGCCGGGCGAAATCGAGAAACTCCCTCACAATACCATCGAGCCGCGAGGTCTCCTCGACAATGATCCCGGCCAGGTGCTCGTTGCCCGGGGCCTGGCTCTGCAGGCGTTTGCCCAGAATAGCGGCGGTACTGCGGATAATCCCCAGGGGGTTTTTAATCTCGTGGGAGACCGAGGCCACCATTTTGCCCAGGGCGGCCAGCTTTTCGTTCTGGTGCAGTTGCTGCTCCAGGCGGCGACGCTCCTCGGCCCGTTTGTTCATGATATCCTCGGCCCTGGCCACAATGACCCGCAGAACCACGAAAAGGCCGGACATGATCAGCATCGAAATCAACCCCACCCAGATCTGAAAGCGGGCGATCGCCTCCATCTCTTCGGAGAGATCCTGGTTCACCTCAATCACCCCCATGATGATATCCGGTTTGTCGTCCACGGGAGTGTACTGGATGAAGGGGATATAGGTCCGCAGCGTCGAAGAACCCTGGGCCACCCCCGGCAACACTCCTCGGAGAGCCCCGTCGGATACCAGACGGGAAACATTTTCACCGGCCAGGGCCCGCCGGTACTCCTCACCGCCCACATCCCGGCGCCCTATCAGCTCGGCAATGGTACTGTAAGAGATGATATTTTCCCGGGAATCGAAGATGGTCACCGACTGGACCCGCATGCCATGGGTGGCGTTACGGACCACCGCATCCAGCAGCTGATGCTGTTCGGGAGTGCGCAGGGCGATTCTGCCGTATTGCAGAACGGTGGGCACCACGAAATGTTGAAAAACCTGATGGCTCAAGTTCTCCGTTACCACCAGAGCGTAGGCTTCGCTGCGTTCCAGCAGCACCCGTTTGGCATGGTTGGAGATCAACCAGGCCAGGACCAGCGTGAAGACCAGAAAGACCGCCAGGCTGGTGAAGGAGAAAAATTTCACCAGCCGGAAGGGCTTGCTCGCCGCCGGCTCTGCTCCCTGTACGTTTTGGCCCGGTCGCTCAACCACCGCACACCCCGCAACGCCGGCAGGTTTCCACTTGGCAAGGCTGGCCGCTTTGCCCGGCCAGAGCCCGCCGGTACTCGGCCGCGAGAAACCGGGCCTTAATCCCCGGGTCAACAATCTCCCAGGGGAACCTCTCCTCCGGCTCCCGGATCCGGCTGGCGTACCACTCCGGGTCCACCCCCAGCCCCAACATTTGCCGCCGCCAGTTACCGCTTTGCTCACCCCGGGCCATGGCGATCAGGGCCAGGCCCAAACGACGATCACCACGGGCCACCACCGCCTGGAAATAGGCCTTATCCGGCGCTTCCGCGCCAATCCTGACATTGGCCTCGCTCGCCAGCTCTCCCTGCAGCAGTTGCAACCGGCGACGCAATTCAGCCACTCCGGCGAAGGGATGATACTGAAACGGGGTCCAGGGCTTGGGCACAAAACTGCTGACACTGAGCTGAATTTCGGTGAGCCGTCCCCGGACCCGACCCAGGCCCAGCAGCACCTGCTTAAGCCGACGGATCATCCCCACCAGCTCCAACAGATCTTCATCCTCTTCGCCGGGCAGGCCGATCATGCAGTAAAGTTTCAGGGTGGTGACCCCGATGGCGGCCAGGGCCTCCCCGGCCCGCAGAATCCCCTCCTCGGACAACCCCTTGTTGATTACCCGACGCAGCCGCTCGGAAGAGCCGTCGGGGGCCAGCACCGCCGTCTTGATCCGGCTGGCGGCCAGCAGATCCAGCAGGGCCGGGGAGAGGGCATCGGCCCGCAACGAAGAGAAAGATAAGCTTTTCCCCCGATCGGCGATCAACCCACTGATCTCAGCCAGGGTTTCCGGCGCTGCCATCTCCATTCCCAGCAGGCCCACCCGTTTGATTTCCGGCGGGCAGTGGTCCAGGGCGGCCCGGATCGCCGCCGGCGACCACAGCCGGGGCGGCCGATAGATAAAGCCGGCGGCACAGAACCGGCAGGCCCGGCTGCAACCTCGGCCCAGCTCCACCAGGAAAAGATCGCTGAACTCCGCCTGGGGGCTGAGCAGACGCGAATAGCCGGCAATCAGCGGCGGTTCACCGGCGGTCGGTTCGGGCTCCCGCAGCACCGCCGGGACAATACGGGCGGGGGCATTGCCTTCGACGGCCATGGCCGTCAGGCGCCCCTGTTCATCATAGCTCGGGCGGTAAAGGGCGGGGACATAGCAGGCGGGAAATTGGTCGGCCATCTGGGGCAGCAGCCGGCGCCCCTGACGCGGCCATTGCTCCACCAGAAATTGCAACACCCGGGGCAGGGCGACCTCCGCCTCACCCAGGATAAAGAGATCGGTGGCGGGCGCCAGGGGCTCGGGATTGAGCCAGACCCCGACTCCACCACCGATAACCAGGGGGTGGGCCTCATCCCGGGCGGCGGCCTCCAGGGTAAGGCCGCCGGCGGCCAATATTTGCAGAAGCGCCAGGCTATCCCCTTCGAAAGAGAGGGAGTAACAGACCAGGGCAAAATCGGTCAGGGGGCGTCCGGATTCCAGGGAGAGGGGCCGAACATCCGGATCGGACAGCACAAAGCGTTCAGCCACCACCCCGGGATGCTCGTTGAGCAGATCATAAACCAGCTGCCAGCCCAGATTGGAAGCGGCCACCGCGTAGGTGTTGGGAAAAATCAGGGCCACCGGCAGCCGGTCGGTCCATTTTTTGCGCCAGGTGCCCCGCTCGCCCTCCAGCGGCCCGGCCGGGGCCTTTTTTCTCCCCCGTTCCCGGCGCGGCCCTCCGGAAATTACGGAGGCTGAGCGGCGCCCCACCTTTTGGCGGCTGGCCATCGTTATTTACCGTCAGCTCTCATTTTTGCGCAAGAAGGTGGGGCGCTCAAAGTCCTCCTCAAAGATGGTGGCCGGGAAACCCTTGCGGCTGCCCTGGGCCGCCATGGCGTGGCCCGCGCCCCGGGCGGTCAGCGGCAGTTGCTGGGCCTTGGCTTCACGCCGGGGCACCAGGGGGCGGACGTTGTCGGCGACCTCCTCGAAGGCCTCGATGGCCCGGATACCGGTGGCAATCACCGTGACCCGCAACTCATCCCCGAGGCTGTCATCGAAGATCACCCCCAGAATGATGTTGGCATCGTCGTGGACCTCTTCGTAGATCTTGGTGGTGGCCTGGGTAACCTCGGCCATGGTCAGGGTGTCCTGGCGGGCGGAGATGTTGACCAGCACCCCCTTGGCGCCGTCGATGCTGATATCCTGCAGCAGCGGGCTGGCGATGGCCATGGTGACCGCCTCCACCGCCCGGTTCTCTCCCACCCCGTGTCCCGCTCCCATCAGGGCCGGACCCATTTCGTTCATCACCGTGCGCACATCGGCGAAATCGGGGTTGATGTAGCCGGGCAGGTTAATCAGGTCGGTGATCCCCTTGACCGCCTGAACCAGCACATCGTCGGCCATCTTCATCCCGTCGATGAAGCGGGTGCCCTTCTGGGCCAGGGAGATCAGGCGGTCATTGGGGATGGTGATAATCGTATCCACATGGGCCCTCAACTCCTGCCAACCGGCATCGGCGTTCTTCATCCGGCTGCGCCCCTCGAAGGCAAAGGGTTTAGTGACTACCCCCACGGTCAGTGCCCCCAGCTCCTTGGCCACCCGAGCCACCACCGGCGCCCCCCCGGTTCCGGTCCCGCCGCCCAAACCGGCGGTGACAAAGACCATGTCGCTATCCTTGAGCAGGTTGCGGATCTCCTCAATCGATTCCTCCGCGGCCTCCTGGCCCACGCTGGGCCTGGCTCCCGCCCCCAGGCCCTTGGCCAGGTTGGGCCCGAGCTGCATGCGGATGTCGGCCTTGGACTGCTCCAAGGCCTGCATATCGGTGTTGCCGGCGATAAACTCCACCCCCACCAATCCGCTCTCCACCATGGTGTTCACCGCGTTGCCGCCGCCGCCGCCAACGCCGAACACCTTGATCCTCGCCCGTGATTCCGATTCCGCCAGTTTGAAAGACATACCCTAGCTCCCTTGGTTAACTATTTCCACGCCCCTGGTGGCCAATTTTCTTCGCTGCGTCGTAACCGTTCAGCAGCACCCCGGGTTCGGGCGATCAGCCAAGCTTGCGTACCCGGGGTACGCGGTGCCTGGCTGCTTACCCGAACCCGGGGCACTGCTGAACGGTTACAGCCCGTTAAATCAACACTTTGTTGGCCCTGGCGAACGGTTGTGCTGCGTCCGCGTTGATCAAATTACACTCTTAAACCAGTCCTTCATCCGGCTGCCCAGCCGGTTCAGCATCTTGCCGGAACGGGCCCGGAAGCCGGTGGCCGGATCATGCCGCATCCCGTAGATCACCAGGCCTACCCCGGTGGCCCATTGGGGAGATCCGACCACCTCGGGGGGGCCGGTGACGTTTTCCGGGTAACCGACCCGCACCGGCAGATCGAAAATCTGCTCGGCCAGCTCCTCCATATGCTCCAGCATGGCGGTGCCCCCGGTCAGGACGATGCCGGCGTTGACCAGTTCCTTATAGCGGGAATCGGCCAACTCCTGATTGATCAGGGTCAGCATCTCCTCCACCCGGGGCTCCAGGATCTCACCCATCACCCGTCTTGAGAGCTTGCGGGATTTACGGCCGCCGACGCTGGGCACCTCGATGACCTGATCCTTATCGATCAGGGCGGCGAGGGCGCTGCCGTACTCCTCCTTAAGCCGTTCCGCCTCCTTAAGGGGAGTGCGCAGGCCGATGGAAAGATCGTTGGTCAGGTTGTGCCCCCCCAGGCCCAGAACAAAGGTATGTTTGATGGTGCCCCCGGCAAAGACGGCCAGATCCGAGGTGCCGCCGCCGATATCCAGCAGACCCACCCCCAGCTCCATCTCCTCCCGGGTCAGCACCGCCCCGGCCGAGGCCAGGGGCTCCAACACCACATCGGCCACATTGAGCCCGGCCCGGTTACAGCATTTGACGATGTTGTGGACCGCGCTCACCGAGCCGGTGACGATATGGACATCGGCCTCCAGCCGCACCCCGTTCATCCCGATGGGATCCTGAATATCGGGCTGGCCGTCGACGATAAACTCCTGGGGCAGAACATGGATAATCTCCTGGTCGGGAGGCACCGGCACCGCCCGAGCCGCATCCACCACCCGGTCGATATCATCCTGGTGGATCTCGCCGGAGCGGATCGGGATCAGGCCATGGGAGTTGAACCCCTTAATATGGCTGCCGGCGATTCCAACGTAGACCGCGCCGATCTCACAGCCCGCCATCTCTTCGGCCTCCTCGACAGCCCGCCGGATCGAGCCCACCGTGCTTTCAATATTGACCACCACCCCGCGGCGCAAACCCACCGAGGGAGCGCGTCCGACCCCGATTATTTTTACCCGGCCTTCCAGAACCTCGGCTACCACCGCGCAGATCTTGGTGGTACCGATATCCAGTCCGACCAGCAGTTCTCCCCGTTCATCCTTGCTCATGCCACTTCCTCTTTTTAAATCTTGCCGCCGTCTTTTCAACCGCCGCTTTTTACCACCAGCACCTGGTTGGGCAGGTAGTCCATGCGGATGGCGGCGGTATCCGTGAAAATCCGCTCCCGGTACAGCCGGCTCAACACCTGCACCAGCCGGTTGTAATCTCGCCCCATCTCCCGGCCGTCGCCCAGGTGGATCGGAAAGGGGCGACTGACCAGAAAAAGGGTCATTTTGCCGGCGGCACCCAAGTTGATCTCCGAAATACCCTGGGCCGGCAAAATCACCCCGCCCCGCCCGGCCAGGCGAATCAGGTTCAGGGCCCGGCTCACCCCCAGGCGCTGTTCCCCTTGCCAGCCCTGATCCCCCGGCAGCGCCGGCAAGCCGGTGATCACCGGAAAATCGAGATCCTCCGGCGGCTGCGCCAGAGCAAACGGTGTCCCCTGACGGTCCAGATAATAGAGCCCCCGGGGAAGGCTGAGCAGGGCCACCGGCCGCCGCTCCCGCACCACGATCTGCAGGCGGTTGGGCCAATCCCGTCGCACCAGGGCCGACTCCACCCAATCGTGACTTTCGATCCTGGCCCTTATCTTGCCGACGGAAAGGGCATGCAGGTTACTGTGAACATCCACCCCGCTCAAGCTCAGAATCTCTTTTTTGGTGGTTCGAACGCAACCGTCGATGCCGATGGCGGTGAGCTGGAAAAAGCTCCACTGCCCCATCTGTTTCCAGGCCAGGAGGCCGCTCAAACCCACGGCGGCCAGCAGCAGGGCCAGGATCAACCCGACCAGCGCCAGCTTGCCGGCCAACTTGGGCGACTGCGAACTACGTCCGCCATATCTTTGTTTAACCGGTCTTTTCATGCAAAACCCAGGAGATGAACCTCCGGTTCAAGCTCCACCCCGCTGTGGGCCACCACCCTCTCCCGCACCAACTCCAGCAGCACCGCCAGGTCGGCAGCGGTGGC
The DNA here is from genome assembly GCA_047921155.1 of Desulfurivibrio sp. GTDB lineage: Bacteria > Desulfobacterota > Desulfobulbia > Desulfobulbales > Desulfurivibrionaceae > Desulfurivibrio. The sequence continues at coordinate 10,077 of JBLRWU010000030.1, forward strand.
CCCGCCGCAATTGACCAGAAAGTTGGCATGCTCCATGGCCACCATGGCTCCACCCACCCTTAACCCCTTCAACCCGGCGGCTTCAATCAGCCGGCCGGCGTAGTCACCGGGGGGGTTTTTAAAAAAGGAACCGGCACTGAACACCCCCCGGGGCTGGGTCCCTCGCCGTTTTTGCCACAACTGCCGCTGGCGCGCCCGGATTTCGCTGATCGGGCGCTCCGGCAGGGCCAGGATCACCGCGCTGATCACCTCTCCCGGAGCGAGGCCTGCCAGTTGCCGGTAGGCAAACTCCAGTTGGTGGCGCTCCCGCAGCCACCGCCCCCCGGCGGCGACCAGTTCCACGGCTCGCACCCACGAGCCCAACGACTCCCCCCAGGCTCCGGCATTCATCACCACCGCCCCGCCGACACTGCCGGGAATCCCCACCAGAAACTCCAGGCCGCCCAGGCCCCGCTCCCGGGCCCAGCCGAGCAGGACCGCCAGACTGCAACCGGCCTCAACTTTTAACAATTGCTCCTCGCCATCCCTGCCTAACGGGCTGATCTTCCCCAGTCGCCGTTCCAACAGAATCACCACCCCGGCATAACCACGGTCCGCAACCAGCAGGTTGCTGCCCCGACCCAGCACCCGCCGGGGACAACCATATTTTTGCAGCAGCAGCAGCAGCGATTCCAGCTCCTCAACACTCCCGGGCCGGGCCAGCACCGCCGCCGGCCCACCCACCCGCAGAGTCGTCAGCGGAGCCAGGGGGGCTTCCCGGCGCAACTCTCCGGGCCAATTTTCAGAGAACAGGGGGCAGCGCCCGGCAAAGGCCAGACAGTCCTGGCTGCCCCGTCTGCAAAACTCGCCGCTCATGCGGCTCCTTCGGCCGCCGGACCCTGCTCTTTCAGGGCGGCCAGAATAGCTTCTCCGGCCCGCCAGATATTGCCCGCCCCCAGGGTGAGGACCAGATCACCGGGGCGCAGCAGCGGCAGCACCGCCGCCGGCAGATCAACCCAATCGGCCACATACTCCACCGACTTCTGACCGTGGCTGCGCAGGGCCCGGGCCAGGGCATCACCGGCCACCTCCGCGATGGGCTCCTCGCCGGCGGCGTAGATATCGGTCAGCACCAGCAGGTCGGCATCGTGAAAAGCGGTACAGAAATCGGCAAAAAGCCCGGCGGTGCGACTGTAGCGGTGGGGCTGAAAAAGGGCCACCAGTCGACGGCGGGGCCAGGCGGCGCGCAGGGCGGCCAGGGTGGCGCGGATCTCGGTGGGATGGTGGCCATAATCGTCAATCACCGTAATCCCGCCGGTCTCCCCTTTGATCTCCAGCCGCCGCTGCACCCCGCTGTAATTGGCCATGGCCTTGACAATCGCCGCAAAGGGGATGGCCAGTTCCAGCCCCAGGGCGATCACCGCCAGGGCATTGTAGACGTTGTGGCGACCCGGCACCGCCATGGCCACCCGGCCCAACTGCTCCCCCTTGCTCCAGACCTCGAACTCGGAAGTAAAGCCGTGGGCCGTGATCTCCCGGGCCTGGACATCGGCCTGGCTGCTCAGCCCGTAGGTGATGGTCCGTTTATGGATCAGGGGGAGCAGAGCCGCGATATTGTCGTCATCCAGACAAAGGATGGCCGCCCCGTAAAAGGGGATCCGGTTGATAAACTCCAGAAAGGCCGCCTTGACCGCCTCCAGGTTGGGATAGTGGTCGACGTGCTCCAGATCGATATTGGTGACGATCTCCAGTACCGGCGAGAGCTTGAGGAAGGAGCCGTCGGACTCGTCGGCCTCGGCCACCAGAAAATCTCCGGCTCCCAGCTTGGCATTGGAGCCGAAACTGTTGACCTGGCCACCGATCACCACGGTGGGATCCAGGCCCACCTCGGCCAGCATGGTGCCGGCCATGGAGGTGGTGGAGGTCTTGCCGTGACTGCCGGCCACTGCGATACCGTTGATCTTCAACCGCATCAGCTCGGCCAGCATCTCGGCCCGGGGGATCACCGGGATCCCGGCTTCATGGGCAGCGATCACCTCCGGGTTGTCGCTCTTCACCGCCGAGGAGATCACCACCACATCGGCCCCGGCCATTTGCCGGCCATGGTGACCGATGCCGATCACCCCGCCCAGATCGGCCAACCGGCGAGTGATCGCGCTCTCCCGCAGGTCCGAGCCGCTGACCCGGTAGCCAAGATTGAGCAGCAGTTCGGCAATCCCGCTCATTCCGATGCCGCCGATCCCGACAAAGTGGATATGTTGATTTTTTTTATACATTTTTCCCTTTCTGTTAAACTCCGGCCAGGGCGCGGCTCTCTCTGATAATCTCATGGGCGGCATCGGGATTGGCCAACTCCCGGGCCCGGACGGCCATTTTTTGCCGCCGCTCCCGATCAGCCAGCAAACCCCTTAATCCAACGGCCAAAATCGGCCCGGTCAGTTCCGCCTCGGCGAGGACCACGGCGGCACCGTGCCGCGCCATAATCTCGGCGTTGAGCCGCTGATGATCGTCGGCGGCGTAGGGGTACGGAATCAGCACGGCCGGTTTGCCGAAGAGGGCCAACTCCGCCAGGGTGGTGGCCCCGGCCCGGGAAACCACCAGATCGGCGCCGGCGTAGACCGGAGCCATGTCGGCAATAAAAGCCTCTGCCCGAGCTTTGATCCCCATCTGCCGATACCTCTCCATGACCATGGCCAGGTCCCGGCTCCCGGTCTGGTGCACGACCCGCAGCGCCATCCCCTCTCCAGCCAAACCCGCCAACGCTTCCAGAATCAACTGGTTGACCCGGTGCGCCCCCTGGCTGCCGCCCAGAATCAAAAGGTTCAACTCCCGGCCGACCTCCCGATCGGACTCCGCCGCCACCCTTTGCGCCGCCGCCAGCAACTCGGGCCGCAAGGGGTTGCCCACCAGTCTGGTCTTGGCCGCCGGAAACCCGATCTCACTGCCCGGCAGGGACAAAAAGACCAGATCCACAAAACGGCCCAGGAGGCGGTTGGCCAGGCCCGGCACCGAATTCTGCTCATGGATACCGGTGGTGACCCCCATCAGCTTGGCGGCCAACAGGACCGGGCCGGTCACATAGCCCCCTACTCCCAGCACCAGATCGGGCTTAAAGCCGCGCAGCAGCCGCCAGGCCTGCCACAGCCCCACCGGCAGACGGGCCAGCGAAGCCAGCCGGCCCCGCCAGGAGATCCCCTTGAGCCCGCTACCGGTGAGGGCTGCCTGGTGGTAAGGCTTGTCGGCCAAGGCGCGGCGGTCAATTTCGCGGCCGGTCCCGATAAAAAGCACCTCGCTCCCGGGAAAACCGGCCAGCACCTCGTCGGCCACCGCGATCCCCGGAAAGAGGTGGCCGCCGGTTCCTCCGCCAGTTATGACCAGGCGCAGGCTCATATCAGCATCGCCGCCATGATCGGGCAACCCCGGGCCAGCAGATTACCCGAGCCATCGCGGCTCTCCTGCAACTCCCGCACCGCCTGCCGGAACACCTCTCCCCGCTGGGCGTAGCCGGTGAACATATCAAAGCTGGCACAGGCCGGGGAGAGGAGTACCGCCTCTCCGGCGCCGGCCAAGGCAAAGGCGGTTTGCACCGCCGTCGGCAGATCGGAAGCGGTTTTAACCGGGACGGCCCGGGCCAGGGCCGCGGCCATCTTCTCGCGGGCGCTGCCGATCAGCACCAGAGCCTTAACCTTCTCCCGTACCACCGGCAGCATCAGGCCGTAATCGCCCCCTTTGTCCAGACCACCGGCGATCAGCACCACCGGCTGCTGCAGCCCCCGCAGGGCCGAGATCACCGCCCCGATATTGGTGGCCTTGGAGTCATCATAAAAATCGACCCCGGCGATGGTGGCAACCAGGGCGAGGCGATGGGGCAGGGGCTGGAAAACGGTCAACCCACGCCGGATCGCCTCCGGGGCACAACCGGCGAGACGAGCCGCCAGGATCGCGGCCATGGCGTTCTGCCGGTTGGGCTCGGTGGCCAGACAGGTGGCGGAAAGATCGTAGCTCTCCACCGAAGCCCCCTCCCCGGCCCTCTCCTCGCCGGTTAAGCGCAACCGGATGGGGTCGGCGGCCGCCGGGCCTTCACTCCAGGCCCCAGCCATCATAACCGAATCCGTCCTTGGCATCTCCCCCGGATTGAAGGCCACGGAACGGGAACGCAACGGCAAGCGGCGGGCCAAACCGCTGATCTCCGGATCGGCGACATTGATCACCGCGTAATCATCCTCCCTCTGGTTGGCAAAAATTCGCCACTTGGAAGCGACGTAGGCTGGATAATCGGGATAACGATCCAGGTGATCGGGGGAGATATTGAGCAGAACCCCGATGCGCGGCCGGAAGCCGGCGGCGCTGTCCAGTTGGAAACTGCTCAACTCCAGAACCACCCAATCGGCCTCCTGGGGGCCGGCCAGATATTCGCAGAGGGGCACCCCCAGGTTGCCGCCGACAAAAACCCGCAAGCCGGCGGCCTGCAGCAGCTCCCCGACCAGGGTGGTTACCGTACTCTTGCCGTTGGTGCCGGTGATCGCGATTGCCGGGGTTTGCAGGTAAGCCGGAGCCAGCGCCAGTTCGCCGATAACCGGCACCCCGGCCGCCCGGGCCGCATCCAGGACGGGCAGATCCAGCGGCACCCCCGGACTGACCAAGATGGCATCCACCGAGGTAAACAACTCCGGCGAATGCCCGCCCAGTTCACAGTGAACCCCGCGTTCCAGGAGCCAGGTCACCGCTGCGCTGTCCGGAGTCACCGCCCGGCCGGCTTCGGAGACGGAGACCTTGATCCCCAACCCCAGCAGGAACCGCGCCGCCGCCACCCCGGACCGGCCCAGTCCCACCACCAAAATATGGTCGGTGGCTTGGAAGGGCAGGATATTTTCGCGCCGCACCTGGTTCATGGCCTTACCGCAGCTTGAGGGTTGCCAGGGCTATCAGCCCCAGCACGATTGAGATGATCCAGAAGCGAACCACCACCTTGGGTTCCTGCCAGCCCTTCTTTTCAAAATGATGATGAAAGGGGGCCATCAAAAAGATCCGCTTGCCGCCGCTCATCTTGAAGAAGCCCACCTGGAGGATCACACTCAGCGCCTCCATCACAAAAATACCGCCGACAATGGCCAGCAGAAACTCCTGCTTGGTGATGATCGCCACCATCCCCAGAGCCGCCCCGATGGCCAGGGAGCCGACATCGCCCATGAACACCTGAGCCGGATAGGTGTTGAACCAGAGAAAGCCCAGACTGGCGCCCACCAGGGCGGCGGTAAAGACCGCCACCTCCCCGGCCCCCGGTACATGGGGGATCTGCAGGTAACTGGCCAGCACCGCGTGTCCGGCCAGGTAGGAAAACATCAGATAAACGGTGCCGGTGATCACCACCGGCCCGGTGACCAGACCGTCAAGGCCATCGGTGAGGTTAACCGCATTGGAAGCACCCACCACCACCAGGACGGCAAAAAGGCAGTACCAGGCCCCCAGGTCAGGCCGGATCTCCTTGAAAAAGGGGAAGCTTAACTGACCGTCAAAACCCGGCAGCAGATAGAGCACCAGAATGGCGGCGCCGGCCCCGACCACCTGGAGCAGCAGCTTCCCCCGCACGCTCAAACCTTTGCTGTTCTGTTTGCGGATCTTGCGATAGTCGTCGTAGGCGCCGATGGCCCCGAACCAGAGCAGCACCGCCAATATCAACCAGACAAAATGGTTGCCGAGATCGACCCAGAGCAGGGTGGTGAAAACCACCGCCGCCAGGATCAGCATCCCTCCCATGGTGGGCACTCCCCGCTTACTGTAGTGGCTCTCCGGGCCATCCTCCCGGACCACCTGGCCGATCTGCCGGCTCTTCAGCCAGGCGATGAAATGGGGACCGATGGTGATCACCAGCAGAAAAGCGGTCAACGCCGCACCGATCGACCGAAAGGTGATATAGCGAAAGACGTTGAAGACGCTGACCTGCTCATGCAGGGAGTACAGAATATGGTAGAGCATTGCCTCTCCCGGTCTTTTCCTAAACGGACGCCATGGTTCCGTTAATAATGGTTTCCATCCGCATGCCCCGCGAACCCTTGCACAATACAATATCCCCGGCCCCAAGCTTGCCGCGGCTCACCGCTTCCTGCAGCCAACCGACAATCTCCTCTTTGTCGGCACAGGCCCTGGCCCTGGTTTTACCCATTCCGGCGCCGCGGGCGGCGGTCACCATCTCGGCCGCGAATTCACCCACCGTCAGCAGATAGTCAAAGTTCAGCCGGGCCACCTTCTCCCCGATAAAACGGTGGGCGGCCGGGCCGTGGGTGCCCAGCTCCAGCATATCCCCCAGCACCGCCACCACCTTGCGATTGCGTCGCAGATTGTGGACCGTCTCCAGGGCCGCCAGCATCGACGAGGGGTTGGCGTTGTAAGTATCGTCGATCAACTTGAGCCCGCCGATAAAGGGCTGCAACTGGAGGCGCTTGGCAAAGGGGCGATAGTCGGTCAACCCGGCGGCGATCTCATCGGAAGAGATCCCCACTGCTCGAGCCAGGGCCGCGGCGGCCAGGGCGTTCTGGACATTATGAGCGCCCAGGGCAGCGAGCCGGATCCTGCCCCGCCAGTCGCCGATGGTCAGGGTAAAACTCATGCCCAGCTCTCCCAGGCTGCGGATATGGGTGGCCCGCACCATGGCCTTGGGCGAGCGCCCGAAGGTGATCCGCTCCTGGCCGGCCTTGGCCGCCAGCTTCCGCACCCGTCGGTCATCCAGATTGACCACCAGGGTGCCCCACCCCGGCAGTCCGGCGAAGAGCTCGCCCTTGGCCCTGGCCACCCCCTCGATTCCGGCCAGCCCGGCCAGATGGGCCTCCTGGACGTTGGTGATGCAGGCGGCGTCGGGCACGGCAATTTCGGCCATCCGGGCGATCTCACCGGGACGGTTCATCCCCATCTCCAGCACCGCAAACTCGTGGCGTTCATCCACCGGCAACAGGGAAAGCGGCATGCCGATCAGATTATTGAAGTTGCCCCGGGTTTTCAAAACCTGATGATGCCGGCCCAGGATGGCGGCGGTCATCTCCTTGACCGTGGTTTTACCGGAACTGCCGGTGACCGCCAGAACCCGTAGGGCTCGCATCTGACCCCGCCGGTAATGAGCCAGATCACCCAAGGCCCGCAAGGTGTCCGGCACCAGGACCACCGGCACCGGCACCGGCTCGGTGGGTGGCTCATCCAAGATCAACCCGGCGGCTCCCTTGCGCAGCACTTCGCTGACAAACCGGTGACCGTCGAAATTTTCACCCCGCAGGGCGACGAAAAGATCGCCGGCCTCGATGGTCCGGCTGTCGGAAGAGATCAGGCGGAATGCGGCCTGGGTCCGGGTACCCCAGAGGCGCCCCCCGGTGGCCAGCAGTACCTGGGCCAGGGTCCAGACCGGATTCTGGGCCAGGGCAAAACCGTAGCCGAACTCGGCCCGGCGGCGGGAGCGTCGCCGGGTGGCATTGCCGTTGTATTCCCTTATCGGTTCCATCTTTAACCCCCTCTTCCCGTTTTAGCTTCGGACAACCGCCAACTGTTCAGCAACCTCCCGCCGATCATCGAAGTGGCGGCTGGTCGAACCGATAACCTGGGTGGTCTCATGCCCCTTGCCGCAAAGCAGCACCAGATCTCCGGGGCGACTGTGCAACAGGGTGTCCCGGATCGCCCGGCGGCGGGACTCCACCAGATCATAGCCCCGGCGACCCGCCGCCGCGGCCAGCAAACTTTCCAGCCGGCAGCGCGACAAGCCGGCCCGCCGCACCCCCTCTTCGATGGCGGCCAGGATGGCGGCCGGATTTTCGCCCCGGGGGTTGTCGGAAGTCAGAATTACGATATCTGCCAGGCGACCGGCAATCTCCCCCATCACCGGGCGCTTACCCCGGTCCCGATCCCCGCCGCAGCCAAAGATCACCACCAGACGACCGGCATGGGGGCGCAAGGCCTTGAGTACATGGCTCAGGGCATCGGGGGTATGGGCGTAGTCCACAAAAACCTCAATCCCGGCCCCGGAGCTGAACCGCTCCAGACGGCCCGGCGGCGGGGTTGCGGCCGCCAACCCGGAACCGATCTGCTCGGGACTGTAGCCCAGAGCCAATCCCACCCCGACCACCCCCAGCAGGT
>JBLRWU010000031.1:0-17175 GCA_047921155.1 Desulfurivibrio sp.
GATCGCCGGCCAGGGTCCAGAGCCAGAGGGTGCCCAGCAGCAGCAGGGCGCCGCCCCCCACCGTATAGTAGAGGTAGATCCGGCCGGCCCGCAGGGCCTCGGGGGTGCCGCGATGGACCACCAACGGGTAGGTGGCCAGGGTCAGCATCTCATAAAAGAGCAGGAAGGTGATCAGGTTACCGGCCAGGGCCACCCCCACTGTGGCGCTGACGCAGAGGCTGAAAAAACCGAAAAAACGGCTGCGGTTGGGCGAGTTTTCCAGATACCCCACGGCATAGATGGTGGTGAGCAGCCAGAGTACCGCCGACAGGGTCGCGAAAAGTACCGCCAGAGAGTCGGCCCGCAGCACCAGGGTGATCCCGGGCAGAAAGGGCATGGTCGCCTCGTAGTGCACCCCCTGGAACATCCCGTGGATCATCACCCCGATCAGCACCAGCTTGACTGTTGCCCCGCCCAGGTTGAGGGTGGTACGCATTCCGATACTCTCTTCGCGGAGAAAAAAGATGATAATCCCGGCAATAAAGGAGCTGAAAAGAATGGCCAGCGGCAGCCAGGCGTTGATGTTATCGGGGGAAAGGGGGACGTTCATGGTGTTGTCCCCGGCGCCTGGAAGTTAAGGTCGGGCAGGCCGCCCCCCAGCAGCTCCAGCGGCAGCCAGGGGAAAAGCCCCAGCAGAACGGCGCCCAGGGCCAGCAGCAAAGCCGGCCATTCCGGGGCCCAGACCACTTTTCGCTCCTCCTCGGGCTCTTTGGGCGGGTCAGGCGCCGGCTGGCTCCGCTTAACGCCGTGCCGGTGCTGCTTCTCCCCGGTTTTGGCGAAGGTGCGGGCCACCGGCCGGAGCAGGTAGGCCAGGCCGAACAGGCCGCCGCCGATAATCGCCCCCGTCCACCACCACTGTTTGCCGGTCAGGGCGGCATGGAGCAGGTACCACTTACCGATAAAACCGCCGCTGGGCGGCAGACCCATCAGGCTGATGGAGGCCAGAGCCAGGGTGAGAGCGGTCAGGGGCAGGGTCCGGCTCAGCCCCGCCAGATCGGCGATCAGCAGCGGCTTGGCCGATCTTCCCGCCAGCTTTCGTTGATTGGTGATGGTTCCCGCCACCAGGAAGAGGGCGGCTTTGGCCAGGGCGTGGGCCGTCAGAAAAAAGAGCAGCCCGTAGAGGGCGCTGGTCGGTTCCGGTCCCGCCAGCAACGGAAAAAACAGGAAGAGGTAGCCCATCTGGGCCACGGTGGAGTAGGCGATCAGCTCTTTCAAGCCGGCGCAGCGCATGGCCTGTAGTGAGCCCCAGAAAATGGCCGCCGCTCCCAGGGTGCCGAAAACCCGGAACAGGAGCGTCGGGTCGAGTTCGCCCCCCTCCCAGATCGGCAGCCAGATCCGCAGCAGCAGGTAGAGGGAGGCCTTGACCACCAGGGCGGAGAGCAGGGCGGAAACCGGAGCCGTCGCCTGGGCGTGGGCCGGAGGCAGCCAGAAATGGAGGGGAAAGAGGGCCGCCTTGATGATCAGCCCCAGGCTGAGCAGGGCCAAAGCCAGCCGGACCAGGGGATCGGGGGCGCTGAGTTCCTGGAACAGGGCCAGGTTGAGGCTGCCGGTTTGGCGGTAGATCAGGACCACCGCCAGCAGGAAACAGAGGGAACCGAAGATATTGAGCAGCAGGTAGCGCATGGCGGCCCGCCGGGCCTCGCGATTGTCGCCCAGGGCGGCCAGGCAGACCGCCGCCAGACCCAGCAGCTCCAGCCCGACATAGATGTTGAACAGGTCGGCGCTGAGCAGTACCCCGTTGAGCGCGGCCCAGAGCATCAGCCAAAGCGGGAGGAAGTAACGACCGCCGTCGCCGGGGGTGGTGGTTTGCCCGGCGGTGTCATGTGGCCTGGTTAAAAAGTAGGGCCGGGCATAGGCGCCGACGGCGATATTGACCGCCGCTCCCAACCAGAGCAGCCACAGGCTCAAACCGTCGGTCAGCAGGCCGATTCCCAGCTCCGGCGGCCAGCCGCCCAGGGGATAAAAGAGAGGGGAGTCCGGGCCGATCACGGCGGTCAGGGGGATCAGCAGGGCCGGAATGGCGGCCATGGTCAGCAGGGCGGCATATCCCGCCAGTCGCGGCAATGCGAAGGCGATCAGCGCCGCCGCCAGGGGCAGCACGATCAGCAGAATCGGCCAGGGGGGCGGGAAGGTGGGGCTCATCCCGTTTTGCCCCGGGGCGGATCAGGCGGTGGGGCGGCCGGCTCCTCGCGGCACTGTCGGCTCTGTTCGCGGCTGGCCAGGGCCAGGGCGAAGGCGGTGATGCTGACGGTGATTACGATCCCGGTAAGTACCAGGGCGTGCAGCACCGGATCGGGCGCCCCCCCGGCCGGGTCGTAGGCGATGCTGATCATCAGCAGAAAGATGCCGCTGCCGCAGATATTCAGCCCCATAATCTTGCGCAGCACGGCGGCTTGGGAAAAAAGCGCGATCAGGCCCAGGGAGAACATGCCCAGGCCGGTGGCACCGAATAACAGGGCGGAGTTCATCGTGGTCGCCCCCCCGGCAGCAGGCCCAAAGCCAGGCCGATGGAGAGGGCTGCGGCCGCTTCGATGGCCAGAATAAAGGCCCCGGCGTAACCCGGCGGGTATTGAAAAAAGAGCCGGCCGGAGGCCAGGGGCAGGGCGGCCAATAACAGAAAGACGGCCAGGCCGAGGACCAGGACAGCGCGCAGCAGCCATTGCGGAAAGAGCTCCGTTAGCGGCCGGACGGTCAGGCCCAGCAGGACGCCGGCCGCTCCCAGCACCGCCCCGCTCTGAAAGGCCCCCCCCGGGGCCTGATCCCCGATCCAGGCCAGGTAACCGGCAATCAGGACGGCCAGCGGTAAAATTCCCCGGGTCAGGGTAAGGGTGATCGGTCCGGCCGGTGGGCAGGCCGGGCCCTTTGCCCCGTCGCCGGACCCGGTCGATCTCTCCTTGCCCCAGGACCAGATCCCCACCACCGCCAGCAGCAGCACCGCCAGCTCCAGCAGGGTGTCGAAGCTGCGGAAATTGAGCAATACCGCGGTGACCTGGTTGCTCACCCCGCTCAGGGGCATCAACTCGGCGGTCAGCGGGCCGGGGCCGATTCTGAAAGGTGGCGTGATCCCCAGCAGGCCTCCGGTCACCACCAAGAAGAGCAGGGTTGCCAGCCCCAGCAGGAAAAGGGGGATTTTTCCAACCGAGGGGTCGTTTTTCGTTTGCTGCAGGCGCGGCAGGGCGGAGAGCAGCAGAGCGCCGCTGATCCCGGCCCCGATGGCTGCCTCGGCCAGGGCCACCTCCGGGGCGGTCAGCCGCACCCAGGCCATGGCCATGATCAGGCCCAGGGAGATAAAGAGTACCACGGCCCGGAAATCATCACGGCTGAACAGTACCGCCCAGGTCAGCCAGAGCAGAATGACGGCCAGGCAGAGGTCAAGGGCCGTAAGCAGGAGGGTCATGATTATTTCATCTCGTTTTTCGCATCGTTGCCGGGTGCGGTGGCGGTTGCCGGCGCCTCGGGGTTCAGCAGACCCAGGGCCGTCGCTCCCACCAGGTGTCCGGCGGTGGCTCCGGCGGAAAGCACCAGTACCCAGATCAGCAGCAACTCGGCGCTGACCGCCGGTGACCAGCTCCGTAAAATCAGCCCGGCCACCAGCAGGCCAAGGCCGACATTATCCGCCTTGGTCACGGCATGGACCCGGGTGCAGGCATCGGGAAAACGCAGCAGTCCCACGGTGCCGGCCAGGAAAAAGGGCATGGCGGTGATGATCAGGCCGAGGGCCAGCCATCCCCGGATCAGGGCAAGGAGTTCCATGCTTGCGGTCACTCCTTCCCCGCCGGATCGGCCGGTTGGTCGCCCCCGGGACCCCGGCGGACAAAGGTGATCACCGCCACCGCCGCCAACAGGGCGTAAACCAGGGCGATGTGGCGCAGGGCCGGGTCGTCCCGGAGTTCGGCCAGAAGCAGAAAGATAGCCACCCCGCTGGTTCCGAAAAGTTGGGCGCTTAACATTCGGTCGGCGGGACTGGGGCCGCGGATCACCCGGATCAGTCCCAGGCCGACGGTGAGCAGCAGGAACAGGACGCACCCCAGCAGGAGCAGATCGACGCTCATGGTTCGTTCCCCTGCTTGAAAAGAAGGCCGACCATCCTCTCCAAGTCGGCCAGATCCTCCCCCAGCTCCCGGTCGGCGTTGATGGTGTGGATCAGCAGAGTTTCCCGGTCCAGGCCGACACTGAGGGTGCCGGGCAGCAGGGAGACCGTGTTGGCGAAAAAGATCCGGGCCGGGCCCGGGGGCAGTTGCCAGCGATATCGGTGCAGGCCCGGGCGCAGGGCCGGGTCGGGAGCCAGGGCCCGGCGGGCCACGTCGAGGCCCGCCAGCAGGGAGCGGTGAAGGAAAAAGGGTAGAAAACGGCAGAGCCCCCCCGGGCGCCAGCTCCAGGTGTGGGTAACGGGCAGGAGCAGCGAGGCAAGGGCGGCGGCGATCACCACCACCAGCCCCGGCAGCCAGGCGTCGGAGCGGCCTCCGGTGAGAATCAGCCAGATCGCGGTCAGCTCCAGGCTGCGGCGCAACAGGCGTCGCCAGGTGATGTGATGTTCGCCAAAAAGGATCATGTCGAATATTCAACCACAAAGGGCATTTCCTTGTCAATCGTAGCCGGTCCCGGCGCCAGCCATATTGGTGACAACCATATTGACGATAAGGGGTTGCGGAGATTAGGTTGGGGGGATGAAAAATCAAACTTCCCCCGAGCAAAAAAAGGCGGTGGTGCTGCTTTCCGGCGGCCTGGATTCCACCACGGTCCTGGCCCTGGCGGCGACGGCCGGGTTTCATTGTCACTGTCTCTCCTTCTCCTACGGCCAGCGCCATACCCGCGAACTGGAACTGGCCCGGATCAACGCCAAGAGCTGGGGGGTGGAGCGGCATCTGGTCCTCGATATCGCCCTGGACGCCATCGGCGGCTCGGCCCTGACCTCCGGGCTGGAGGTGCCCAAGGACCGGGAACCTTCGGCCATGGCCGCCCCCGGGACGGCCGGGGAGATCCCCAGCACCTATGTGCCGGGGCGTAACACCATTTTCCTGGCCTATGCCGTCTCCTGGGCCGAGGTGCTGGGGGCCCGGGATATCTTTATCGGGGTCAACGCCGTCGATTTCAGCGGCTACCCCGACTGCCGTCCCGATTACCTGGAGGCCTTTGCCGCCGCCGCCAATCTCGGCACCAGGGCGGGCCGGGAAGGCCGGGGTTTTCGGATTCAGGCCCCCCTGCTCAACCTGAGCAAGGCGGAGATTATCGCCAGGGGGATGGAGCTGGGGGTGGACTATGCCCGCACCCACTCCTGCTACGATCCCGGCCCGGAGCAGCGGGCCTGCGGCCGTTGCGATGCCTGTATCCTTCGCCGCAAGGGGTTTGCCGAAGCCGGCTGCCCCGACCCCTTGGAGGAGCCGGCATGAGCACTCCCACCGGGGCAAGGTCGTGGCCGGTGGTCGGCGGTCTGTTCATGGTCGGCCTGCCGGACCAGGTTCTGGATGATTCCACCCGGGAGCTGATTGTCGCCGGGCGGATCAACGATTTTATCCTGTTCAAGCGCAATGTGGGGGCCCCGGAGCAGCTCAGGCAACTCTGCGCCGATCTGGCCGGCGCCTGCAAAAAGGCCGGTTTGCCGCCGCCGCTGATCTCCATCGATCAGGAGGGCGGCACGGTGGCTCGCCTGCCGCCGCCCTTCACCCAGTTTGCCGACGCCCGGGTGCTGGCCGAAGGCCCGGACCCGGAGGCCGCCCTGACCGCCTATGCCCGTACCTGTGCGGCCGAACTGGCGGCGGTGGGGATCAATATGAACCTGGCCCCGGTGCTTGATCTCTGTCCGGCTGGGCGGAATTTTTACATGGAGCGCCGGGTGCTGGGGGATGACCCGGCCACCGTGGCCCGGCTGGGCTGCCTGGTGATCAGGAATATGCAGGAGCAAGGCCTGGCCGCCTGCGCCAAACACTTCCCCGGTCTGGGGGCCGCCCGCCTGGACCCCCACCAAACCCTGCCCACCCTGGCCCGCAGCCGGGAGGAGCTGGAACGGTGCGATCTGCTCCCCTTTCAGGCCGCCGCCGATGCGGGGGTGGCGGCGATCATGACCTCGCATACCATTTATCCCGCCCTCGATCCCCGGCGGCCCGCCACCCTCTCGCCGCTCATCCTCACCCGGTTGCTGCGGCAAAGCATGGGTTTTCGCGGGGTGATAGTCACCGACGACCTGGAGATGGGAGCCATCGAAAATCACCACTCGGTTGAGGAGGCGGCCCTGGCCGCTCTGCACGCCGGGGCCGATCAACTGCTGGTCTGTCACGACCACCAAAAGGTGCGCCGCTGCCTGGCCCGGCTGGAGCAGGCCCTGGCCACCGGCCAGCTCAGCCCCGAGCGCGTCGGATCCTCCCTGGACCGCATCGCCATCCTGCGGCAATACGCCGCCGGGTGAAGCCTGTTGACTGCCACCGGTAAGTCAACTACGATCAGGGTGAGGGGGTGGCCGTGCGGAGCTGTCGAGATTTTTGATTGCAACCAAGGCGGGCAGCAGGTAACTTACCCGTTTTTCGTTAAACCATCCTTAGTCCTTCGGGAGGAATGCATGGAACTTCAGGTTGAAGGTCGTAATTTGGATATCCGTAAGGTTTGGCAGGAAAAGATCGACGCCGAGAAGAGTCGGTTGACTCGTCACCATGCCGGTCTGGTTCACCATCTGCGGGTGACCATCGAGGGGACCGCCAGCCACAAGAGCGGCGGTTACGAAGTGCGCCTGGTGGCGGGGGTTCCCAGCGACACCGTGGTGGTAACCCGTAAGGGCGAATCGGTGAGGACCATCCTGGGGGAGGCCTTCGACACCCTGGGCCTGCAACTCAAGGAGTTGCAGCGCAAGCGCCGTCAGTTTACCGCCCAGACGCCAGAGCCGGAAGAGCCGGAAGAGCCGGAAACCGCCTGAGTTTCCCATTATTACCATGAGATCCCTAGTCCAGGTCGATATCGGGGCGGCGTATCTTGAGCAACCGGAAGATGCGCTGCACCGCCGGATTCTCGCCCGTAAGGAGGAGCTGGCCGATCGCCTGCTGCTGCTGGCCCACCACTATCAGCAGGAAGCGGTCTACCGCCATGCCGACGCCACCGGCGACTCCCTGAAGCTGGCCCGGATCGCCGCCGAAAACCGGGACAGAAGCCTGATCGTTTTCTGCGGGGTCCACTTCATGGCCGAATCGGCCGATATCCTCACCAGTGATGAGCAGCGGGTCTTTTTGCCCGATCTGCGGGCCGGTTGCCCCATGGCCGACATGGCCACCCGCTCCGAGGTGGAGAGGGCCTTTGCTGAACTGGCGCCGGTGATCGATCCCACCGGTCTGGTGCCGGTGACCTACGTCAACTCCTCGGCGGAGATCAAGGCCCTGGTTGGGGAGTGGGGCGGCTCGGTCTGTACCTCTTCCAACGCCGAACGGGTACTGCAATGGGCCCTGGCCAAGGGCGAAAGGGTCTTCTTCTTCCCCGACGAACATCTGGGTCGCAACTCCGCCGCCGCCATCGGGATCGCCGAGGATGAGGTGGTCCTCTGGCGCCGGGGCCTCCCCCTGGGCGGCAACGCCCCCGAGGCGGTGAAGCGGGCCAGGGTGATCCTCTGGGACGGCTACTGCACGGTGCATATGCAGTTTGCCGCGACCCATGTGGAGGCCTGGCGCCAGCGCGACCCCCAGGTCAAAATCATCGTTCATCCCGAGTGCCGCCGAGAGGTAGTGAGCCGGGCCGATCAATACGGCTCCACCGAGGCGATCATCAAGGCGATCGAGCAGTCACCGCCGGGTTCCAAGTGGGCGGTGGGGACCGAGATCAACCTGGTCCGCCGGCTCCAGGCCCGCCATCCCGAGCAGGAGATCCACTCCCTTTCCCCCTTTCAATGCCTCTGCTCCACCATGTATCGCATCAAACCCTCCTACCTGCTCTGGATTCTGGACCATCTGGCGGCCGGGCGGGAGGTCAACCGGATTACGGTACCCATGGCGACGGCGGCTTCCGCCCGTCTGGCCCTGGAGCGGATGCTGGCGATCTGAGCAGCGAGGAGAGATGATGCCCAAAGTTTACCTGGACAATAACGCCACCACTCCGCTGGCGCCGGAGGTGGTTGCGGCCATGGCTCGGGCCCTTGCCGAAAATTTCGGCAACCCCTCCAGCGGCCACTCCCTGGGGGAGCAAGCGCGCCGGGCCGTGGAAGAGGGCCGGGACCGGGTGGCGGCCCTGCTCCACTGTTCCCCGGATCGCCTGGTGTTTACCGGCGGTGGCAGTGAGGCCAACTGCCAGGCGATTTTAAGCGCGGTAATGGCCCGGCCCCGGCATAAAAAAATCATCACCTCCCTGGTGGAGCACCCCTCGGTCCAGCAACCCCTCAACTTTTTGCAACAGCACCACGGCTACCAGGTGGAGCGTCTGCCGGTGGATCCCGCCGGCAGACTGGATAGCGCCACGTTGCAGGCGGCCATCGATGGCGACACCGCCTTGGTTTCCCTGATGGCGGCCAACAACGAAACCGGGGTGCTCTGGGAGATGGCCGAGCTGGGGGCAATCTGCCGGAATAGCGGCGTACTTTTTCATTGCGATGCGGTGCAACTGGCGGGTAAAGAGGAGATCCGGGCCGAGGAGTGGCCGGTGGATTACCTGAGCCTGGGTGCCCACAAACTGCACGGCCCCAAGGGTTGCGGGGCCCTTTATCTGGACCGGGCGGCCCCGGTGACTCCGTTGATCATGGGAGCGGGCCAGGAGGGGGGGCGTCGGGCCGGCACCGAAAACGTGGCCGGGATCATCGGCTTCGGCCTGGCCTGCGAGTTGGCGGGGGCCCATCTGGCCCGGGGGGGCCGGGAGGAGTTGGCGGCCCTGCGTCGGAAGCTGGAGGCCGGGATTCGCCGTAGTTGCCCGGAGGCCCTGATTAACGGGGAGGGGGCTCCGCGTCTGGCCAACACCGTCAATGTCAGCTTTGAATACTGCTCTTCGGCCCAGATGATTCAGGATCTGGATGATCGGGGGTTTGCAGTTTCGGCCCATGCCGCCTGCCATAGCGGCGACCTTGATCCATCGCCGGTGCTGGCCGCCATGGCGGTGCCGGAAAGCTATCGGCATGGTACCCTGCGGATCAGCCTGAGCCGGCTGAACAGCGGGGCGGAGGTGGAGGCCTTCCTGGCGGTGCTGCCGGAGGTGGTGCAGCGTTCCCGCCAGGTTTTTGTCTAACGAGGGGGAAAGCGATGTGTGGAATTGTTGGTTATATCGGCCCGCGCCGAGTGGTGCCGATCCTGTTGGAGGGGCTCAAGCGCCTGGAATACCGCGGCTATGATTCGGCGGGGCTGGTTTATCTGGAAAATGGCGGGCTGGTCAAGCACCGCGCCATGGGCAAGCTGGTAAACTTGGAAGAGAAGCTGGAGAAGGTCCGGGATGTGGAGAGCCACATCGGCCTGGGTCATACCCGCTGGGCCACCCACGGCTCACCCTCCGAACTCAACGCCCACCCCCATAGCGATTGCACCGGCGAGCTGGTGGTGGTCCATAACGGGATCATCGAAAATTACCATGCTCTGCGGGAGGAGTTGCAGGGCAAGGGCCATGTCTTCCGCTCCGAAACCGACACCGAGGTTCTGGTCCACCTGATCGAGGAGCTTTTCAACGGCAAGAACCTGCTGGCTGCGGTGCGCAAGGCTTTGCAAAAGATTCAGGGCTCCTATGCGGTGGGGGTGATGTGGTCCGGGGCGCCGGATATGCTGATCGCCGCCCGCTGTCAGAGTCCCTTGGTGCTGGGGGTGCCGGAGCCGGGGGATGGCGGCGGCTGCCTGCTGGCCTCCGATATTCCCGCCCTGCTGCCCTACACCAATCGGGTGGTTTTCCTCGATGACCATGAAGTGGCGCTGCTCTACCGCGACCGTTACGAGGTGCGCAAACTGGCCTCCGGCCGGGTGGTGGCCAAAGAGGTCAAAGTGGTCGACTGGAACCCGGCCATGGCCGAGAAAGCCGGGTTTACCCACTTTATGCTCAAGGAGATCTTCGAGCAGCCCCAGGCGATTCTCAGCACCTTTCGGGGCCGGGTCGATCCGGAGACCGGTCAGATCAGTCTGCCGGAGCTGGGCCTCTCCGACCGGGAGATCAAGGGGATCAAACGGATCTCGCTGCTGGCTTGCGGCAGTTCCTGGCATGCCGCCCTGGTGGCGAAATACTGGCTGGAAAAGCGGGTCGGTATTCCGGTGGAGGTGGATATCGCCTCGGAATTTCGTTATCGGCGGCTGATCCTGGACAAAACGGTCCTGGTGGTGCCCATCTCCCAGTCCGGCGAAACCGCCGATACCCTGGCCGGGATGCGCCTGGCCCGGCAGGCCGGGGCCCGGGTGCTGACGATCTGCAATGTGCTGGGCAGCACCATGACCCGCGAGGCCCACGGGACCATCTACACCCACGCCGGGCCCGAGATCGGGGTGGCCTCCACCAAAGCCTTCACCTGCCAGTTGGTGGCGCTTTTCCTCCTCACCCTCTATTTCAGTCAGGTGCGGGGCACCATGGTGGCCCAAGAGCGCCAGACCATGATCGAATCCCTGGTTGAGTTGCCGCCCTTGCTGACCGAAGAGCTGCCCGGCTGGCTGGAGGAGATGGAGCGGCTGGCCGAGGAGTTTGTCAAGTGCCGCAACTTTCTCTTCCTGGCCCGGGGGGAGAATTTCCCCATCGCCCTGGAGGGGGCCCTGAAGCTCAAGGAGATCTCATATATCCACGCCGAGGGTTATGCCGCCGGCGAGATGAAACACGGCCCCATCGCCCTGATCGACCGGGATATGCCGGTGCTGGCCCTGGCGCCCCAGAACGGCGTTTACGATAAGATGATCGCCAATGTCGAGGAGGTCAAGGCCCGACACGGCCGCTTGATCCTGCTGGGCAGCCGGGGGGATGCGGGACTGTCCCGGCTTGGTGAGTATGTAGTGCAACTGCCGGTGGTGATGCCCGACCTGAACCCGATTCTTTACACCATTCCTTTGCAGTTGTTGGCCTACCAGGTGGCCCGGTTGCGGGGCTGCGATGTGGATCAGCCGAGAAATCTGGCCAAAAGCGTCACCGTTGAGTAGCTCACCCTGGAGAAAGAGGCAGATGACCACCCAAGAGAGAGCGAAGCCGGGCAAAGATGTCCGTCATGATCCCGTTATTGCCGGGATTCTGGGGCGGGTGCCGGAGAGGGTGGCCACCACCTTTTCCGAGGAACAGCTGCTTTGCCTCAAGGAGGCCATGGGCGCCCATCGTGGCCATCGTCATCCCATTGATGTGCGCGCAACGGTCGGGTTGGGTCGCCGCCGCTGGTACTACGTCTTTCTGGCCGGACGGGACCGGGTGACGAGCCGGCGTCAGGAGGGGCGTTGCAGCCGGCTGGCCGTCGCCGTTTTCTGGGTCTTTTTTCTGCTTTTGAGCCTGCTGCTGGGTTTGATCCTGCTGGCCCTGCTGCAATGGGGTTTGGGGGTTGACCTCCTGGCCGAGGGCCGCCTCCAACTGCTGTCGGCCCTGGACGAATTGCCGGCCTGGCTGGCCACCGAGGCCAATCCGATCACCCCGGACGGAGGTGGGCTATGATCGTTCCAGTTTTACTGGCCGGCGGTTCCGGCACCCGGCTCTGGCCGCTTTCCAGGGAGCTTTATCCCAAGCAGCTGCTGGCCCTGACCGGAGAGGAAACCATGTTGCAACAGACGGTGCGCCGCTTGGAGCAGCTCTCCGGGGTGGGCCGGCCCATTGTGGTCTGCACCGAAGATCATCGTTTTATGGTGGCCGAACAGTTGCGGGCGGTGGGGGTGAAGGCTACGATCCTGATCGAGCCGGTGGGACGGGATACCGCTCCGGCCATTGCCGCCGCCGCTCTGGAGGCGCAGGTCGAAGGCGATGACCCCCTGCTGCTGGTGCTGCCCGCCGATCATCTGATGCAGCAGGCCGATCTCTTCGCCGCCGCGGTGGCCAGCGGTGAAGCCGCCGCCGCCGCCGGCCGCCTGGTCACCTTCGGTATTGTTCCAACCCATCCGGAAACCGGTTACGGCTACATCCAGCCGGGTGCGGCTTCGGCCCCGGGCAGCAGCGCCCGGGCGGTGGTCCGTTTCCGGGAAAAACCGGACCCTGCCACCGCGGCGGCCTATGTGGCCGAGGGCTACCTCTGGAACAGCGGCATCTTTCTCTTCCGGGCCTCTCGCTTGCTGGAGGAGCTCGCCACCTTTGAGCCGGAGATGGCGGACCAGGTGGCCAAAGCCCATGCCCTGCGCCAACTCGATCTTGATTTTATCCGCCTGGAGCAAGCGGCCTTTGCCGCCTCCCCAGCCCGTTCCATCGACTACGCGGTGCTGGAGCGCACCACCGCCGCTACGGTGATTCCCCTGGCCTGCGGCTGGAGCGATGTGGGCTCCTGGAACGCCCTGTGGGAGATCGGCCCCTCCGACCCCCAGGGCAACACCCTGCTTGGCCAGGTGCTGGCCCGCGATATTCGCGATTGCTACGTGCGGTCCTCCGGTCGCCTGGTGGCCCTGCTGGGGGTCGATAATCTGGTGGTGGTGGAAACCGCCGACGCTTTGCTGGTGGCGCGTCGCGACCGGGTCCAGGAGGTGAAGGAGCTGGTGGGCGAGCTGAAGAAACTGGGCCGGGAGGAGGTGCTGCTCCATCGCCGGGTTTTCCGTCCCTGGGGTTCCTACGAGTGCGTTGATACCGCCGACCGTTTCCAGGTGAAACGGATCGTGGTCAATCCCGGGGCCAGCCTCTCCCTGCAGCGCCACTACCATCGGGCCGAGCATTGGGTGGTGGTCAAGGGTACCGCCGAGGTAACCACCGACGGCGAAGTCAGGTTGCTCAGCGAAAACGAGTCAACTTTTATCCCGGTGGGCGCCATGCACCGGCTCCGCAACCCCGGCCAGATCCCCCTGGAGCTGATCGAGGTTCAGTCGGGCAGCTACCTGGGTGAGGACGACATTGAACGCCACGAGGATGCCTACAACCGTTAAGAGCCGGAGGCCGCGCCCTTAACGGTCTTCTTCCTTCTTTTTGCCCCTGTTTTAAAGTTTGCCGTGGGCCTTGAGGGCTTCCAGGTAGGGTCCGAAGAGGAGCTGGTAGTCATGGAGGGCCTTTTTGAGGAGCAGCGGCATCTTGGCCGCATCCCGGTCGTTGACCACCAGGTTGGCGCTGTGGGCCAGGGCCTCCAGGTCGTAGAGGGTGTTGAATCGCGGGCCGATCAGCACGTAGAGCATCATCCTCCGGGTGGCCATCGGCATTTTGCGCATATGCTGGTGGAAGTCGGACCGGGCCAGATCCCCGCCGGCAAAATCGCTGTGGAGGACCACGGCGGCGAAGTTGACAAAGCGCATCCGCTCTTGGGCCGCAGCGGCGCTTTTCGGAAACTCCACCCGGTACTCCAGGGCTGTCAAGGCGTCACTCACCTGCTGGCGCAAGCCGGCATCATCAATCAGGACCATGGCCAGCGGCACGTCGGTGATCACCTCGGCCAGATCGGGTTGCTTCTCACCCGAGTTCAGCCAGGAGATATCGGGGGCGGCCGGCGGGGTCGGAGCCGCGGCTGCTGCCGCCGTCGGAGCGAGGGTGCCGGTCGAGGCACCTTCGTGCACCGGGGTGCCGTCGCGGCGGAGGTTGATCGTCTTGCGACAGAGGGGGCAGGTGATCTTCAGGGTTTTCCCCTCGGGCAGGCTGGCCAGGGCGCCTTCGATCTTCTCCTGCTGGGCCTGGGTAAGCTGCAGGTCCTTCCGGCAATGGGGGCAATGTGTAAGCAGCATCTTTTCCTCTCTCCCTTGCTTGATCTTCCGGTTAGCGGCGGCGGCGGGCGCGGGGGTCTTCCACCTCTTCCATGCCGAGCCCCTTGATCTGGGAGGTCTCCTCCCCCTTGGCCGCCTTGATCTGGTCCATTCCCCGGTTAATCGCCGAACGGCGAGTGCAGTAGGCGTTGGCGGTTTCCTCGGTGATCAGGCCCTGGTCGTAAAGCTCCAGAATATGCTGATCGAAGGTTTGCCAGCCCAGGGCATGGGAATCGGCGATAACATCGTAAAAGGTCTTCTCCTCCGATTCGCCGTTCTGGATCAGCTCCCGAACCCGCAGGTTCATGCCCATGATCTCCAGGGCCGCCACTCGGCCGCCGCCCACCTTGGGCAACAGGCGCTGACAGACGACCCAGCGGATGATATCCACCAGCCGGCCGCGAATCTGGGCCTGCTCCTCCTGGTCGAACATCCCGAGAATCCGGTTGATGGTCTGGCCGGCATCGACGGTATGGAGGGTGGAGAGCACCAGATGCCCCGTTTCCGCCGCCGTCAACCCGATCTCCATGGTGGTCCGGTCCCGCATCTCGCCGACCAGGATGATCTTGGGGGCCTGGCGGAGGGCGGCCCGCAGGCCGGAGGAGAACTCGTCGAAGTCCTGGCCCAGTTCCCGCTGGTTGAAGGTGGCCTTGCGGTGGGGGTGAACAAACTCGATGGGATCTTCCAGGGTGACAATATGTTCGGGTCGTTCGTCGTTGAATTTGGCGAGCAGGGCGGCCAGGGTGGTCGATTTACCCGAGCCGGTAGCGCCGGTGACCAGGATAAAGCCGGTGCGCTCAATGGTCATCTTGTTGATAATGGGCGGCAGGTTGAGGGAGGTGATGGTGGGGATCTCGGTGGCCAACTGGCGCAGCACCGCCGTGAGGTTGCCCTTTTGCGAAAAGATATTGACCCGGAAGCGGGCCCTGTCCTTCAGGCTGTGGGAGAGGTCGCAGGAGCCGTGAGCCACCAGATCGGTGAGTAAACGTTTGTCGCCCCGGATCAGGTTGAGGGCGAAAACCTCGGTCTGAAAGGGGGTCAGCTCCTCCACCGGCGGCACCAGCGCCACCGGGATCAGGCGGCCGGATGACTCCACCTGCGGGGGGCGGCCCACGGTAAGGTTGAGGTCCGAGACATTGTCGTGGGACTCCAGCATGGTGGTGATCCAGTAGTCTATTTCCGCTTCTTTCATGGTTGCGCCTCTCTCTGCAAGCCTGATCCTCCGGTGGAGGTGGTAGGGTCGGCCCCGGGGATAATTTAGTGGATTGGTGCGGGATCCATTAGAGGTTTATTATCCGCCCCCGCTTTGGGAAGCAACAAGAAAAGTTCCGCCGGGTGCCTGGTCACTCCGGCGGCCATTTCGGCGTAGCGGCCGCTGCCAAAGAAAAGATCGACCCGCCCGCGCCCGCGGATGGCCGAGCCGCTGTCCTGGTTAAAGACAAATCGGCCGAAGGGTTGCCAGTCGACCCCGCCATCATCGGGGCCGGCCAGGGGTTTGACCCCCGCCAGATAGGCCGGGGCTCCGGGGGGATAGTGGCGCTGATCCATGGCCAGGGAGCGGCCGGCGGTCAGGGGCAGGCCGAAGGAACCCAAGGGGCCGGGAGCCCCCGCTTCCCCCCAGCGGAAAAAGATATAGGATTCATTGTGGTGCAGCACCCGGCGCAGCTCTTGGGGGTGGCGGCGCAGGTAGTTGATAATGCCGGGCAGATCGGCCTCCTCCGGGGTCAAACGTCCCTCATCGAGCAACAGCCGCCCGATACTGCGATATTCCCGGCCGCTTTTGGCGGCGTACAGCACCGGCCGGACGCTGCCGTCGGGGAAGCGTACCCGGCCCGAACCCTGGACATGGAGCAGGAATGCTTCCAAAGGGTCGGCCAGGTAAACCAGCTCCAGGCCGGCCAGCAGCTCGCCGTTTTCAATCTCCGCCCGGCTCCAGTAGGGACGGAGTTCTCCCTCCACCAGCCGGCCTTCCCGGCCGTTGATCCGCACCAGATCCGGCGGCGGGGTGTGGAGGGGGTGGCGATACTTCTCGCTCCGCTCCAGACTGCCGGCCAGTACCGGTTCGTAGTAACCGGTCAGAAAGGCCATGCCCGGTCGATGCTCTCCGGTGCTGCGGCAAAGGTGGAAATTATCCCGGACGTAGGTAGTCAGGGCGGCGGCGTCGGTGGCCCTGGCGGCTGCCTCGGTGAAATCCTGCAATCCCTGCCGCAGTTGGGCCAGGGAATAGCTTTGCCCGCAAAGCTCGAAGGTGCGCGCGCCATCCGCACCGGCCATGATCCGCAGGCTGATTTCGGCGGCGGTCACCAGCCCCTCCAGATCCAGGTCATCCACCATGGGCAGGGTCGGGCCGGAGTCCCCCGGGGTGGTCGGGTGGGCAGGCGCAACGGGCGCCGCCACGGCGGGGGCGGCGCCCGGCGGCATCGCCGTGAGCAGCAGCAGGATGGCGAGCCGGATATAAAATGGGAATTTACGAGTTGGGGACATGGGCTTGGAGGCTTCTTGTTCTTGACAGAGCCTGATGCTCCTTCTATATTGCCGCTCTCGGCCCCGCGCCAATTTGCGGGGGAGCCGAAAAAGCCGGAGTGGTGAAACTGGTAGACGCACGGGACTCAAAATCCCGCGACCGCAAGGTCATGTCGGTTCGATTCCGACCTCCGGCACCAGTTGATTTCAGGGGCTTTCCTCGGTTAGTTGCGGGGAAAGCCTCTTTTTTGTTTGTATCCTTTTAGCGTTTGCGGGCATAAAGCAGCAAATCAAAAGGGCTAAGGTTGGGCCAAGATTTTTTGACGTTCCTGGGGGTGGTCATGGCGCAGATTATAGCACGGAAAAGTAAAAAAGGCATCTGTTGGCGAGCGGAAGTCCGGCGGGTGCAACCAAAGAAGACCTGGGTTTTTCGTTGCAACGCTGATCGGGAGCAGCTATCGACAAAGGTATCTGATTTTGACGGGCAAGTTGCACGGGGTTGTTGTTGATACCCCGTTTTATTGTCAGGGTGGGTGAAAGGGGTTTTTTATCACCCACCCCACCCCACCACCTCACCTCACCTCACCAGGCGCCGCGATGAGCCAATCAAAAAACATTTTTGCCCTGCTCGATCAGAACGGGCCTTTCCGGGTGGATGACGAACCTGAGGACGGGCGCCTGTTTTCGCCCCGCTCCCGGCAGCGGCTCCAGGAATTGAAAAAGAGCGGGCTGGTCAGCAAGTACCGGGTTACCCGTAACCAGATCTTCGAACTGCTGGGAGTGCGCTCCTTTGCCGGCATCCAGGATTTGCTGGGCCAGTCCGAGCAGCGCCGAATCGTTGAAATACGGGCCTACATGCTGCTCGGTAACATGTTCGGGATGGACGGCAACGCGCGGGAGGTCGTCGCCCGGATCAACTCCT
>JBLRWU010000032.1:0-16070 GCA_047921155.1 Desulfurivibrio sp.
GGCAGCGGCCAAGCCTTCGGCCGGGCCGGCCCAGGGCGGCGACCGGGTTGATCTCTCCACCGGCACCCAGGATATCCAGAGGGTCAAAGAGGTGCTGGCTCAGACCCCTGAGGTGCGCCTGGAAAAGATCAGGGCCCTGAAGGGACAGATCGAGCGGGGTGAGTACCGGGTGGATGCCGACGCCGTGGCCGACCGGATGCTGCAGAGCCTGCTCTCGGACAACCGTTTCGTCAGCTGATTTTTTTATTTCGATGCCCCCGGCGGCCCCAAGGCCGCCTTCAATCAACCGCCCTTCGGGGCGGTTTTTTTATACCCTTCGCTCTACACCCCCAACAGCAGCAACAACCAGTGCAGGATGGGCAAGGTTATAAAGGCCAGGATCACTCCGTAACCCACCAGGGCGGCGGCCAGGGTCGGAGCCAAACCGGCCAGCATGGCCAAGGCCCCGGCGGAGATCATCGGCGGCATCCCAGCCTCAAATATCGCCACCCGTACCGGCTCACCCCCCAGCCCCAGAAGCAGGCAACCAACCAGGGCCACCAGGGGCGCGATCACCATTTTGAGGGTAAGTCCCCCCAGCAGGGGAGAGAGCAGCTCCCGGGGCAACCGCAGGGTCATTTGCCAGCCCACCGCCAACATCACCAGAGGGACCAGGGTGGCGGCCAGGGTGGCCAGCAAGGCCGCCAGCGGTTGCGGCCAGGCCAGGGGAGCGGCCGGCGTCCCGGCCAGATGCATCCCCAGGCCGATCAGCAGGGCGATGAAGGGGGGAAAACGGATGATTTTAGCAAGCACCACCCGGACGGGGACCCGACCCTCACCGCTGTACAGCGCCAACACCAGCGCCCCGTAGCTGGAGAGGGCCAGGAAGGAGCCCAACTGGTCGTAGAGCAGGGCATAGGGAACTCCCGCCTCGCCGAAAAAGGCGGTAACCATGGGAATACCGAGGAAGGAGGTGTTGCCCATGGGCACCAGCAGCAGCAGGCAACCGGTGACCGGCCGGCTCCAGCCGGCGATCCGGGCAATCAGCAGGGTTAACCCGGCAAAAAATAGCAGCAACAGCCAGGGCATAATCACCGGGACCAGCGCCGCCCGGGAAAAAATCAGTTCGGGAATCTTCAGCAGCACCAGGGCGGGCAAGGAGATATTAATCACCACCAGGTTAAGGACGGTGGCCCCCCCTTGCGGCATTTGCGGCAGCCGCCGTAAACCGACCCCCGCCAACAGGCAGGTGATGGTAATCAGAAAATTTTCCATGCCGCTACTGCCGGATGGCCCGGTTGATCACCATGATGGTCAAACCGCAAAAAAGCAGGGCCAGCCCGACCCAGGTGGCCGCAATGGCGGCAAAGATCTGGGGCGCCTTCAGCAGGGTGGTCATCAGTGAGTCCTGGTAGTAGAAAAACCAGGGGTGTTCGGGTGGAAAGATCCACTCATGCAGCAGATCAAAAACCCGCTGGGGACCGACCAGCGCCAGGAGCAGACCCCCGCCGCCCAGCAGAAGAGCGGCGGCCAGCGCGACCTGGCCGGGGGGCGGCAGGTCCCAGCGCCGCCAGGAGAGCAGCAGGGCCAGGGCCACGGCAATCGCCAGCGTGACCCAGCCTGCGGCCAGCAGCAACTTCACCAGCCGGGCCACATCCCGCAAGTGCCCGATCTCGTCGGGGTGCATCAGTTGCCCCAGGGTCCGGCCCTGTTCATCCCGGTACTCGATGGCCTCGAGGTCGGCCCGGCCGTGGATACCGGCGACAATCAGCCCGAAGAGGCGGCGATGCTCCTCCGGGGAGGTCTGGATAAAATCATCCCGGCCATGGCGGTTTTGCGGGGCATAAAAGGCGATATGCCGTTCAATGCCCAGGACCTGGTACCAGAGGGGGTAGCAAAAATCCAGCCTCGCCAGCAAGAGCCAGCTCAGCAACAGAGCCGCGGGCAGCAGGCAGGCGATCAGGACCCAACCGGGCAGCAGGCGCCAGCTCTTCATAACGACGTTCCCAACATGATCCATCCGTTCCGTCCTACAGCTACTCTTTTCTGATCATCGCCGACCGGGCGTGGCCGGTCAGCCCTTCCAGCCGGGCCAGGCGATCGATGGCCGGCAGATCGGCCAACAAAGCCTCCCGGGAATAGCTGATCAAACTGCTCTTTTTGACGAAGGTTTCCACCCCCAGGGCCGAGGAGAAACGGGCGGTGCCCATGGTGGGCAGCACATGGTTGGGACCGGCCAGATAGTCGCCGGCCGCTTCCGGGGTGTGGTTGCCCAGGAAGATGGCTCCGGCGTGGCGGATTTTGGGCAGCCAGGCAAAGGGATCGGTGATCATCAACTCCAGGTGTTCGGCGGCAATCAGGTTGGCCAGCTCGATCGCCTCGACCAGCCCGGCCGCCACCAGCAGCACCCCCTTCTCCCGCAAGGACCTGGCGGCAATCTCGGCCCGCTCCAGCTCCGGCAGTTGCCGGGCCACGGCCGCGGCGATCTTCTCGGCCAGCTCGCTATCGGTGCAGATGCACATGGCCAGGGCCTGGGAATCGTGCTCGGCCTGGGCCAGGAGATCGGCGGCCGCGTACTCCGGGTTGGCGCTCCGATCGGCCACAATCAGCACCTCACTGGGTCCGGCGATCATGTCGATCTTGACCCGCCCGGAAACCTGCCGCTTGGCCTCGGTGACATACTGGTTACCGGGACCGACGATTACATCCACCGCCGGCACGGTTTCAGTGCCGTAGGCCAGGGCGGCCACCGCCCAAGCGCTGCCCGCCTTGTAAATTTCGCTGATCCCGATCTTGTGGGCCGCCACCAGCAGGGCCGGACTGACCCGACCCTCGGCGTTAGGGGGGGTCAACATCACCCGCCGGGGCACCCCGGCGATTCCGGCCGGAATCCCGTTCATCAACACCGAGGAAACCAAGGGCGTGCTGCCCCCCTGACCGCCCGGCACATAAAGTCCGGCGGCATCCACCGGATTGACCAGCCGGCCGGTGATCACCCCGTCCTCCCGGGTCACCAGCCAGGATTGCTCCCGCTCCCGCTCATGGAACTCACGGATCCGTTTGCAGGCCAGCTCCAGGTCGGCCAGGAACTCCGGGGTTACCAGGCCGTGGGCCTGCTCAATCTCTCCGGGGGTCACCGCCAGTTGCCCGGCGGAGAAATCGGGGGAATCGAATTGGCGGGTGTACTCAACCAGGGCGGCATCACCGCGGGTTCTCACCTGGTTGATGATCTCGGTCACCGCCAGCCGCACCCGGTCGTCGGCCAGTTGGAAACGGTCGGCCAGGGCGGCCAGCTTCTGTCGGCCCTGCCGGGAGGTGGTGGCCATGGGGGTCAGTATCATCGGGCTATCCTTTCTCTGTAGTTTTCCGCGATGGGGTAACGGCGGCCGGGCCCGAAGGCCTTGCCGCTGATCTTGAGGCCGGGAGGGGCCTGCCGGCGTTTATGTTCGTTGCGCAGCACCCGGCCCACCACCTCCTCCACCACCGTCGGCTCGAAGCCCCGGGCCACGATGGCACCCAGGGGCAACTGCTCCTCCAGGTAGGCATGGAGGATGGGGTCCAACACCTCGTAGGGGGGCAGGTCATCGTCATCCCGCTGATCCGGGGCCAGCTCGGCACTGGGGGGCCGTTCGATGGTGCGCCGGGGAATCACCTCCCCATCCTGGTTGAGCAACCGGCTGATGCGGTACACCAAGGTCTTGGGCACATCGGCCAGCACCGCCAGGCCGCCGCTCATATCACCGTAGAGGGTGCAGTAGCCCACCGCCATCTCCGATTTGTTGCCGGTGGAGAGTACCAGCCGCCCCCGGTGGTTAGCCAGGGCCATCAGGAAATTGCCCCGGATCCGGGCCTGGATATTCTGCTCGGCCAACCCACCGCGCAGCTCCCCCAGCAGCGGGTTCAGGCTGTCCAGATAACTGCTCTGGACCCCGGTGATGGGCAGCTCGGCAAATTCGATCCCCAGGTTGCCCGCCAGGCCGCGGGCGTCCTCCAGGCTGGCCGGCGAGGAGTAGGGCGAGGGCATGGCAACCCCCAGCACATTCTCCGGTCCCAGAGCCCGGGCGGCGATAACCGCGGTCAGGGCCGAATCGATTCCGCCGGAAAGCCCGATCACCACCTGGGTAAAACCGCATTTGCGCACATAGTCGCGGGTGCCCAGCACCAAGGCGGCCAGGACCTCCCCCTCTTCGCAACCGCCCCGCACCCCCTCGTCTGCTGCGGCTCCAGGCGGAGAGGGCAGTTCAACGGTAACCAGATCCTCGGCAAAACGGGCGGCCCGGCAGATCGTCTGCCCCTGGCGATCAAGGGCAAGGCTGCCACCATCGAAGATCAGGGTGTCCTGGCCGCCCACCTGATTGACGAACACCAGCGGCACCCGATAGCGGCTGCAGATCCGGCCCAGCAGCTTCTCACGCAGGGCATTTTTCCCCAGGCCAAAGGGAGAGGCGGCGATATTGACAAACAGATCGATCGCCGGGCCGGCCGCCGGGTCAAACAGTTCGGCCACCGGATCGCACGGGTAGGCTGCCTGCGAAAACAGCTCCCGGTTGTTCCAGATATCCTCGCAGATGGTGACCGCCAGGTTCAACCCCTGGAAATGACAGGGGGCGGCCGCCGGGCCGGGATCAAAATAGCGGGTTTCATCGAAAACGTCGTAGGTGGGCAGCAGCCGCTTGGCGACCACCCCCAGCAGTTGGCCCTCGGCAAAAAGCAGGGCCGAATTGTGCAGGCCCTTACCTTCGCCCCCCGGGTTGGCAGTGATCGCCCCGCAAAGCACCCCGATTCCCCG
This sequence comes from Desulfurivibrio sp., assembly GCA_047921155.1. Lineage (GTDB taxonomy): Bacteria > Desulfobacterota > Desulfobulbia > Desulfobulbales > Desulfurivibrionaceae > Desulfurivibrio. The sequence goes on from JBLRWU010000032.1 coordinate 4,769, forward strand.
CACCCGGTCGATCAGTCGCTCCAAGGCCCGCTGGTGATCGGCTAAAAAGGCGGGCCGCTCCAGCAGATCCTGGGGCGGATAGCCGCTGAGGGCCAACTCCGGCAGGATGGCCAGCCCGCAACCCAGGGCCGCCGCCCGTGCGCACCCGGCGGCGATCAGCTCACTGTTGCGCGCAAAGTCACCAATCAGCGGATTAATTTGAATCAGGGCGATTTTCATTACCGGGAACCTGCCACCAAACCCTTGGGACCAAAAGTAAACTCCGGCCAATGCGGAGCGGAAGTTCGGCAGCATAGCACAGTTTGCCCCCGCCAGCCAGGCAAAGATAAACCCGGCGGGATGGAGCCGGCCACCGGACCAATCCGGGCAAAAAGATGAGCGCTGGTTCAGATTACGACCGTTATCGTTGTTTTTTTTCGGTGGCCGGGTATAATCCGCGCTTGTACCCGATTACACGAGCCGTTGCATACTCAGCAAGGATAATAAAAATGGAATTCGCCCCCAAATGGCTGGCCTGGGAAATCACCCGCCGCTGTAACCTCAAGTGCGTTCATTGCCGCTCCTCTTCGGAGTTGGAGGCCAAGGAACACCCCGATTTCGATTTTGACGAAGCCAAGAGGATTCTTGACGATATCGCCGCCTACGCCCAACCGGTGGTGGTACTTTCCGGCGGCGAACCTCTGCTCCGGGATGATGTCTTCGAGATCGCCGCCTACGGCACCGCCAAGGGGCTGCGGATGTGCCTGGCCACCAACGGCACCCTGGTCACCGAAGAGATCTGCCGCCGCCTGAAGGAATCCGGAATCCGGATGGTTTCCCTGAGCCTGGACGGGGCCGACGCCGCCGTCCACGACAATTTCCGTAATCAGCCCGGCGCCTTTGCCGGCACCATCAACGCCGCTCGCCTTTTCCGGGAACACGAAATCCCCTTTCTGGTCAACTCCTCCTTCACCAAGCGCAATCAGGCGGAGATCCCCAAGGTCTACCGGCTGGCCAAGGAGCTGGGGGCCAAGGCGTGGTACATGTTCATGATCGTGCCCACCGGCCGGGGTGAGGATATCATGGGTGAGCTGATCAGCCCCGAGGAGTACGAAGAGCTGCTGGCCTGGCACTACGAGATGGAGAAGGAGGAGGACGAGTTGCTGGTCCGCCCCACCTGCGCCCCCCACTACTACCGGCTTGTGCTGCAAAAGGCCAAACAGGAGGGCGAGAAGTTCAAGCGGCGCACCCTCCAGTTTTCCACCGGCGGCGCCAAGGGTTGCCTGGCCGGCCAGCTTATCTCCCTGATCGATGTGGACGGCAATGTCCTGCCCTGCAGCTACTTTCCGCTGCCGGCCGGCAACCTGAAGCAGCAGTCCTTTAAGGATATCTGGGAAAACTCCAAGCTTTTCCAGGAGATGCGGGATTTCAAAGGCTACAAGGGCCGGTGCGGCCGTTGCGAGTACGTCAACGTTTGCGGCGGTTGCCGGGCCCGCGCCTACGCGGTGACCGGCGACTACCTGGCCGAGGAACCCTTTTGCAACTACGTTCCGGGCCGTTTAGAGAATATGGAAAAAACCACCTCAAAAAAGGAAAAATCATGAACGACACTTTTCTGAAGGCCTGCCGGGGAGAAGCCACCGATTATACCCCCGTCTGGATGATGCGTCAGGCTGGCCGCTATCTTCCCGAATATCACACGGTGCGCAGTCGTTTCACCTTTCTTGAGATGTGCAAAACTCCGGAGGCCGCCGCCGAGGTAACCATCCAACCGGTGGACCTGATCGGGGTGGATGCCGCCATTCTCTTTTCCGATATTCTGGTGGTGCCTGAGGCCATGGGCGCCCACCTGGAGTTCCATGAGAACCGGGGGCCGGTATTTCCCGAGCCGATCAGGGATCGGGCGGCGGTGGATAAACTGATTATCCCCGACCCTGAGGATAAGCTGGGATACGTGATGGCCACCATCCGCCTGCTGCGCAAGGAGCTGGTCAACAAGGTGCCGCTGATCGGCTTCGCCGGCGCCCCTTTCACCATCGCCACCTACCTGATTGAGGGCGGCTCCAGCAAAAATTTCTTCCTGACCAAGAAGATGATGTACACGGAGCCGGAACTTTACGCCCGGCTGATGGACAAGATCACCGACAGCACCATCTCCTACCTTAAGGCCCAGGCGGCGGCCGGAGCCCAGGCCCTGCAAATCTTCGATTCCTGGGCCGGAGTACTGGCCCCCTGCGATTTCGCCGAATTCGCCCTGCCCTACGCCAAGCGGATCATCACCGCCCTCAAGGAATCCGGGGTTACGGTGCCGCTGATCTATTTCGCCAACAACGGCGCCACCCTGCTGGAACAGAGCAAAACCGTGGGCGCCGATGTGCTGGGCCTGGACTGGCGAATCAACCTGGATGATGCGGCGCGGATTGTCGGGCCGGGGATTGCCCTCCAGGGCAACCTGGACCCCTGCGCCCTGCTGCTGCCCCATGACAAACTGGAGCAACGGGTAGCCCGCCTGCTGGAGCAGGGCAAGGCGGCCAGCGGCCACATCTTCAATCTGGGCCACGGCATTCTGCCCGAGATCCCCCCGGCCCAAGCCAAGTTCATGGTGGAGACGGTCCACCGTTTAAGCGCGAAAAAATAAGGTTTGATGGCCATTCCCACCCCGGAAGATTGTCGGCGCTTGATGGAGCGCTACCGGATGCCGGACCATATCAGGGCTCACTCCCTGCTGGTCGGGCGGGTGGCGGAGCTCCTGGCCCGCGCCCTGCTGGCCAGGGGTGAGGCGATCCAGGTGGAGTTGGCCCTGGCCGGCGGTCTGCTCCATGATATCGCCAAGGCACTCTGCCTGGATCACGATTGCAACCATGCCCGACTGGGCCAGGAGATCTGCCGGGAGCACGGGTATCCCGAGGTGGGGCCGCTAGTGGCCGAGCATGTGGTGCTGCGCCGGGAATTCAACGGCCGCTGCAACGAACGGGAGATCGTTTACTATGCCGACAAGCGGGTTTCCCACGCCACCATTGTAACTCTGGAGGAGCGGCGTGACGATATCATCCGCCGCTACGCCCCAACCGATGCGGAACGGCAGCAACAGATCCGGGACAACTTCCTGATCTGTAAACGTCTTGAGAAGCGTCTTTTTGCCGGGCTGGCCCTGGCGCCGGGCGATCTGGCCCAAAGGATGGAGGAGGAGCAGGGGTGATGGCCGGGGGAGAAAAGATCGGGGTGGTGCTGCTCAACATGGGGGGACCGGATACCCTGGCCGATGTCGAGCCTTTTCTGCTCAACCTGTTCAGCGACCGGGAGATTATCCGCCTGGGTCCCTTTCCTTTTCTGCAGAAGTTTATCGCCCGCAAGATCGTCAAAAAGCGGGCCGCCAAAAGTCGGGCCGCCTACCGGTTGATCGGTGGCGGTTCACCCCTGGCCGGAATCTCCGCCGACCAGGGCCGGGCCCTGGCCGTCCGCCTGGCCGCAGAGGGTGACTTTATGGTGCGTTGCGCCATGCGCTACTGGCATCCCCTGGCCGCCGAAGCCCTGGCCGAATTTAAGCGGGCCGGAGTACGCCAACTGCTGGCCCTGCCCCTTTACCCCCACTACTCCCGGGCCACCACCGGCTCATCCTGCAACGATCTCCGCCGCGCCCTGGCCGCCGCCGATTACGATTTTTCCTGCCGGGAGATCACCGCCTGGCCGGACCAGCCCGACTACGCCGCCGCTCTGGCCGCCACCATCCGGGAGGGGGCCGCAGCCTTCGGCGACGAGAACTTCACCCTGGTTTACAGCGCCCACAGCCTGCCGGTGAGCTTCATCGAGGCGGGCGACCCCTATCTCGACCATATCAAACGGACCATCGCCGCCGTCGAACCGCTGCTCGGTTTCAGCGGCAAGCTCTGCTTCCAAAGCCGCAGCGGCCCGGTGCGCTGGCTGTCCCCCTCCACCCCGGAGATGTTGCAGGAGCTGGCGGATAAGGGGGTAAAAAACGTCCTGATGGTCCCGATCAGCTTTATCTCCGACCATGTCGAAACCCTCTATGAGATCGACATCCAGTACCGTGATCTGGCTCGCGACCTGGGCATCCGTCTGGTCCGTCCCCCGGCGCTCAACACCCACCCCGGCCTGATCGAAGCCCTGGCCCGACTGGTGCTGACGCACGTTTAACCGGGGGTCGTAAAACGGCGCATCCTGATGTTGATTAAAATACCGATGCCGGCCAGGGTGGTGAGCAGTGAGGAGCCGCCGTAGCTGAAGAGCGGCATCGGCATCCCCACCACCGGCAGCAACCCCAAGACCATCCCCAGATTGATAAAGGCCTGCCAGAAAAGCAGCGAGACGATGCCGAAGGCCAGCAGCACCCCGAACTTGTCGCGGGCGGAAAGGGCGATATTCATCCCCCAGAGAATAATGAAGAAGTAACAGGCCAGAAAGAAGACCGAACCGATAAATCCCCACTCCTCGGCCCAGACCGAAAAGGCGAAGTCGGTGTGGCGCTCGGGCAGAAAATCAAGCTGGGCCTGGGTGCCCTGGATATAACCCTTGCCGAAGGTGGCCCCGCTGCCCACCGCGATCTTGGACTGGGCGATATGGTAGCCGCTGCCCAGGGGGTCGCTGTCGGGGCTGAGAAAGGTAAGGACGCGCTGGCGCTGATAGGGCTTGAGGTAAAACTGCCAGAACAGGGGCAGGAAGGAAAGTCCGACCCCGGCCAGGACCGCCAGGGTGGACCACTTGAGCTTAACGAACAGGGTCATCGATACAAAGATGAAGCCCAGCATCAGAGCCGTGCCCAGATCCGGCTGCTTGAGAATCAGAAGAAAGGGTACGGCGGCGAGAGCCATGGGCAGAAACAGCTCCCTCAGGGTAAACCCCTTGCCGGTATCCTTGCGATAATAGTAGCTGGCCAGGGTGATCACCAGCATCAGCTTGGCCGGCTCCGAAGGCTGGAGCCGGAAAAACCCCAGGTTGATCCAACGCTGGGCACCGGCCACCTCACCCCCGACCAACAGGACGGCCAGCAACAGGATGAGCGTCAGCCCATAAAGGGGGTAGTTCCACTTGATCAGCACCCGGTAATCCACCAGGATAATACAAAAGATCACCACGATCCCACCCAGATAGTAGTAGACCTGCTTCATAAAGACCGCAGAAGCTAAACCCCGGCTCAGGTGGGTGGCGCTATAGAGGTTAAGCAATCCCATCAGGGCCACGATCAGCACTGCGGCGACCATGACCCAGTCGAAATTCTGTAACAAACGGCGATCAAAACGTAGCATGACGATCTATTCCCTCTCAGGGTGGGGAGCCGGGATCTCCCCGAGCTTTTTGGCGGCCTGCTGAAAATAGGCTTCCAGGATGGTTTTAACCAGGGGGGCGGCCACCGAGCCACCGCCACCGCCGTGCTCCACCAGCACGGTCACCGCCACTTCCGGATTATCCGCCGGGGCGTAGGCGGTGAACCAGGCGTGATCACGGAACTGGTAGGGGACCTCATCATCCTCAAGGTGCTCGAAATGGGATAGTCGCACCACCTGGGCAGTGCCGGTTTTGCCGGCCACCCTGATGTCCTTGAGCCGAGCGGACCGACCGGTGGCCCGCTCGCCCGCCACCGCCGCCTCCATGGCTTCCTGCAACAGCCGCCAGCTTCTTTTACTTATCGAAGTGATATCGTGCTCCAGCTCGGGGGCGAACTCCTCTAAAACCTTGCCCTCGGGATCACGGATGGCGGTAAGCAACTTGGGGCGGTACAGCCTGCCGCCATTGGCCACCGCGGCGGTAATCCGGGTAACCTGCAAGGGGGTGACCAGATTGAACCCCTGGCCGATGGCCAGTGACAGCGTCTCGCCATCCTGCCAGGGCTCCCGGTGGCGTTGCAGCTTCCAGGCGGCGGTGGGAACCAGACCATCCTTTTCATGCTCCAAAATGATCCCGGTCTTGCTCCCCATTCCCAGCAAGCGGGCGTAGCGGCCAAGGATATCCACCCCCAGCCGCTGCCCCAACTGGTAGAAATAGACGTCACAGGACTGGGTCATGGCCTGCTTGAGATTAACATGTCCGTGACCCTGCCGATTCCAGCAGTGGTAGCGGCGACCGCCGAAAACAATACTGCCCGAACAGAAATGGGTGGTTTCCGGGGTGGCCACCCCCTCCTCCAGGCCGGCCAGGGCGGTGACGAGCTTGTAAATGGATCCGGGGGCATACTGGCCCTGGACCGGCTTGTTGAGCAACGGAGCCCGCTGATCGTCAAGCAGGCTGCGCCAGACCGGCAGCGGAATCCTGCCGACAAATTGATCCAACGGCAGATGAGGAGCGCTGGCCAGAGCCAGCAACCGGCCGGAGTTTACCTCCATCATCACCACCGCCCCGGCCCGGCCGGCCAGCATCTCCTCCGCCACCTGCTGCAGCTCGACATCAAGGGTAAGCTGCAGGTCGTTGCCGGGCAACGGCTCCTGCATCTGCAACTGTTTCTGGGCAAACCCGCGAACATCCACTTCCACATAGCTGCGGCCCTTCTCGCCCCGGAGGTAAGGTTCGAACAGTTTCTCAATCCCCATCTTGCCGATGGGATCTCCGGCACGGTAACCCTGACCCTGGCGCTCCTCCAGCTCCTGGCGATTGATTTCACCCAGGTAGCCCACCAGATGGGAGGCCATATTGCCGAACAGGTAGTCCCGGCTGGGCTGAACCTCGATCTGAACACCGGGCAGGTTGAAACTGTTGTTCTCAATCCGGACCAGCGTCCGCCAGTCGATATCCTCCTTGAGGCGAGTGGGAATGAAGCGGGGCTGCTCGGCCCCGGCCCTGATCCGGTCCAGCAGCTCGGAGATATCCAGATCGAGAATCCGGGCCAGCTGCTTGATCACTTCATCGGGGTGGGGTGCATCCTCCCGGATCCAGATCACATTGAAGCGAGGGCGATTGGTGACCATGGTCTCCCCATGGCGGTCCAGGAGGTTGCCCCGGGGGGCGGCAAGTTGCTGAACCCGGATCCGGTTGCTCTCCGAGAGCTGCATATACTCACCGCCCTGCTGGATCTGGAGATACCAAAGCCGCACCACCAGCAGGGCCACGATGCAAAGCACCACAGCCGTGGCGGCATCGGTCCGCTTTTTGAGCATTTTCAGCTCAGCCGGATCCATTTTATTGATGTTGCCCAAGGGGCGCAGCATGGCTCAGACCTTGTTGAAGCGGTTGGCGGAACGACGTTTGAAGACAAAAAGGGCGAGCGGCGGTTTTTCCTCCAGCAGGGTCAACAGCCACCGACAGAAATGGAAAAAGGGCAAACAGACAACGCCAAGAATAACGACGTTTTGCAGCAACTGCGGCCAGGCCCAGTAGATCGGATTCTCGGGAGCCAGGAGCGAAACCAGCAGATGGATGCAGGCGGCAACTCCCAGAAAGCCCACCATAACCAGCGGCACCTGATGAACCGAATCCTCCAGGGCCAGGGTGCGGGAGATCAGCTTGAGTACCAGAAAAAGGAGCAGGTAGGCCAAGGGATAAACCCCCAGATCAAACCCGGAAAAAACGTCCATCAGCATCGCCAGCAGCAGAGTGAGCACCAGCCCGCGAAAGGTCCCCATCTGCAAAGCGATGAAGACGATCAGGAGAAAAAGCAGATCCGGCCGGCCGATCCAGGCTGGAAGCAGATGAAACAGGGTGGTCTGCAAAACCAGGATCAGGACGCCCATCCCGAAAAAGATGAAAGCCATCATGGTGACGTTTATTCCGTCAGGGAAGATTTTTTCATAATGATGACCAGATGTTCAAACCGCGAAAAATCGGCGGCCGGCTCCACCCGGATGCTTTGAAACATCCCCCGCTGGGCCCGGACCACCTCCGCCACCCGTCCCACCGGCAGGCCTTTGGGGAAAACCCCACCCAGGCCCGAGGTAATAATATGGTCGCCCTTTTCCACATCGGAGTTGCGCAGCACATAGTGGAGAATAAACTCGTTGCCGTCCCCTTTGATGATGCCCTGGATCCGGTTTTTCTGGATGATAACATCCACCGCGCTGTTAGGGTCGTTGGCCAGCAGAATCTTGGCATAATTGGGAGAGGTATTGATCACCTGACCGACGATTCCCTCCACGGTGACCGCTGGCATCCCCCGCTCCACCCCGTCACTGCTGCCGCGATCTATGGTGAGGGTCTTGAACCAAAGGGAGGGGTCGCGCCCGATGACCCGGGCGGTGATGGTGGGATCGGGCAGCGACTCCTTCAGCCCGAGCAGTTTCTTCAGCCGGACATTGGTAGCCACCGCCTCCCGATACTGGGTGGTGGCCGCCTGATAATGACGCAGCTCCTCGCGCAACCGCCGGTTCTCCTCGCGGACCCCGATCAGTTCTCGATAATCAGCCAGGATACCGGAAAAATATCCCCCCACCCCGGTGCCGACCGACTGCACGGCGCCGACCACTTCCAGGCCCAGCCGGTGAACCAGATTGAATTCACGCCGCCCCAAGGAGGAGACGATGATGATGAGAACCAGAATGAAGACAATGCCTAACAGCAGTAAAGTGCGGGCCTGGCGGGCACCTTTTCCTCTTTTTCTCATGGGGTGTTTCGATGACCAGGTTTAAGCATGCAACTTCGCTCAGTTGGTTAAAACATCCTTGAGGATATCGATATTTTCCAGGGCCTTGCCGGAACCAAGCACCACCGAGGAGAGGGGATCCTCGGCGATGATCACCGGCACCCCGGTCTCCTCACGCAACCGCTTGTCCAGGTTGCGCAGCAGGGCGCCACCACCGGTGAGGACGATCCCCTGATCGACGATGTCGGCGGCCAGTTCGGGCGGGGTCAACTCCAGGGCCATCTTGACCGCCTCGATGATGGCATCCACCTGCTCGGTGATCGCCTGACGAATCTCGTCGGAGGTGATCACCAGGGTTTTGGGCACTCCGGAAACCAGGTCACGGCCCTTGACCTCCATGCTTTCGTAAGGCTCCTCGGGCACCACGTTGGCGATGGTGGTCTTGATCACCTCGGCGGTGTGCTCACCGATGGCCAGATTGTGCTTGCGCTTGATGTAGTGGAGGATCGATTCATCCATCTTGTCGCCGGCCACCCGCACCGAGCTGGCGTAAACCACCCCGGCCAGCGAGATTACCGCGACCTCGGTGGTGCCACCACCGATATCAACCACCATGTTGGCGGTGGGTTCAGTGATCGGCAGCCCGGCCCCAATGGCAGCGGCCATGGGTTCTTCGATCAGGTACACCTCGCGGGCTCCGGCTGATTCGGCCGATTCCTTAACCGCCCGCTTCTCCACCTGGGTGATGCCGGAAGGTACGCTGATGATGATCCGGGGATGGACCAGGGTGCGGCGGTTATGAACCTTATTGATGAAATAGCGCAGCATCGCCTCGGTGACCTCAAAATCGGCAATGACCCCGTCTTTGATCGGACGAATGGCGGTGATATTGCCGGGGGTACGGCCCAGCATCATCTTGGCCTCCTTGCCCACGGCCAGCACCTTGTTGGCGCCACGGGCATCCTTGCGAACCGCAACCACCGAAGGTTCACGCAACACGATCCCCTTGCCTTTAACGTAGACCAGGGTATTGGCCGTGCCCAGATCGATTGCCAGATCGTTGGAGAGAAAACCGAACAGGGAGTCAAGGAACATGGTGGTCCTCTATGGTGATGGTTATCGGGATACCAAAGCTTAACAACTCTTAACAAATCAAGGTCATGCAAAGCAGGGTGAGTCTAGCAGAGTCTCCCCCGCCTGGCAACCAAAATGACGGGACTTTCCGGTGAAAAAAACTTGACAGCGGAAGCAGGGTCGTGGTAAACGATGGGCCGTCCGTGTGGGGCTATAGCTCAGCTGGGAGAGCGCTTGAATGGCATTCAAGAGGTCAGCGGTTCGATCCCGCTTAGCTCCACCATTTTTTTTACCCCGGACCCCCTTTTCTTCTGCGTATCAGCTGGTTCCGTCGGGGAGGGCCTGACCGGTTTTTTCCGAAACCAGGGGCCTCTGCCGCCTTCCGTTGAATTGGCCTTCTTCTTAAAGCGGCGGGGGCTTTCTTTCTCTCCCCCAATCCTTATGGCCTGGAGTCCTCCCCATGAGCATCTCGCCCCAAAACCAAACCGCGGTGATCAGCGAAGTCCGGGAGCGACCGGTGGGAGATGAGGCGATTCTCAAGGTGACCAAGGAGATTGTGGTCAAATTCATTGAGGTGGGCCGCCTTTCTCCCGCCAACTTCACCGAAACCTTCAACGAAATCCACCACACGGTGCGCGATGCCGTCCGCTCTTAACCAGGCGCCCCCACCCACACCCTCGACCAACCCTCTGGATCCAGCCCTGAACCGACCGCCGGCGGAGTTGCGCCACGTCCATCTCATGGGGATCGGCGGCACCGGCATGGCCGCCCTGGCCGGAATGCTGCAAAGCGCCGGCATGCGGGTCAGCGGCTCCGACCGACAGGTCTACCCGCCGATGAGCGATTATCTGGCGGCAGCCGGAATCGAGGTGATGGAGGGATACCGGCCGGAAAACCTGGCGGGCCGCCCCGATCTGGTAATTGTCGGCAACGTAATTAGGGCGGTAAACCCCGAAGCCCTGGCCCTGGCCGCGTTGCGGATTCCCTATCTCTCCTTTCCCCAGGCCCTGAACCACTATTTTTTACGGGGGAAACGCTCCCTGGTAGTGACCGGAACCCATGGAAAAACCACCACCGCCTCGCTGCTGGCCACCATGCTCGACCAGGCCGGACTGGAACCCGGCTTCATGATCGGCGGCATCGTTCAGGCCTTCGGCCGCGGGGCCCGGGCGGCCAACGGTCCCTTTTTCGTCAGCGAGGGGGATGAGTATGACACCGCCTTTTTCGACAAAGGGCCGAAATTTCTTCACTACCGCCCCGAGATCTGCATTATCACCAGTGTTGAATTCGATCACGCCGACATTTACGCCGATCTGGCGGCGGTAAAATCCTCCTTTGCCCGTTTGGTGGCGATCATGCCGCCCCAGGGCGCCCTGATCGCCTGCCTGGATGACCCGGTGGTGGCGGAGGTTTGTCGCCTCGCCCCCTGCCCGGTCCTGGGTTACGGCGAAAGTGCGGGCCTGACCTGGCGGTTGACCCGGCTTGAAATCAGTCCGGCGGGTACTTCCTTTACGGTGGAGAGGGAGGGCAAGCAGTTCGGTCGTTTCAGCAGCCGGATGCCCGGTCGCCATAACGCTCTGAACGCCCTGGCGGTGATCGCCATGATGGACCGACTGGGGGTTGCGCCGGAAATCATCGCCGCCGGCCTTGCCGCCTTCGCCGGGGTCCGCAGGCGCCAGGAGGTCCGGGGGGAGGTGGCCGGCGTCACGGTGATCGACGACTTCG
>JBLRWU010000033.1:0-15886 GCA_047921155.1 Desulfurivibrio sp.
CGAAAACGGCCTGCTTGACCTGCTGGAGGTGGAAACCAGCGGCACCCAGCTTTATGAACCGATCCACCACCGGGACAAGGGTATCGAGTTCGCCTTCTGCCACACCGAAGGCTACGGGGAGAGCTATTTCTCCTTTGTCAACGGGACCTACACCAACGAGGGGGGGACCCATCTCTCCGCCTTCCGTGAGGGGCTGCTCAAGGGGGTCAACGAGTTTGCCGGCAAGAAGTTTGACGGCGAGGATGTCCGCGAAGGGGTAGTGGGGGCGGTGGCGGTCAAGGTGCGGGAGCCGATCTTTGAGTCCCAGACCAAAAACAAGCTGGGCAACGCCGATATCCGGGGCGAGATCGTCAATGCGGTGCGGGAGGCGGTGAGCGCCTTCCTCTACAAGCACACCGATCTGGCTGAAATCGTCATCGATAAAATTCAGCAGAGCGCCCGGATCAGGAAAGAGCTGCAGCACGTCCGCAAGGAGGCCAAGGCCAAGGCCCGCAAGGTGGCGCTGAAGATTCCCCAGCTCAAGGACTGCAAGTATCATCCCGCCCCCGGCAAGCCATCCCCCGAAGGCCGGGGCAATATGATCTTCCTCACCGAGGGCCAGTCCGCTTCCGGCTCCATTGTCAGCTCCCGCGACCCCATGACTCAGGCGGTTTTTTCCCTGAAGGGCAAACCGCTCAATGTTTACGGGCAGCCCATGGCCCTGCTCTACAAGAATGACGAGATGTACAACATCATGCGGGCCCTGGATGTGGAAGAGTCCATCGGCCGGCTGCGTTTCGACAAGATCATCATCGCCACCGACGCCGATGTCGACGGGCTCCATATCCGCAACCTGCTGCTCACCTTCTTCCTCCACTATTTCGAATCCATGGTCAAGCGCGGCCATATCTATATCCTGGAGACTCCCATCTTCCGGGTCCGCAACAAGGAGGAGACCATCTACTGCTACACCGACCGGGAACGGACCGAAGCCGAGAAGAAGTTGGCCGGCCGGGGCAAGGTGCGGCGACCGGTGGAGGTGACCCGCTTCAAGGGGCTGGGGGAGATCTCGCCCAAAGAGTTTAAGCAGTTTATCGGCCCGGATATGCGTCTGAAACAGGTTGATATCGACAACTTGAGCGAGGTTCCCAAGGTGCTGGAGTTTTACATGGGCAAGAACACCCCGGACCGCCGCGACTACATCATGTCTCATCTAGTTGTTACCCCGTCGTAATCGAACAGCGAGCCCAACGGAAAAGCTATGGAAACAGCACAATATGGCGGCCTGCACCGGCTCTTTGATGAAAACTTCATCGATTACACCTCCTATGTGATCCGGGAGCGGGCGATCCCCGATCTGGCCGACGGCCTGAAGCCGGTCCAGCGCCGGATCCTCCAGACCCTGCACAATATGGATGACGGCCGCTTCCACAAGGTGGCCGGGGTGGTGGGCGAAACCATGAAGCTCCACCCCCATGGCGATGCCTCGATCTTTGCCGCCCTGGTCAACCTGGCCAACAAGGGTTTTCTGATCGAGCGCCAGGGTAACTTCGGCAATATCTTCACCGGCGACTCCGCCTCCGCCGCCCGTTATATCGAGTGCCGACTCTCCCCCCTGGCCCGGGAGGCCATGTTCAACAAGGATTTGACCGAGTTTGTCGATTCCTACGACGGCCGGATGAAAGAGCCGGTCAGCCTGCCGGCCAGGCTGCCCCTGCTGCTGATGCAGGGGGCCGAAGGGATCGCGGTGGGGATGGCCACCAAGATCATGCCCCACAATTTTGGCGAGTTGCTGGAGGCCCAGAAAAAGATCCTCCGGGATGAACCCTTCGAGATCTATCCCGATTTTGCCCAAGGCGGCCTGCTGGACGTGACCGCCTACGAGGACGGCAATGGCCGGCTGCGCTGCCGGGCCCGGATCGAATCCAAGGATGACAAGACCATCATCATTCGGGATATCCCCTACGGCACCACCACCCAGAGCCTGATCGAAAGCATCGAAAAGGCGGTGCGGGCCGGCAAGTTCAAGATTCTCTCCATCGACGATTACACCGCCGAGGAGGTGGAGATCGAGATCAAGCTGGCCCGGGGGGCCCGGGCCGAGGATACCATCAAGGCCCTCTACGCCTTCACCGATTGCGAAATCCCCTTAAGCCCCAATCTGACGGTGATCCGGGAGACCACCCCGGCCATTCTCACGGTGAGTGAGGTGCTGCGGGAGAATACCCGGCGCCTGCGGGCGCTGCTGGAACAGGAGTTGCGGATCGAACTGGGCCGGCTCAGGGAGCGGTTGCAGGCCCACCTCCTGGAGCGAATCTTTATCGAGGAGCGGCTGTATAAGGAGATCGAGGAGTGCCCCACCTTCGAGCTGGTGATCGCCGCCGTGGATGAGGCGCTGAAACCGTTTGGTGAGGATCTGGTGCGGCCGGTGAGCCGGGAGGATATCGAACGGCTGCTGGAGATCAGGATCAAACGGATCTCGCGTTACGATATCGAGCGCAAGAAGAAGGAGATCAAGGCGGTGCGCCGGGAGATCGGCGAAGTGGAGACCAGCCTCACCGATATGGTGGGATTTGCGATCCGTTACCTGGATGATCTGCTGACCCGTTACGGCCGGGAGTTCCCCCGCCGCACCGAGCTGACCACCTTCTCCGAGGTCCAGGCCCGGCAGGTGGCCCTGAGCAACCTCAGCGTCGGTTATGATCGGGAGAACGGGTTTTTCGGCAGCCAGGTCAAGGCCGGGCCCGAGGACTCCCTGGCCTGCTCCGAGTACGACAAGCTGCTGCTGATCGACCGCAAGGGCTGGTACAAGGTGATCAACGTGCCGGACAAGATCTTTATCGGCCACGATATAATCTGGTGGGGCAAGGTGGCCGACAAGGCCGTCTTCAACCTGGTCTACCGCGACGGCAAGCAGAACCTCTGTTACGTCAAGCGCTTCAGCACCCCCAAGTTTATTCTCGAAAAGGAGTACCGGCTCTTTGAAGAGCATCGCCGCTCGGAGATTCTCTTCCTGAAGACCGGAGAGGGGATCAATATCCGGGCCCATCTCTCGCCCTCGCCCCGCACCCGCAAAAACCGGGAGATCTACCGGCTGGACGATTTTCTGCTCAAGGGGGTGGCGGCGATCGGCAAACGCCTCTCGCCCCGTCCGGTACGCCGGGTCGAGGAGGTGAGCGAGGCGGTGGCGGTCAAGGCCCTGGGGGAGACGGCGGCGGATGAAGAGCCGTCACCCCAGGTCCCGCTGTTCGGCGACCAAAAGTAGATTGTCCGTTTGGTCCAGGGGTTATTCCGGTTTTGGTTTTGCTCCTACTCCAGCTCGTAGGCCTTGAGGATTACGATATCCTTGACCGGGACATCCTGAAAAAAGCCTTTGCTGCCGGTGGGCTGGGCGGCAATGGCGTCCACCACCTCCATCCCCTTGACCACCCGACCGAAGACCGCGTAGCCGTATGTGTTGGGGTTTTTACCCCGATGATCCAAGGCCTTGTTGTCGGAGAGGTTGATGAAGAACTGGCTGGTGGCGCTGTCCACCACCCCGGTACGGGCCATGGAGAGGGTGCCGCGCAGGTTGTCCAGGCCGTTGTCCGCCTCGTTTTTGATCGCGGCCCGGGTGGGGCGCTGCTCCATGCCCGGGGCCATTCCCCCGCCCTGGATCACGAAACCGGGGATCACCCGGTGGAAGATCAGCCCGTCATAAAAGCCATCCCGCACATATTGCCGAAAGTTGGCGGCGGAAAGGGGCGCCGCCTCGTCGAACAGCTCGATTTCAAGCTCGCCGAGGCTGGTTGTAAAGATCACGTTGGCCTTGGCTGAATCTTGGGCGGCCACGTTTTTTCCGGTCATGGAGATCGTCAGGCAGAACAGCACGGCAATCAAAAGCAGTTTCATCTTTTTTCTCCTTGTTTGGTGGTCGGCTGAACCGTTTTGCGCCGGTCCCGCTTTTGTGTTAAAGTCATCAAGTTAATTTTCAGGAATATTTACACCAATCCGCAGGCACAGGGGAACCATAAGTTGATGATTCAACCCAAAAAGATAACACAACCGGCCAGGGAGCGCCATTACTTCGGAATGCGTCCGGTTGACCCGGCCATGACCCGTTTTCTGGCGGGGGTTGCCCTGGTCCTGGTCCTGGCCTTGGCCATGGCCCTTAAGCCGCTGTTGGGTGAACCCTCCCGGATTGACCTCAATGGCGAGCGGGTGCGTTTTGTCGAGGCGGAAGATGCCGCCTCGCTGGTGAAACACCTGCGTCATCTGGGACTATGGGAGATTGGGGAGCGGGAGCAGTTGCCGGCAGTGGTTTTCAGCTCTTTCCCACCCGATATCGGGAAGCTGCGGGTGGAGAACCGCAAGCGGGTTTTTCTCCACACCCTGGCCCCCACCGCCATGGTGGCCCTGGCCGAGGTGGAGCGGGAGCGGGCCGAGCTGTTGCGGATTATTGGGCGCATGGACCTGAGGGAGTGTTCCCTGGAGCAACTGCTGAACGGAGAGCTTGATCATCGCCGGTGCGGCATCAGCCGGGCCGATGCTGATTTTCTCGAGGAGTTGAGTTCCAAGTATCGCAGCAAGCAGCCTGATCTGTTGCTCAAGCGGGTCAGCCCGCTGCCCCTGAGCCTGATTCTGGCCCAGGCGGCGATGGAGTCCTCCTGGGGTGCTTCCCGGTTCTCTCTGGAGGGCAACAACATCTTCGGCATCTGGACCTGGAGTGGGCAGGGGATGGTTCCGGCCGACCGCCCCGAGGGGATGAGCCACCGGGTGGCGATATACGATTCCCTGCTTGATTCGGTCCGCTCCTATCTGCTGATGCTTAACCGGGTGGCGGCCTATCGCACCCTGCGGGAGATCCGGCAGGAGAGCATGGACTCCCTGGCCTTGATTAACGGTCTGCGTTACTACTCGGAGAAGCGGGATGAGTATGTCGACGATTTGCGTCTCCTGATTTTAGCCAATCGCTTGCAGCGCTACGATAATTTGTCGCTTTTGCCCTTTACTCCCGGAGCCGTCGAGCCGTTATCGATCAGCGGCGAGGGGCAGGTGTTGACCAGGGTAGAGCCCTGAGATTTTGTCCACCACCAAGGGAGGTTTAAACATGTTGGTCCGCTACTTCCTGCTTGCTTTTTGGTCCTTTTCTTTGTTTTTGATCCCATCGTTGGCGCCGGCGGCCGACGATCAGCGGGGCGATGCCACCATCTTTATCTACCACCATTTCGGGGATGACCGTTATCCCACCACCAATGTGAGCATGCCCCGGTTCAAAGAGCAGATGGCCTATCTGGCTGCAAACGACTACTCGGTAATCCCCCTGACTGAATTGGTGGAGATGCTGGCTTCCGCCACCCCGCTGCCCCCGAAAACCGTGGTGATCACCATCGACGATGGGTATCGAACCACCTACAGCGAAGCCTGGCCGGTGCTGCAGCGGTACGGTTTCCCCTTCACCGTTTTTCTTTATGTTGAAGGCCTGGAAAGGCGATATTCCAATTACCTGACCTGGGAACAGGTGGCCGAGATGGCCGCCGCCGGGGTTGATTTTCAGGACCACAGCTACTCCCACCACCGCCTGGCCGACTGGCCGCAGGGAATGGCTGAGGAGGAGTACCGGGCCTGGATTCGGGCCGATCTGGTCAGGGGCTCCGATATTCTGGAACGGCGTTTGGGGCAGCGGCCCCGCCTCTTTGCCATCCCCTACGGCGAGTACAACGACATCGTACTCGATGAGGCGGAAAAATTGGGTTACCGAGCGATCTTTACCCAGGATGCCGGTTCGGTGGGTGACGACACCGACCTGATGATGATCAGCCGGGAGCCGATCCTGGGAACCAACTGGTCCACTCTGGAGCATTTTGTCCAGGTGCTGGAGCGGGTTGATCTGCCGTTTACCGGGATGACCCCGGGCCTGACCCCGCTGCGGGCAAACCCGCCCCCCCGGATCGGCGCCCGCCTGCTCTATCCGGAGCGGTATCGCCCCGGCACCTTCGGGATTTTTGTCAGTGAACTGGGCTGGCAACAGGCCACCCTGGCGGGTGATTTCGTCTATATCGACAACGCGACCGAGCTGACCCGCCGGATCAACCGGGTGATGATCAGCGCCCGGGAAAAAGAGACCGGCCGCACCGCTTTAAGGTTCTGGATGCTGACCCAGCCTGAGAACTAATAGGTTTTGACATCATGGGGTAAAGAGGGTATTTCTGGACCGGTTTATTCCGGGCGAGGCGGTTTGGCCCCTACCGGAGAATTTTTACGCTAACACTTGCTTGATTATGAGGGGAAATAGATGCGTGAAATAAGAGTGGGATTGATCGGGTTCGGCACCGTGGGCAGCGGCACCGCCGAGGTGCTGCGCATCCAGGCCCAGCGCTTGCAGCGCAAGACCGGGGCCGATATTCGCCTGGTGCGGGTGGCGGATATCGCCATTAATGAGTTGCCCCCGGAATTTGCCGGGGTGGAACTGACCCGGGACGCCAACCAGGTGGTGGCGGCCGCCGATATCGACATCGTGGTGGAACTGATCGGCGGCATCGAACCGGCCAAGAGTTTTATCCTCAAGGCGATCGCAAACGGCAAGCATGTGGTCACCGCCAACAAGGCCCTGATCTCCCAGCACGGCCGGGAGATCTTTGCCGCCGCCGCGGCTAACAACGTCGAGGTCGGTTTCGAGGCCAGCGTGGGGGGCGGTATTCCGGTGATCAAGGCTCTCAAGGAGGGTCTGGTGGCCAATCGGATCGAAGCGATCATCGGGATCATGAACGGCACCGCCAACTACATCCTCAACCGGATGACCGACGAAGGGCTTGATTTCGCGTCAGTCCTCAAGGACGCCCAGGCCCATGGTTACGCCGAGGCCGACCCCACCTACGATATCGAGGGGATCGACACCGCCCACAAGCTGGTGATCCTGATGGGGATGGCCTATGGGGCCCATGTTCGCCTGGATCAGGTGACCACCGAAGGGATCAGCCGGATCGAGCCCATCGATATCGAGTTTGCCCGTGAGTTCGGTTACCGGATCAAGCTGCTGGCCATCAGCCGCAACAATGGCGACTCCTACGAGGCCCGGGTTCATCCCACCATGGTGCCGAGCCGGGAGCTGCTGGCCAATATCGGCGGGGCCTTTAACGCCATTCAGTTCACCGGCGATATGGTGGATGATGTCCTGCTCTACGGCCAGGGCGCCGGCAAGATGCCCACCGGCAGCGCGGTGGTGGCCGATATTGTCGATATCGCCCGCAATATTCTCAACGGCTCGATCAACCGGGTGCCCAGTCTGGGCTATCTGCCCGATACCTTCAAAGAGATCGAGATCACCCCGCTGGAGCGGCTGCGTTGCCCCTACTATTTCCGGGTCACGGTTCAGGACCGGCCCGGGGTACTCTCGGCCATCACCGGGGTTTTGGGCAAGCACGGCATCAGCATCCGCTCCATGCTGCAACAGGGCCGCGAGGAGGGCGGAGTGGTGCCGGTAATGATGCGGGCCTACGAAGCCGAAGAGTCGGCGGTGCGGGCGGCCCTGGCCGAGATTGACGCCCTGGAGATCTGTACGGCTCCCACGGTGAAGATCCGGATCATGGATGAAGATTAAGGCAAAGGCGAAGATGGGATGAAATATCTGATTCTGGTGGGCGACGGCATGGGCGATTTGCCCATTGCCGAACTGGGGGGCAAAACCCCGCTGGAGACCGCCGAGACCCCGGTTATGGATTATCTGGCCGGGCGCGGCTCTCTGCGGCGGCTGCAGACCGTGCCGGAGGGGTTTGCGCCGGGCAGCGATGTGGCCAACCTCTCCCTGCTCGGCTACCGGCCGGTTGAGTGCTACAGTGGGCGGGCCCCCCTGGAGGCCGCCAGCATGGGGGTGGATCTGCCCGCCGACGCCATCGCCTTCCGCTGCAATCTGGTCACCTTGGAGCGGGAGGGTGAGGGCCGGATTAAGATGGCGGATTACAGCGCCGGGCATATAGATACCGCCACCGCCGCCGGCCTGATCAGGATGCTCGACGGTGAGCTGGGTAACGAGTACTGCCGTTTTTATCCGGGGGTGAGCTATCGTCATCTGCTGGTCTGGCGGCGGGACTGCGGCGGGCTGGTCACCGCTCCGCCCCATGATCACAGCGGTCGGGATGTGGCCGAACTCTGGCAGCGTTATCTCGAGGTGCCGGGCCTGGGTGAGGTGGTTCGGCGGGCCGCCGAGCTGCTGGCCCAAGCTCCGGAGAACGAGCGGCGGCGGCGGGAAGGGATCAATCCGGCCAACGCCATCTGGCTCTGGGGCGAGGGCAAGCCGCCGGCCATGGAGAGTCTGCGGCAACAGTTCGGGGTGAGCGGGGCGCTGATCTCGGCGGTGGATCTGCTCAAGGGGATCGGAATTTACGCCGGGATGGAGATTATCAGCGTCGATGGCGCCACCGGCTACCTTGATACCAACTACCAGGGTAAGGTAAGCGCGGCCCTGGAGGCCCTCGATCGCCACGATCTGGTCTTTGTCCATATCGAGGCCCCCGACGAGGTCTCCCACCAGGGCGATCTGGCCAACAAGCTCAAGGCGATCAGCGATTTCGATCAACGGGTGGTGGGGCCGGTTCTGGAGGGGTTGCAGCAGCGCGGCGAGGATTTCCGCCTGGTGGTGACCATGGATCATTTCACCCCCATCAGTACCCGCACCCACGCCGATCTGCCGGTGCCGTTTCTGCTCTACGATTCCCGGTGCCACTCCCGCAAGCCGGGAGATTGCCAGGGGTCCTGCTGGCAGGATCCGCCGGCCGGAGCCTACAGTGAACGGCAGGCGGCAAACAGCCCTCTGCTGGCCGACGGCCGGGAATTTTTGCGTTTTGTGCTGGAGCAAACGGGGGAAGAGGGGGGATGAGCAGCGCCGAATTCGACCTGGTCCCTCCGATTCACCGTCACCTCTGCCGGGTGCTGTACGGCGATACCGATGCCGGTGGCGTGGTCTATTATGGCAACTACCTGCGTTTTTGCGAGGCCGGACGCACCGAGTATATGCGCGATCTGGCCCAATCCTATCAAAGCCTGGAGCAGGGGGGGCTGATTCTGCCGGTGGTCGATTGCCGGGTGCGCTACAAGGCTTCGGCCCGCTACGACGACCTCCTGACCGTGGAAACCTCCCTGGTGACCCTCAAGGCCGTCTCCTGCCGCTTCAACTACCGGATCAGCAATCAGGAGGGACGCCTGCTGGCCCTGGCCTACACCGTCCACGCCGTGGTTAACCGCCAGGGCAAGCTGACCCGCCTCCCCGCCGAGATCGTCACCCGCCTGCAACAAGTCGCCGGCAACCCCGAATAACGGCAAATCCAGGGGAGTGATCTCTCCGGCCCGGCCGCAGTGAGTTCTGGAAATCGGAACTCCTTCCGTGCTACCCTTTAAGCTGATTGTCGGACAGCGGCCGTTCCCTTGGCCGACCGGAAAGAGCGGGATGGTGGGCCACAGCCATGAAACGGGTAATTACCAGCGAAAAAAAACCGATCAAACTCTGGCTTGACGATATTGAGGCCGGGGCCTTCGAACAGGTGAGAAATCTCGCCAATCTGCCCTTTGTCTTCAGTCATGTCGCCGTGATGCCCGATGCCCATCTCGGTTACGGGATGCCCATCGGCGGGGTGATGGCCTCGGAAGAGGTGGTGATCCCCAATGCGGTTGGCGTCGATATCGGCTGCGGCATGTGCGCCGTCCAGGCCTCGCTCACCTCCCTGTCCGGCGAGCAACTGAAAGCGGTTCTCAGTGCGATCAGGAGGACCGTTCCCCTGGGTTTCAAGCATCACAAAAGGGCCCAGGATTCCGGCCTCATGCCCAGGGCTGAGGTTCCCCTGGAAGACCTGCCCGTGGTGGCCAGCCAGTACCGGAACGCCCTTACCCAACTGGGAACCCTGGGCGGGGGAAACCATTTTATCGAAATCCAGAAAGGGAATGACGGCCATATCTGGCTGATGGTGCATTCCGGCAGCCGTAACCTGGGCTTTCAGGTAGCCAACCATTACAATCGCCTGGCCGGCAAGTTAAACAGGCAGTGGGGCGCAAAAATTCCGACCAACTGGCAGCTCGCCTTTTTGCCCGTTGCCACTCCGGCCGGACAGCTCTATCTGCAGGAGATGCGTTACTGTGTCGACTTTGCCTACGCCAATCGGAAACTGATGGTGGAGCGGATCAAGGAAGCGATCCTGGCCGTTGCCGGGCCGGTAACCTTCGGGCCGCTGATCAACATCGCTCATAACTATGCGGCCCGGGAAGAGCATTATGGCCAAAAGGTGGTTGTCCATCGCAAAGGGGCAACCCGGGCCCGGGCCGGAGAGATCGGCATTATCCCCGGTTCCCAGGGAACCCCCAGCTATATCGTGAGGGGAAGGGGCAACCGGGAAAGTTTCGAATCGTGCGCCCACGGCGCCGGGAGAAAGATGGGGCGTAAGCAGGCCCAGCGGCAGCTTGATCTGGTTGCGGAGCAGAAGCGCCTGGATGATCAGGGGATTATCCATGCCATTCGCTCCGTCGGTGATCTGGATGAGGCCGCCGGCGCCTACAAGGATATCGACGAGGTTGTTGACAGCCAGCTGGATCTGGTGGAGGTGCTGGTGGAGCTACGCCCCCTGGCGGTGATCAAGGGGTGAGTCATCCTGTCCGGGAGGCATTCTGGCGCAGGGCTTCGTAGAGGACGATGGCGGCGGCCTGGGCCAGGTTGAGGCTGCGGATATGGGGGTTGCTCATCGGAATGGTGAGGCAGCGGTCGGAGTAAAGCCGGATCACCTCCTCGGGCAGCCCCTTGGTTTCCTTGCCGAAGATCAGGAAGTCGCCGGGGCGGAAAGCCGTTCCTGTGTAGGGGCGTCGGGCCTTCTTACTCAGGAAGTGCAGCCTGGTTTCGTCCTGGGCGGCGAGAAACTGGTCCAGATTTTGCCAGTTGACGATCTGCACATGTTGCCAGTAGTCGAGTCCGGCCCGTTTCAGGTGCTTGTCGTCGATACTGAACCCCAAAGGGTGGACCAGGTGGAGGATGGTGTCGGTGGCCCCGCAGAGCCGGGCGATACTGCCGGTGTTGGGCGGAATTTCCGGTTCGACCAGGACGATGTTGAAGGGCGGATTGGCCAAGAAGATCCGCAGCCTAGAGCAAAGTCAGCCGCTCTTCCGGCTTGAGCGTGATGTTGCGCACCTTGAGCACCCGGGTCTCCGCGCCAATATTTTGTGCCAGGCTGGTGATCTCCTGAATATGGTTGCTGAAGGCGGCCAGCTCCGCCCCCGCCAGCACCGAACGGGGCTTGAATTTCAGAGCCAGGGGATTGACGTATTCACCATGGTGTTGAATGCGGTAGCAGACATGGGGCCCGGTGGCCAGGCCGGTGGAACCGACATAACCGATGAGATCCTTCTGGCGCACCCGGTCTCCCACCTTCAGCCCTCGGCGAAAACCGGAGAGATGGGCGTAGAAGGAACGGTAGCCGTTGCCGTGGTCGATGGTCACCATATTGCCGTTGCCGCCATTCATCGCCCGGAACACCACCCGGCCGTCGGCGGTGGCCAGCACCGGAGTACCTTCGGGGGCGGCCAGGTCGACGGCCAGATGGGGGCGGACCACGTTGAGAATCGGGTGCTGGCGGCGGTAGGTGAACCCGGAACTTACCCGGGCCATGGGCACCGGCGAACGCAGGAAGGAGGCGCCCAATTCGTTGCCATTGCGGTCGAAGTAGGATGAGGGGGTGGCAGCGGATTCATAATGGAAGGCTTCCAGAACCTCACCGCCGACCTGCTGATAGCTGGCGCTGAGCAGCCGGCCGTAGCCGACAAACTCCTCGTTTTTATAGTATTTTTCAAAAACCAGGCTGTAGCGGTCACCCGCCCTGGTTTCGACATTGAAATCGATATGGGAGGCGAAGATATCGGCGAAGGTGTAGACCAGCCGGGGGCTTTCGCCGTGGGGCTGGAAGGCGGCGAAGAGGGAGGAGCTTACCTCTCCGGCGATCTTCTTGGTGCGCCGCTCCAGGCTGACGCCAACCTTTTCGGCTTGCAGGCCGTTATCGGCGGTACGCTGCACCCGGTAAACATCCAGTGGCCCGGCCTCGTAGTGGTACTCCACCAGCTCGCCGCTCTCATCAAGGACCACCGTAAAGCGGTCCCGGGGGCGGAGGGAGCGAAAATCAAGCAGTCCGGCCAGGGCTCCGATAATCCGGGAGCGAACCGGCTCTTCAATGCCGCCGCGGCGCAGGGCGTTACTCAAGGTGTCGCCGTTTTGCAGGCTGCCTTCGACTCTGGTGTATGAAGTGGGCCACGGGTTGGCCGATTCGTGGTCCGAGCCGGTCGCCTCCGCCGCCTCTTCGGTTTGCGCCAGCCGGGTCAGATACCTGGCCGTTTCCTGCTCAAAGGTTGATATGGGCGCGGGCTCGGGCAGGGAGGCGGGGGTGATATTGGCAAAGAAGAGGGCGGCGCCCACCACCGCCACGGTGACGAAAATGGTGGGGAAGTGGGCTGAGTTGATAAAGAAATTCCACGTTCTTTTAATTCCTTGCGCTGTATTTTTGATGGGAGCTGACATCTTTTTTATTCCTCCAATCCCAATCTCTCCAACCGGTGGACAAAGACTCGGCGAGGGCGAGCTGTCTTAGGATATTCTTTATTTACACTTTTTTATTAGCCGAATTAAGGAGTTTTTGTTAACATCCTTGTTTCATGAGGTTTTTCGGCCAGTGATGCTCGATTTATGTAACAAAATTCACAGTTTAACGCAAGCCAAAAAAACAAAAGAGGACAAAAAAGATTTTTGTCGGCCGCACCATTTTTCTTGTCGGTCGCAAGCGGCGCCCTCTTGATTTTTCCGTGCCAGGAGGTATGATGATCAGCTTTTGCGTGTCCACCATTAAACCCTGCCGCAGTCGCCAGCTCAGGTGACCGGCGCAGCCCAAGAAAGGCGATCGAAGACCATGGCATTGATTGTGCAAAAATTCGGGGGCACCTCGGTGGCCAATCCGGAGAAGATCAAGGCGGTGGCCCAACGGGTGCTGAAACGCCACCAGGAGGGCAACCGGATGGTGGTGGTGCTTTCGGCCATGGCCGGGGAAACCAACCGCTTCGTGGATCTGGCCCAGCAGATGCAGAACCTGCCCGATTCCCGGGAGATGGATATGCTGCTGGCCACCGGCGAGCAGGTCACCGTGGCGCTGCTGGCCATGGCGGTCAAGGAGCTGGGAGGCGATGCAATTTCCCTGCTCGGAGGCCAGGTCAGGATCCATACCGACGGGATGCATACCCGGGCCCGGATTCTCGCCATCGATGACGCCCTGATCAACTCCCATCTCGACCGGGGCAAAGTGGTGGTGGTGGCCGGTTTTCAGGGGATCACCGATCAGGGTGATATCACCACCCTGGGCCGGGGAGGCTCGGACACCACGGCGGTGGCCCTGGCGGCGGCCCTGGCGGCCGATCAGTGCGAGATATTCACCGATGTTGACGGGGTTTATACCACCGACCCCAATATCTGCGTCAACGCCCGCAAGATCGACCGCATCTCCTACGACGAGATGCTCGAGCTGGCCAGCCTGGGCGCCAAGGTGCTGGATATTCGCTCGGTAAGTATTGCCAAGGGGCACAAGGTGCCGGTTCACGTACGTTCCACATTCACCGATACAGAAGGTACATGGGTTGTCGAGGAGGAAAAAGCCATGGAATCCAATCCGGTCTCCGGAGTAACTTATAATCGCAACGAAGCTCGAATCACCGTGAGCAAGGTGCCGGACACCCCCGGCATCGCCTCCCGGCTCTTCACCCCCATCGCCAAGGAGGGGATCGTGGTGGATATGATCATCCAGAACACCCGCGACGGCAACCTCACCGACCTGACCTTCACCGTGCCCAAACCCGACTACAAGAAGGCGATGAAGTTCATTGAGCAGGTGGCGGCCGAGATCGGCGCCGAGGGGGTCACCGGTTCGGAGAATATCTGTAAGGTTTCCATTGTCGGGATGGGGATGCGCAACCACCCCGGGATCGCCACCACCATGTTCGACGTCCTCGCCCGTGAGGGGATCAACATTCTGATGATCAGTACCTCCGAGATCAAAATCTCCTGTGTAATCGAGGAGAAGTACACGGAATTGGCGGTGCGTTCTCTGCACGATGCCTTCAATCTGCAACAACAGTGAGCGATGCTCAGGCGGTGGCCATGACCCCCAAACTTGTCATCTACGATACCACCCTCCGGGATGGCACCCAGGCCGAAAATTTCAACCTTTCGGTGGAGGACAAGCTGCGGATCACCCTCAAGCTCGACGAGCTGGGGATCGATTTTGTCGAGGGCGGCTGGCCGGGGGCCAACCCGGCCTCCACCCGCTACTTTGAGGAGATCCGCAACTACGACCTCAAGCATACCGTGGTTACGGCCTTCGGCAGTACCCGCAACTTCAGCAACCCCCCGGAGCAGGATCCCAACCTGACCGCGCTGCTGGCCGCCGGGTCCCGGGCGATCACCATCTTCGGCAAAAGCTGGGATATCCATGTTCGCGATGCCCTGCGGATTGAACTTGAAGATAATCTGCAGATTATCGAGGACTCGCTGGCCTACCTGCGTCCCCATGTTGAGTTTCTCTTCTACGATGCCGAGCATTTTTTCGACGGCTACAGGGCCAACCCCGAATATGCCCTGACCACCCTGGAAAAGGCGATGGCGGGCGGGGCCCAGTGCCTGGTGCTTTGCGATACCAACGGCGGCACTCTGCCCAATGAGATCGCCGCCATCATCAGTGAGGTCCGCAAACACCTGCCCGAGGCCGAGTTGGGGATTCACGCCCACAACGATGCCGAGTGCGCGGTGGCCAACTCCCTGGTGGCCGTCTCCCTGGGAGCCACCCATATCCAGGGCACGATCAACGGGATCGGCGAGCGCTGCGGCAACGCCAACCTGACCTCGATCATGCCGGGCTTGGCCCTCAAGATGAAGGGCTATTTCAGCGCCGCGGAAAATCTGACCAAACTCACGGAAACCTCCCGATTTGTCTCCGAGCTGGGCAACATGGCGCACAACAATTATCAGCCCTACGTCGGCCAGGCGGCCTTCGCCCACAAGGGTGGCATCCATGTCAGCGCCGTAAAGCGCAACCCGCTGACCTATGAACATATCGCCCCGGAACGGGTGGGCAATATTCGCCGGATCCTGATCTCCGATCAGGCCGGCCGCAGCAATATTCTGCACAAGGCCCGGAAATTCGGCATCGACCTGGACAGCAAGGATCCCCTGGTCAGTTCGATTCTCAAAAAACTCAAGGAGCTGGAAACCCAGGGCTTTCAGTATGAAGGAGCCGAGGCGTCTTTTGAACTGCTGATGCGCCAGGCCCTGGGCACCCGTAAGGAGTACTTTCAGTTGAAGGGTTTCCGGGTCCTCAGCCAGAAAGTGCCGGGAGGGGGCGAAAAGAGCGAACTCCAGATGGAGGAGGCCACCATCATGCTGGAGGTGGGCGGCGAGATGGTCCATGTCGCCGCTTTGGGCAACGGCCCGGTCAACGCCTTGGACAACGCCCTGCGCAAGGCCCTGAACGGCTTTTATCCCCAACTGCAGGCGGTGGAGTTGCAGGATTACAAAGTGCGGGTGCTGGCCAGCGAACATGGCACCGGCGCCCGGGTGCGGGTGCTGATCGAATCCCGCGACGATGCCTCCACCTGGGGCACGGTGGGGGTTTCCCATGACATCATCGAGGCCAGTTGGCAGGCCCTGGTGGACAGCATCACCTATAAGCTGATGAAGGATGAACGAACCAGAGAAACGAGTTGAGCCGCCGCAGCCGGGTAACCGGCTGCCGCTGCTCCTGCTGCTCTTTCTGGGGCTGGCCCTCTGGATGGCCGCTCTGCCCTGGGACAGGCTCCGGCCGGGTCAGCCCCTCGGTTTTTCGCCCATCTCCTCCGGTTACACCACCCCGGACCTCGGCCTGCCCAC
>JBLRWU010000034.1:0-15655 GCA_047921155.1 Desulfurivibrio sp.
ACGGGGGTCAGATCGCGCCGAGACTACCCGGAAAAGTTGCGGCGAATCAAGTTCCGCGACACCGACACCGGCAACACCCTGGATTTTTTAACCAACAATTTCGTTTTGTCGGCGCCTACCATTGCCGATCTGTACCGTTGTCGCTGGCAAGTAGAGTTGTTTTTCAAGTGGATCAAGCAAAACCTCAGAATAAAAAGCTTTTACGGGACATCCGAAAACGCGGTCAAGTCCCAGATCTGGATCGCGGTTTCGGTCTACGTCATCGTGGCTATCATGAAAAAACAGCTCCATCTTCAGGACAGTCTCTACACTTTGCTCCAGGTTTTGAGCGTCACTATTTTCGAGCGAACGCCGATATATCAGCTACTTACCGAAAGGGATTGCAGAACCGTACAGGCACCCAACCGTAAGCAGCTGAAATTATTCAATTAACAACCGGACACTAGTGATATCACATATGAAATATGTGCCAGTAGCTGGTGAGGTTCGGGTGATGATTTTATGTGTCAAGGCGTTGAGCCACAAAATATGGGGGTTTGGTCAGGCATGAAATTTGTCAGGAATATCAAGATACTGAAACCGAAACCTCCTTCAACCAGGTCTCTGAAAGCATTGTCAAGATTGCCGGACTGATGGGAGAGATCGCGGCCGCTTCCCGGGAGCAGGCCGGCGGGGTTCAGCAGATCAATCTAGGCGTTACCGAGATGGATACGGTGACCCAGAAGAACGCCGCCACCGCCGAGGAGTCCGCTGCGGCCGCCGAAGAACTGAACGGCCAGGCCGAGCAGATGAAGGAGATGGTGGGGGTACTCACCGCCATGGTCAAAGGACGAACTGACTGAGGCTTGCTGGGGGGCTCAACCCTTGCCGAAGGGACAGACGGGATAGGTGCAGTTTTTACAGTTGCGACAGAGGCCGCCGTGGCCCAGGCGGGCAAGGTCCTCGCGGCCGATCTTCTCTCCGGCCAGAATCCGGGGCAGGACCAGGTCCAGGACGGTGATCCGGTGGAACATGCCGCAGGCCGGCAGACCCAGCACCGGTACCTGCCCGCCTGATTCCCCCTGCAGGTATCCCACCAGAAACATGGCCCCGGGCAGCACCGGGGTGCCGTAAACCACTTCGGTGGCCCCGGCCCGGGCAATGCCGCCCCGGGTGACGTCGTCGGGGTCAACCGACATGCCGCCGCTGGTGATGATCAGATCGGCTCCGGTGGCCAGGCATTCCCCGATTGCCGAGGCGATCATGGCGGTATCATCCGGGGCCTTCACCACCCTCACCACCGCCGAGCCGATGGCGGCCATTTTCTCGCGTAAAATCGGCTCGAAGGCATCCTTGATTCGGCCGTGATAAACCTCGTTGCCGGTGATCACCAGGCCGACCTTGGCGGCCCGGATCGGCTCCACCCGAACCACTCCGCCGCCGGCCCTGGCGATCTCGACCGCCTGTTCCACAATCTCGCGTCGGGAGACCAGGGGAATCAATCGGGTGGCCGCCACCTGATCGCCCTGGGCCACCAGGCTGTCGCCGTGCAGGGTGGCGCACATCACCTCCCCCAGCAGGTTGAAACGGTAAAGGGCCTCCCGGTCCACCCGCAGCACCCCGGAGTGGGCCGCCAGCAGGTTGAGCTTGCCCTCCACCGGTTCGCCGCTCATCGTGGTTCCCGCCCCGGCCAGGGCCGTGGCCAGGAGCTGGGCCGCCTCGTTTTCATGGATATCTTCGGCGGTCAGCTCCAGGATGAAGATATGTTCCTTGCCCAGTCGTCGCAGGTGTTCGATATCTTCAGCCCGAATCAGATGTCCCTTTTTGAAGGCTCGCCCCTTGAACTCCCCGGCCCGGATCTCGGTGATATCGTGGGGCAGCACCATCCCCACCGCTTCGGCCACTGGAACGCTTTTTGCCATGACTATTTCCTCTTTGCAGGCAGTTAAAATGGCACATGATACCGGGGCAGCCCCGGAGATCCTTGGTTAAATGACCTGGTAATAGCGGCCGTGGGCGCAGGGACGGCACAGAGTTTCCCCGTTTTTGCCGGTGACCTCCCGGCAATCCTGCACCCAGTCGCCGCAGCTTTGGCATTGCACCCGGCGCAGAGGTTTGCCCGGCAGATCTTCCTTGGGCACCTGGACCCGCACCGGTTGGATGGCAAACAGTTCCTCCTCCGGCATCACCCGGTAGGCGGCAAGTTGCTGCTTGGAGCGGTCGCTGATCTCCGGGCAGTATTTGGCGGCCAACTCCCGGGACTCTTCGCGGGCGGTCACCCGCACCGCCCGCCCGGTCTTGAGGTTGACGAAGGTGGCGGCCATAATCCCGTAGTCCAGCCATTTGAGTGAACGTTTGCCCAAGGTGCAACCGGTGACGCTCTGGATGGCATCGGTGGCGCAGCGATCGATCTCCACCAGCACGTAAAAATCCTTGCGCTGGCTGCCGCGGGGGTCGTCGATGCCGATCTCACGCAGGCCGATCATCGCCAGTCGTACCCCGATCACCTGGCCGGCGCAGATGTGACCGTGGACGGTGGTGGATCTCTCCAGCAGTTGCTCAAAATTATCCATTATTTCGCTCTCCCGGTGGTAGTTGTCCTGTCCGGCAAAGATAGCCAGCAGTACCGGATAAAGCAACAGCTTTGGGGAAATCGCATTGTCAAACCGTTCCCGGCGCGTTATTCTCCAGGGCTCCTGTGCATTGGAACAGGTACTCCCGTGGACCATGAAGCTGGATAAAATGGATAATATCTCTCCCTTGGCGACAATTTTCCCCACTCCCGAACAGGTGCCCGAATCCTGCCGTAATCCGGAGGCCGTCGAGCAGCGCCGCTATCTCTGCGGTGGTCGGTTGCTCTCCTGGACCGGGCCGGTCCGGGAGGTCTGGTCGCCCCTCCACTTGGCGGGTCCGGAGGGCGGGGAAGCAAGTCTGCGTCCGGTGCGGCTGGGCAGTTATCCGCTGATGGGCGAAGCCGAAGCGGAGGCTGCTCTGGCCGCAGCCCTGCAGGCCTACGATAACGGCTCCGGGGAGTGGCCTCTGATGCCACCGAGCCAGCGGCTGGCCCGGCTTGAGCTGTTGGCGACCCGGATGCGGGAGGTGCGGGCCGAGGTGGTGCGCCTGCTTATCTGGGAGATCGGCAAGGCCCACTCCGAGGCGGAGATGGAGTTTTCCCGCACCCTTGATTATCTGGAGGCCACCCTGGCCGCCCTGCGGGAGCGGGAGGAAAAGGCGGCCGAACCCGTTTGTTGCCGGGGGGTTATCTGCCGCGGCAGCCGGGCTCCGCTGGGGGTTGCCCTTTGTCTGGGGCCAAGCAATAACCCCCTTTATGAAACCTTCACCATCCTGATCCCGGCCCTGTTGATGGGCAACACCGTGATCTACAAGCCGCCCCGGCTGGGCGTGCTGCTCCACGGGCTGTTGTTGCCTGCCCTGCAGGAGGTGTTTCCTCCCGGGGTGATCAATATTTTGTACGGGGATGGGGAGGAGGTGCTGCTGCCCCTGATGCGCACCGGCAAGATCGATCTGCTGGCCTTTATCGGTTCCGGGCGGGTGGCCGACCTGTTGCGCCGGCAGCATCCCCAGCCCCGCCGGCTGCGTTGCCTGCTGGGGCTGGAGGCCAAAAACGCCGCGATCATTCTGGCCGATGCCGACCTGGAGGCCGCGGTGGCTGAAGTGGTGCTGGGCGCCCTGGCCTTCAACGGCCAGCGGTGTACCGCCCTCAAAATTATTCTGGTTGAGGAGTCCATTGGCCGGCCCTTCCTGGAGAAGCTGGTCAGGGCGGTGAACGAACTGCCGGGCGGGATGCCCTGGCAGTCGGGGGTGCGGATCACGCCGCTGCCGGAGCCGGCCCGGGTCGACTATCTGGTCGAGTTGCTGGCCGACGCCGTGGCCAAGGGCGCCAGGGTGTTGAACAGGGGAGGGGGAGAGGTTTGCCGGACCTTTATGACCCCGGCCGTGGTTCATCCGGTGGATCCCGGGATGCGGCTCTATCATGAGGAGCAGTTCGGGCCGCTGGTGCCGGTGAGTTTCTTCCGGGGGACGACGGAGGCCCTGGCTTATGTGCGCCAGTCGCAATACGGACAGCAGGTCAGTATCTTCGGGCGGGATCAGGAGCGAATAGCCCGGCTGGCCCGGCCGCTGCTCAACCAGGCCTGCCGGATCAACATCAATAGCAAGTGCCGACGGGGACCGGACAGCTTGCCCTTCACCGGCCGTAAAAACTCCGCCGAGGGTACCGTGTCGGTGGCCGAGGCCCTTGATGCCTTCAGCATCGATACCATGGTCGTGGCCCGCGAAAACGAGGAAAACCGGCGTTTGCTGGCCGCGATTTTTCAGGAGAGCTCCCGGCGGTAGGTTACTCTACTTCAAAACCGATTTTGTGGATCGCCTCGCGGATCGCCTTCATCGGTACCTCACCCTTGCTCAGCTCGAAGCTGGCCTCGCCGCTGCTCAGGGAGACGTGGACATCCCCGATTCCGTCGATATCGCTGAGGGCTTTGGTCACCGAGGCCACGCAGTGGGCACAGCTCATTCCCTTGATTCGGATGGTGGTCATTTTGGTCTCCTTATGCAGTTGGGCTGGGGTCAGGTGAGCCGCAGGACGGCGTTGAGGATGCGGTGGGCTACCTCCTCCTTGCTGAGCAGCGGCAACTCTTCCACGGCTCCGTTGCGGTCGACCAGGGTGACTCGGTTGTTGTCCACGGCGAAACCGGCATCGTCGCCGCTGATATCGTTGATGGCGATCAGGTCGAGATTTTTGGCCCCGAGCTTGCGTTGCCCCTCTGCGAGGTGATTGTCGCTCTCGGCGGCAAAACCCACCAGCAGGGGGAAGCAGCGAGCCTTTCTCTTTCGGTCGCCCAACTCCCGGAGAATATCGGGATTGGCGGCTAAGGGCAGGGCGGCTCCGGCGGCATCCTTTTTGATTTTGCCGGGATCGTATTGGGCCGGGCGATAATCGGAAACCGCCGCTGCTTTGATCACCACATCCATCCCCTCCACCCGGCTGAGTACGGCCTCGTGCATCTGGTTGGCCGAAACCACCGGGACCACTTCGACCCCGGCCGGAGGGGCGATGCTGCCGGGGCCGCTGACCAGAATAACCTTGGCGCCGCGCTGGCGGGCCGCCGTTGCCAGGGCGTACCCCATCTTGCCGCTGGAGCGGTTGGTTAAGAGGCGGACCGGGTCCAGGGCCTCCCAGGTGGGACCGGCGGTGACCAGCACCTTTTTGCCCTGCAGATCCTGGGGAGTCAGGGTGGCGATGATCTCCTGGCGCACCGTCTCCCATTCGGCCAGGCGCCCCGGCCCCTGGTCGCCGCAAGCCATCTCGCCGCAGGTGGGGGGGATGACCTTATAACCGTACCGGACCAGCCGTTCCAGGTTGGCGCCGGTGGCGGGGTGTTGATACATAACGCTGTTCATCGCCGGGCAGACCAGCACCCTGGCCTTGGCGGCCAGCACCACGGTGGTCAATAGATCGTCGGCCAGGCCGTGGGCCAGGCGAGCGATGGTGTTGGCGGTGGCGGGAGCCAGCAGGATCAGGTCGCACTCCCGGCCCAGGTTGATGTGGGGGATCAGTTCGGCATCGTCGACGGCAAAGATGTCGCCATGAACCTTGTGACCGGAGAGGGCGGCCAGAGTCAGCGGGGTGATGAAGCGTTCGGCCGCCCGACTCATCATCACCCGGACCTCGGCCCCTTCCCGGCGCAGATTTCTGATCCAATCCGCCGTTTTGTAGGCGGCGATCCCCCCGCTGACTCCCAGGAGAATACGTTTGTCGGTGAGCAGTGAGGACACGGTAAGCCTCAGAAGGAGAAGGGGTTGGCCTTAGGGGCGGGGGCCGCCTCACCCCCCTTTTCGTTTGCGCTCACCAGCTCCTCGGTGATGTAGATGCTGACGTTGGCCCGGCGGCCCATTTCAGCCTCGCTGATGACGATGGTGGAGGTTTTGTACGGCTTGTTGAAGGCCAGCAGCACCTCTTTGTATTTCACCGATCCGACCAGTTTCCAGCCGCTGTTCCGCATGGAGGTGATAAAGAAATCGGTGAGGGAATTGACCTCCACCCGGCCGGTGAAATAGAGCACCCCGCCGGCGAAGGAATCGGTTTTAACCACCATGCTTCTGTCCCGGACCCAATCCAGTTCGCTGGGGATCAGCAGGTCGCGAAAATCGGCGGGATGATAGGGGGTGGGAGCAATCTTCTCCTCCACCGCCTCGCTCCTGGCATCGGTGCCGAAACCGCCCATCTGGGCGCAACCGGCCACCAGCAGGAGAGGCAGCAGCAACAGCAGCAACGGCAGACGACGGCAACTGTAAACGAAACCTGTAAGTTGTTGGGACATGGGAAACCTCCTGTGGTTTGATTCAAATAGTTTTAAGGATAAAATCCTCAAGGGCCTTGCGTTGGGAGTGGCGTTCGCCGGGAGCGGGGTGACCCAGGGCGATCACCGCCATTAAATCCATGCGCTCTTCCAGCTCCAGAATGCGCCGGACCTGCTCCCTGTTTTTCAGGATCTGACCCAGCCAGACCGCCCCCAGCCCCAGGGCCTCGGCGGCCAGCAGCATGTTCTGGATACAGGCTCCGGCCGCCTGGTGATCCTTGACCTGGTCATAGGTCGCCTCGCGATCCAGGAAAACGGCGATCAGGGCTGGTGCGGCCAGTACCACTTTACGGTAGCTGGTCTGTTCGGCCAGCAGCTCCCGGGTTTGAGGGTCGCGGATCAGCACAAAGCGCCAGGGCTGGTTGTTGAGCCCCGATGGGGCCCAGATTCCAGCCCGAACAATCTCCCGCAGCTCATCGATGGCAACCTCCTCTCCGGTGAACTGGCGGATGCTGCGGCGGCGGTAAATCGCTTCAAGTACGGGGTCGGTCATAGGCCTGGGATGATCCCGTCAGTCGTTGGTGTTTATTGAGAAGGCGGCCAGCAGGCCGGTGGTTTATGCAAAAATAATAGTCGGCGGGCCGGGCAGTGTCAATCAATAAGGGGGGTGTTAATCCGCGGTGGGACCGATAAAAGAAGATTGTCGCTCCGGTGGCGATCTGGTAGAAGAGTCCGGCAATCATGGTTGATTAATCTGCAGCAGAGGGGTAGGTCGTGAGCAGGGAAACAGAGAAAAAATCCCCACCTTTTCTTGGGGCGGGAGCCACTATTATCGATACCCATTGTCACCTGGATTTTCCCGATTACCAGGCGGATCTGGCCGCAGTGCTGGAACGATCCAGCCTGGCCGGGGTGGCGGAGATTGTTACGGTGGGGATCGATCTGGCCACCTCCCGCCAGGCCGTGGCTTTGGCCCGGGGAAGGGAGGGGGGCGGGAGTGTGCCGCAAATCCGCGCCACGGTAGGGGTGCATCCCCACCATGTTAATGAACTGGTTGCCGGCGATTATGAACGGCTGCGGGAGCTGGCTGCCGATCCCCGGGTAGTGGCCTATGGGGAGATTGGTCTCGATTATGCCAAGGAGTACTCTCCGGCCCCCCTGCAGCGCCACCACTTTGCGGCCCAGGTCCGGTTGGCCCGGGAGCTGGATCTGCCCCTGATTATCCACGACCGGGAAGCCCATGCCGACACCCTGGCCATCCTTCGGGATGCCGGGCCGTTACCCGCCGGTGGGGTCATGCACTGTTTTTCCGGGGATGCCGCCCTGGCGGAGCAGGTTCTGGAGATGGGCTTTTATATCTCCATTACCGGCGTGGTTACCTTCAAAACTGCCGCCACCCTGCGCGAGGCGGTGAGCCGGGTGCCGCTGAACCGCCTGCTGCTGGAAACCGACGGTCCCTTCCTGGCTCCGGTACCCCACCGGGGCAAGCGCAACGAGCCGGCCTTCCTCCCTTTTATCGCCGCCAAAATCGCCGAGTTAAAAAACTGTACCATCGCCGAAATAGCCGCTGCGACCACGGCCAATGCCCGGCAATTGTTTAAGTTAAGTTGAAAATTATTCCTGTTTTTTTCAATCGTGAAATGCTAGCCTGGCCTCCAGGCTGTCGTCATAGTATTAATAATCATTAATTGTCCAGGGGGTCGGTGGAGATGGAGCTGAGACAGTGGTCGTTGCGGGGCAAGATCGTACTGCTTGGAGTGGGGCTGCCCACCATTCTGATCGTCGTGCTGTTTCGGCTTTACATGGCGGAATCGCGGGAGAAAACCCTGGAAGCCTTCACCGACAAGGCCCGGGCGATCTGCCTTACCGCCGAGTCTACCCGGGACGAGATGGAGGCCAAGTGGCGGATGGGTCTCTTTTCCGCCGTCCAGTTGCGGGAGTTTGCCGCCCAGGGCCGTCAGGATAAAATCCTGGCCACCGTACCGGTGGTTTCGGCCTGGAATGCGGCGATGCGCAAGGCGGAGGAGGGGGGATATACCTTCCGGGTTCCCAAGTTTCATCCCCGTAACCCCCGCAATGAACCCGACCCCCTGGAGGCCCGGGCCCTGCGGACCATGGCCGAACGAAATCTCAGCGAATACTACGAGATTGATGAGAGTACCAATTCGGTGCGCTACTTCCGGGCGGTGCGGCTCAGCGAGACCTGTCTGCTCTGCCATGGTGATCCCGCCACCTCCCAGACCCTCTGGGGTAATGATCGGGGAATCGACCCCACCGGCGGCAGGATGGAAAACTGGAAGGTCGGGGAGTTGCACGGCGCCTTCCAGGTGATCCAGTCGCTGGAGGCCGCCGATCGGCAACTGCAGCAGGCTGTGGCTAAGGCCAGCTGGATTGTGCTGGCCGGACTGGCCATGATGGCCGTTCTCTTCGCCACCCTGGTTCTGCGGGTGGTTTCCAATTCGGTGATCAAGCCGATCTCCAAGATCATCGAGGATCTGGCCGGTAATTCCGGGAATCTGATGGATGCCGCCACCCAGGTTGCTTCCGCCAGCCATGAGCTGGCCGATGGGGCCGGCAACCAGGCGGCCAGCCTCGAGGAAACCTCGGCCTCCCTGGAGGAGATGTCCGCCACCACCCGGCTCAATGCCGACAATGTGAAGCAGACCAGTCAGATGGCCGAAGATGCCCGGAATTCTGCGGAAACCGCCCAGTTGAGCATGGAGAAGATGGGCGAGGCGATCAGCAGCATCAAGCGATCGGCTGATGAAACGGCGGTGATTATGAAGACCATCGACCAGATCGCCTTCCAGACCAATCTGCTGGCCCTGAACGCGGCGGTGGAAGCGGCCCGGGCCGGCGAGGCGGGAGCCGGTTTTGCGGTGGTGGCCGAGGAGGTTCGCTCCCTGGCCCTGCGCAGCAGCGAGGCGGCCCGCAACACGGCCCAGTTGATCGAGCAGTCGCAGAAAAACGCCGACAACGGAGTGACGGCGGCGGCCGAGGTCAAGGAGATTTTGATCAAGATCGTGGCAGGGGTCAAAAAGGTGAGCCATCTGGCCAAGGAGATTGCGGTGGCCAGCGATGAGCAGGCCCAGGGGGTTAACCAGATCAACCTGGCCGTTTCCCAGGTGGATCGGGTGACCCAGGGGAATGCGGCGATCTCCGAGGAAGCGGCCTCGGCCAGCGAGGAGCTTTCCGGGCAGGCCGCCGAGATCAATACCCTGATCCGGGAGCTGGCGGAGATTGTCGGGGCTTCTCTGCCCCGCTATGCTCTGGGGGGAAGCGGAGCCGGGCGCAGCTCCGCCCTCCGGGGCAAAGGCCCCTCCACCACCAGGAAGGCGTTGCCGTCGGGCGCCGATGATGGTAAAGAAAAGTCCGCCTCCCTCAAATCGTCCGGGGTTGAGGCCAGGGTGGCGGGCCCTGCGGTGGTCACCGGGAGTGCCGCCGGTAAACAGGGGAAGAGGGCTGAGATGGTGATCCCCTTCGATGAAGATGGTTTCGAGGACTTTTAGGAGGTTCCAGCCATGCGCCAGAAACAGATCAATCTGCCGGCCGACCGCCGGATCACCCGCTGGTATAACGTAACCGCCGATATCCCCAACGGGGTGGCTCCGCCCCTGGACCCGGCCACCGGCCAGCCCATCGGACCCGACAAGATGGGGGCGATCTTCCCCATGGGCCTCCTGGAGCAGGAGATGAGCGGCGAGCGCTGGATCGATATTCCGGAGCAGATTCTCGATATCTGGCAGATCTGGCGGCCCTCTCCCTTGATCCGGGCCACCTTCCTGGAGGATGCACTCAAAACCAAGGCCAAGATCTACTATAAATATGAAGGGGTTTCACCCTCGGGCAGCCACAAGACCAACAGTGCCGTGGCTCAGGCCTACTACAACCAGCGGGAAGGGGTCAGGAGACTGGCCACCGAAACCGGGGCCGGGCAGTGGGGTTGCGCCCTCTCCTTCGCCGCCCAGAAGTTCGGGTTGGACTGCAAGGTCTATATGGTAAGGGTTTCCTACGATCAGAAGCCCTACCGCAAGGTGATGATGAACACCTACGGGGCCGAGATCGTGGCCAGCCCCAGTCCCGATACCCCCACCGGCCGGGAAATTCTGGCCAAAAGTCCCGATACTCCCGGCTCCTTGGGGATTGCCATCAGCGAGGCGCTGGAGGATGCGGTTTCCCGTGAAGACACCAAATACGCCCTGGGTTCGGTGCTTAACCATGTCTGCCTGCACCAGACGGTGATCGGGCTGGAGGCCAAGGAGCAGTTGGCCCTGGTGGGTGACTATCCCGACGTGGTGATCGGTTGTTGCGGCGGCGGCTCCAATTTCGCCGGCCTGGCCTCCCCCTTTCTGCCGGATAAGCTGGCGGGGCGCAAGATCCGCCTGCTGGGGGTGGAACCCACCTCCTGTCCGACCCTGACCAAGGGCAGCTTCGCCTATGATTTCGGCGATGTTTCCCAGCGCACTCCCCTGCTTTACATGTACACCCTGGGCCACGATTTTATCCCGCCGGGGATCCACGCCGGCGGCCTGCGCTATCACGGCATGGCTCCGGTGATCAGCGCCCTGATGCGGGAAAATCTGATGGAGGCCATCGCTCTGCACCAGTTGGAGTGTTTCGAAGCCGGCACCCTCTTTGCCCGCACCGAGGGGATCATTCCGGCCCCGGAATCGTGTCATGCCGTCCGGGCGGCGATCATCGAGGCCACCCGTGAGCCGGACAAGCCCCAGACCATCCTGTTCAATCTTTCCGGTCACGGCCTGCTTGACCTGGCCAGCTATGAGAAATACTTTGCCGGAGAACTGGAGAATTACGCCCTGCCCGACGAGGCGATCGCCCAGGCGACCCGTAACTTGCCAAAATTGTAATATTTTTGGGAGAAACAGATGCCCCAGACCATCGTTGAAAAGATTTTTGCCGCCCACCGCCGCGACACCCCCACCCCGGAGAATATGATTCTCGATCTGGATGTGGTGATGTGCCACGAGATCACCACCCCGATTGCCATCACCGATCTGGAGGCTCGCGGTCTGGACCGGGTGTTCGACCCGGATAAAATCAAGGCGGTGATCGACCACGTCACCCCGGCCAAGGATTCCAAGACCGCCACCCAGGGCAAAATTTTGCGGGAGTGGGCCCGTCGCCACAAGATCCGCGATTTTTTCGATATCGGCCAGAATGGGGTCTGCCATGCCCTCTTTCCGGAGAAGGGTTTTATCCGGCCGGGCTACACGGTGATCATGGGCGATTCCCACACCTGCACCCACGGGGCCTTCGGGGCCTTTGCCGCCGGGGTGGGTACCACCGATCTGGAGGTGGGGATTCTGAAGGGGGTTTGCTCCTTTCGTCTGCCCAAAACCATCCGGGTAACCATCAAAGGGGCGTTGCCGGCCGGGGTCTATGCCAAGGATGTGATTCTGAAGATCATCAAGGAGATGACGGTCAACGGCGCCACCGACCGGGTGCTGGAGTTTGGCGGGCCGGTGGTGGAGGGGATGAGCATGGAGGCCAGGATGACCCTGTGCAATATGGCCATCGAGGCCGGGGCCACCTGCGGCATCTGCCTGCCCGATCGGACCACCGCCGAATATCTCTGGCCCTTTATCCAGGAGCAGTACGCCTCCATCGAGGCGGCGGTGGCCGACTTCGCCCGCTGGCACTCCGATCCCGATGCCGTTTACGAGCGGGAACTGACCTTTGATGTCTCGGAGCTGGTTCCCCAGGCCACCTACGGCTTCAAGCCCGATGAGGTTAAGGATATCACCGAGATGGAGGGCACTCCGGTGGACCAGGTCTATATCGGCTCCTGCACCAACGGCCGGATCGAGGATCTGCGCGAGGCAGCCCGGGTGCTCAAGGATCGGAAAATCGCCGAGCAGGTGCGGGCCATCCTGGTGCCGGCCACCCCCAAGGTTTACGCCCAGGCCCTGGATGAAGGGCTGATCAAGGTTTTCATGGAGGCCGGGTTCTGCATCACCAATCCCACCTGCGGCGCCTGTCTGGGGATGAGTAACGGGGTGCTGGCCGATGGCGAGATCTGCGCTTCCACCACCAATCGCAACTTTAACGGCCGGATGGGCAAGGGGGGGATCGTTCACCTGATGAGCCCGCTCTCCGCCGCCGCCGCCGCCGTGGCCGGCCATATCACCGATCCCCGTAAAATGTTGGCAATGGGAGTCCAGTAAAATGAGAGCATTCGGAGGCCAGGCCCTGTTCCTGGATCGCAACGATATCAACACCGACGAGATCATTCCGGCCAAGTACCTGACCGAGATCACCAAGATGGCTCTCCAGCCCTATGCCCTGGAGGATCTCAAGCTGGGCGGTTTTGACCCCAGGCGTGATCTGGCCGGCAAGAACGTCATCGTCAGCCGGGCCAATTTCGGTTGCGGCTCCTCCCGGGAGCACGCGGTCTGGGTTTTTGAGGTCAACGAGATCAATACGGTGATCGCCGCCAGCTTTGCCCGGATCTTCCGCCAGAATATGTTCAATTGCGGCCTGCTGGCCATCGAATTGCCCCAAGCCGATCTCGATACCCTGTTCAACCTGGGTGGTGAGGTTAAGATCGAGGTTGATCTGGCCGCCGGCAAGCTGCGGGCCAAGGGCGAGCGGGAAGCCGAATTTTCCTTCACCATCAACGAGTTCGACCGGCGGCTGGTGGAGGCCGGCGGCTGGCTGAACTACGCCGATCAGCATTATTGAAACTCCGCATTGAAAAGGTGGTGGCCGGCGGGCTGGGCCTGGGGCGCCGGGAAGATGGCTGCACGGTGCTGGTGCCGGGGGTGCTGCCCGGTGAACTGGTGCGGGCCAAGGTGCGCCGCAGCCACCGAAGCTACCAGGAAGCCGCGCTGGTGGAGCTGCTGGAGCCCAGCCCCCAGCGCCGGTTGCCTCCCTGCCTATGGTATGACCGCTGCGGCGGTTGCGACCTGCAACATGCCGACTATCCCTGTCAGTTGGAGTTAAAGCAGCAGATCCTGCGGGAGCTGCTGCAGCGCCACGGTCTGGCCGCCGAGGTGGAGCCGGTTTTGCTGCCCCCCCTGGCCTCGGCGGAGGAGTTTAATTACCGCCAGCGGATCCGGTTGCAGGTGGCCGAGGGCCGCCTCGGCTTTTTTCAGGCCGGCAGCCATCGGCTGACGGAGGTGGAGCACTGCCTGTTGGCCCGGCCCGCCATTAATCGGCTGTGGCGGCAACTGCCGGCCAGCCCGCTCTGGCACCGATTGGCGGAGCAGTGCGAGGCCCTGGAGTTCAGCCTTGATCCGGCCAGCGAGCAGGTGGTCCTGCTGCTGCACCATCGCCGCCGGCCCCGCCCGGCGGAACGGCAGGTCGCCTGGCAGCTTTGCCGGGAGTTGACGGGATTGAAAGGGCTCGGCTTTCTGCCCACCGGCCATCAGGCCGGCCCCTTCATCGACCGGCAATCGGGGGCCCGGGGGCGTGATGGAACCGAGCAGCTGCGGCTCCATTTTGTTTTTCCCGCCGAATTGAGTGGTCGTTCCCTGGAACTGACCGTGGAGCCCACCGCCTTCAGCCAGGTCAACGAGGGTCAGAATCAGGAGTTGCTGGCCCGGTTGCTGGCCCGGTTACAGTTGGGAGGCGAGGAGGTGCTGGCCGATCTCCACTGCGGGATGGGTAATTTTTCCCTGCCCCTGGCCCTGCGGGCGGGCCGGGTGTACGGCGTGGATATTCAAGCCGCCGCCATCCGCGGGGCCAAACGCAACGCCCTGGCCAACGGGATTGAAAACTGCGCTTTCAACCGGGCCGGGGCGGAGGAGGGGCTGGCCGGCTTGTATGCCGCCGGGATCCGCCCCGATATTCTGCTGCTTGATCCCCCTCGGGGCGGTTGCCTGGAGCTGGTTCGTGCCCTGGCCGCCCCCTTTCCCCCCCGGATCGCCATGATCTCCTGCGATCCGGCCACCATGGTCCGTGATCTGGTCGTTCTCCGCGAACGGGGTTACCGGGTGGCGAGTATGCAACTGGTCGATATGTTCCCCCAGACCCACCACCTGGAAACCATCACCCTTCTGCACCACTGCGGTTGAGGGGGGTTCAGCGGGCCAGGGCTTGCCGGTAGTGCTTCTCCAGCAAATCCAGGGCGCGCTCCCGTCGGTTGGCGCTCTGGTTGAGGATCAGGACAAAGGGGTCCAGGGTTTGGCCGTTGTGGAAGTAGCCGGCGTAGGCATAGACCCCGGTCAGGGTTCCCGATTTGAGCAGCCGCCCCTGCTCGGCGGGCAACAGTTGGGCATACGGTCTGAAACGCTCCAGTAACAGGAGCAGGGCGGCGGGAGTAATCCGGTTCTCCCGGCTCAAGCCGGACCCCTCATCCACCATGAAACTCCCCGCCTTGAGCCCCATCTCCTGCAGGTGAATCCGCAGACTCTCCCGCCCCTTCTCCCAGGTGGCCGGGGGGCCGAAGGTCGCCGCGCCACTGGCCAGAAGCAGCTGATTGGCGATGAAGTTGTTGGAGTAGAGCAGCATCGCCGCCACCGTCTCGGTGAGCGGCCGGGTGGAGTGGTGGCGGTAAATCGGTTCCACCCCGGCGGGAACCAGGCCGGCCCGGACGGCGCCGTTGACCCGCACGCCGTGTCCGAGCAGCAACTCCCGGAACAGTTCCCCGCTGTAGCGCCGGCTCTCCTGCTGTTGCTGGGAGAGGTTGATCCGGTGGGTGCCGGGGAGCAGGCCCGAAGCCCGGGTTTTCATCACCGGCAGAGTCGGGGTCTGCGCCTCGGCGGAGGTGACCATTCCCTGGTGGTCCACCTGGATATTGATGGTGTTGAAGTTGACCACCAGGGCGCCGTTGGCCGCGTCGTAGGAGCGCAGGGAAACCCCGGCTCCGGCCGGTCTTTCCCGCTCCAGTTGAAAAAAAGAATCATCCAGGACGATATCGTTGATCTCTTTAACCCCCAGAGCGGCCAGACGGGCGGCAATCAGCTCCACCTCTTCCGAGATCAGCAGGGGATCGCCGAAGCCCCGGATAAAGAGATCACCCCGGGCCAGGTGGAAGTGGGTTGCAAAGCGAAAATCGGGCCCCAGGCGTTCCAGGGCCAGCAGAGCGGTGGCGATCTTCCAGGTGCTGGCCGGGATCAGCAATCGCTCCGGATTGCGGGCCGCCACGATTCGCCCCTCTTTAACCACCAGGTAACCGCCATCTTCAAAGATCGAGGCCGGCAGCACCGCGGCGGCGGCCGCCGACCAGCTAAAAACGAGGAGGCAAAGCCCCAACCCGACCGTAAATTTGCTAACCATGGCAGCTGACCCTGTAAAACCGTTTTTCCCTGCTTCTGCTTGCAATTCCGGACGATAATAACTATTTTGCTCTCTTCGCGCAGCTTAACCACAATCGTCAATCCGGGCCAGGAGAA
>JBLRWU010000035.1:0-15458 GCA_047921155.1 Desulfurivibrio sp.
GGCCGGGTGGCCCGGATTGAGCTGGGCCAGCGGCAGCGGGCCCTGGTGACCATGTCCATTGATCGGGCTGTGGAGCTGACCGATGACGCCATCGCCTCGGTCAAGACCCAGGGCATTATCGGTGAGAAATATATCAGTATCACTCCCGGCGGTTCCGACCTGGTGCTGGCTGATGGCGACTGGCTGATGGAAACCGAATCGGCCCTGGATCTGGAGGAGCTGGTCAGTAAATATATTTTCGGTGGCGTGTGAAACGGTGGTCGTATCTTCTGCTGGGTTGCTGGCTGGTCGGCGCCTCGCTGGGTTCGGCGGCGGCCGGGTTTGCCGCCGGTCCGGCCCCGCTGGACGAAGATTCCCGGGCTGACGATCCCTGGGCCGAGGACCCTTGGGCCGATGATGACCCTTGGGCTGACGACCCCTGGGCGGATGGCTCCAGGGGGAGTAAAACCCTGGCTGATCCTCTGGAGCCGCTGAACCGGATCTTCTTTGTGGTCAATGATCGGCTCTATTTCCGGGTTCTGAAGCCGGTGGCCACCAGCTACGCCAATACGGTTCCCCAGGAGATCAGGACCTGCATCGGGTCTTTTTTTCGAAACTTGCGGGCCCCGGTCCGGGTGGTCAACAATTTTTTGCAGGGCCGGTTCAAAGGCGGTGGCACCGAGCTGGTACGTTTTGCGATCAACACCACCGTGGGGATCGGCGGTTTGGTGGATTCCGCCTCCCGCAACTTCGGGATCAAGCCCAGCGAAGCCGATCTTGGTCAAACCCTGGGAGTTTATGGTCTGGGGGGCGGTTTTTACCTGTACTGGCCAATGTTCGGGCCCTCAAGCCTGCGCGACACGGCGGGGATGGTGGGGGACTCCTATCTCCATCCCCTGCCTTACCTGATTGCTTCCGATACCGAGCTTGGGGTCGGGGCCTACTCCCTGAGCGCGGTCAACACCGTCTCGTTTCGGCTGGGGGAATATGAGCGGCTGGTCGAATCCTCCCTCGACCCCTACCTGGCGGTGCGGGACGGCTACTGGCAGTACCGCAGCAACCAGGTCCGTGAGCGGCGCCGGCAGTGGACCGAGACCATTGGCTTGCCGGCAATCTTGCCCTTTAACCGTTAGACCCTTCTGGGGGAGATTACGATCATGTTCAAGATGGAAGACTCTCAGACCGGTATCTTGCCGCTGGCCGGCCGCCTGCTCCGGGCCGCCGTATTAACCCTTTGTCTGCTGGTGGCGGCCTTGAGCTTCGGGCAGGAGGCTCGGGCCACCACGGGGCTTGATCCCCGGGCCACGGTGGAGCAGGCGGTGGATGGGATTGTCGCCATTCTGACCGATCCCGCCCTGGCGGCCCCCGAGGCCCGGGAAAAACGGCACCGGCTGGTGGTAAAG
This sequence comes from Desulfurivibrio sp., assembly GCA_047921155.1. Classification (GTDB taxonomy): domain Bacteria; phylum Desulfobacterota; class Desulfobulbia; order Desulfobulbales; family Desulfurivibrionaceae; genus Desulfurivibrio. Next base: position 1,383 of record JBLRWU010000035.1, read on the forward strand.
GAGGTGGAGAAGTTTTTTGATTTCAACGAGATCTCCATGCGGACCATGGGGCCGCGCTGGCGTGAGTTAAGCGCCGAGCAGCGGCTGAACTTTATCGAAATCTTCAAGCAGTTCCTGGAGAAGAACTACATCGACCAGGTGGACAGTTACTCCGGGGAGAAGGTGGAGGTAAAAGAGCAGGAGATTCGAGAAGATCGACGGGGAAATCGCTTCGCCATGGTACAGACCGATTTTATGACCAGTTCCCAGCAGCGGGTAGCGGTCAGTTACAAGCTGCTGGAGCGGGATGATCGCTGGGTGGTTTACGATGTTGATATCGAAGGGGTCAGCCTGGTTCGTAATTTCCGCACCCAATTCGATCCTTACCCCTATGATGAGTTGATCAGCAGGATGAAAAAGCAGATCGCCACCGGCGAGGGGCTGGAGGGCTTATGATGGTGGGTCCTGGCGCCGGTGGAGAGTCCGTGGCCGCCGAGGCGCCGTTCGTCGACGCCCTGGGGGCCCTTGCTTTTTTGACCCCGGAGGAGGCTCGGAGTTTGATCGCCCGCTGCACGGAGCAGCAGTTTGCCGCTGGCGAGATCATGATGGATGCCGGCACCCCCGCTGATTATATGGGTTTTGTTTTAACGGGCAAGGTGGCGGTGAAGAAAGCCTCGCAGTTTCCCGGCCGTTTTACTTTACTGGCGGAGCTGGAGCCCGGGGCGATGGTGGGAGAGGGCGGCATGGTGAGTGGGGAGGAGCGTGGCCTGACCGTGGTCGCGGCGACGGATACCCGGTTGCTGCTCTTACCCCGCCGGGAGTTTTTGCGCCTTTGGGAAGAGGAGAAGAGCCTGGCGCTCAAGTTGATGGCTCGGATTGTCAAGGTTATGCGTCACCGTTTGCATAGCGCCGGCGCTCGGCTCTCGTGGATTCTCTGAAAAAGATCGGCAGTCGTCTCAATGGCCCGGGCAACCTTAGTCTCAACCTGGCCGTCGTGGCCTTGGTTTACGCCCTGCTCACCTTTTTGCTCGCCCTCTATTTCGTCCTCTCCCGCCCCCTCCCGCCGGGACCGGCCCTGCTGGTCTCCCTGGCGGCCCTGCCTCTGGGGGGCTTTTTCGGGCTGGCGCTGTTGGTCTATAATCGTCGGTTGGCTCCGTTTGCCCACTATCTGCGCCGGGTCGTCCCCGGCTCCGCCGCCGCCTTTCTGCTCCTCTTCAGCCACATCATCGGTTACGTCCTGCTCTTTTCCGGGCTGGTCTCCTATCCCCTGGGGGTGATCGCCGGCCAGGGGGCGGCGGCACCGGCCATGGCTCTGGATTTTCGCCTTTACAGCATCAATTTTGTCCTGACCCTGGCCCTGCTCTCCTGGCTTGAGGCCGAACATCTCCTGATCGCCAGGGCGCGGACCAGCTACCGCCGTTGGCGCTATAAGGAAACTTCTTGACAGATCGGCTGAATATTCTATAGTTGCCCGTTTCGGTAATCACGCCGTCATGCCGTCGACCTCCGCCATGCAGATCAGGTTTGATGAAATTCCCCGCCAGGGGTTAACATTTGAAGTTAAGGAGCAATCCTGGTTCCCGGACCATGATCTTCAGCGCCGTGGCCCGTTACAGGCCAGGGTTAGCCTGGAACGGGAAGGTGACCGGGTGATCATGGCCGGAGAGCTGGCGGCGACGGTGCTGTTGCCGTGTGACCGTTGTCTGGAACATTACCCGTTTCATCTGGAGAGCTCCTTCCGGGTGAAGCTGGAGGTGGTGGACCCCCTGAACCTGCCGGCAGCGGGGGCGGAGCATCTCTGCCGTTCCGACGAGATGGACACCATTGAGCTTGACCAGCCACTGGTGGATGTGGACGAGCTCCTGGCGCAGCAGCTTTACCTCGCTTTGCCGCTCAAGCGGCTCTGTCGGGAGGAGTGTCGAGGGCTCTGCCCCCTCTGCGGCGGCGACCTCAACCGGCAAACCCCCTGCGGTTGCGATCGGCGGGAGAAAGAATCGCCCTTTGCCGCCCTGCGGCATTTAAAATTGAAGTGACGTTATTCGGTCGCCGCTCCGGCGGCGGTTACCAGGCTTCCTGCAGGGAAGCTGTTTATTTTGGAGGTTTAAAGAAGATGGCTCTGCCGAAAAGAAGACATTCCCACTCCCGGACCCGGACCCGCCGGGCCCATGATGCCCTCGGGGCTCCCACGGTTTCCACCTGCGCTCAATGCGGTGAACCGAAAATGCCCCACCGTTTGTGCCCTGGTTGCGGTTCCTACAAGGGCCGCTCGGTGATCAAGCTGGACGAAGATTGATCGGTTAAGAGATGGCCGGCAAGCTGCGCATTGCCCTGGACGCCATGGGGGGCGACCTGGGTCCCGGAGAGATGGTGGCCGGGGCGGTCCTGGCGGTGCGCCAGGAGGAGGTGGCGGTTACCCTCCTTGGTGACGAAGCCCAAATTCGGGCCGCCATCGAGGCTTCGGGCTGTTCGCCCGCCGAAGCCGCCCTGCTTGAGGTGGTTCACACCAGCCAGGTGATCGGCATGGCTGAATCGCCCTTTGATGCCATTCGTCGCAAGAAGGACTCCTCGATCATGCGCGCCTTTGCTCTCCACAAGGAGGGCAAGGTGGCGGCGGTGGTCTCCGCCGGCAACTCCGGGGCCACCATGGCCTCGGCCCTGAAGTATCTCGGTCGGCTGGAGAGCATCTCCCGACCCGGCATCGCCAGCACCTTTCCCACCCTCAAGGGTCCGGTGGTGATGATGGATGTCGGGGCCAATGTCGATTGCCGTCCGCGTCACCTCTTCGAGTTCGGCGTGATGGCGGCCGCCTTCTCCCGGGTACTGTTCAACATCGAACGTCCCCGCATCGGTCTGCTCAGTATCGGTGAGGAGGGTGGCAAGGGCAATATCCTGGTCAAAAAAACCCACCAGCTTTTCCAGCAGAGTTCCCTCAACTATATCGGCAATGTCGAAGGCCGCGAGACGTTCAAGGGCGATGTTGATGTCATTGTCTGTGACGGCTTTGTCGGCAACGTCTGCCTTAAACTCAGCGAGGGGCTGGCCGAAGCGGTGATCACCATGCTGGGCGATGAGATCAAAAAACGGTTTTCCGCCAAGCTGGGCTATCTGCTGGCTCGGAAGGCCTTCGCCGCCTTCGGGCGCCGGGTCGATTATACCGAATATGGCGGCGCCCCCCTGCTCGGGATGCAGGGCACCGGGGTGGTCTGTCATGGCCGCTCCAACGACGTGGCGATAAAAAATGCCATCCGGGTGGCGGCGGAGATGGTGCGCAATCGGGTCAATGACCATATCATCGACCTGCTGGCCGCCGACGGATTTCTGGCTAAAAATGCCGAAGCCGCCGAGGAGGTTGGCGAAGTCGGGGCGGTCGAATGAGGCGAATGATCATTGCCGGCACCGGCTCGGCCCTGCCGGAGCGGCTGCTCACCAATCTGGATCTTGAGCGGATGGTGGAGACCACCGATGAGTGGATAACCACCCGTACCGGGATCAAAAGCCGTCGCATCTCCGGCCCCGGCGAGGGAACCTCGCACCTGGCCGCCGCGGCCGGGCGCAAGGCTTTGGAGATGGCCGGTGTCGCCCCCGGTGAGCTGGATATGATCGTGGTCGGGACCATCACCCCGGATATGACCATGCCCTCCTGCGCCTGCCTGGTCCAGAAGGAGCTGGGGGCTTCCCGGGCCTTTGCCTTCGATCTCAATGCCGCCTGTTCCGGTTTTCTCTACGCCCTCGATCTGGCCGACAAATATATCCGCAGCGATCCCGCCTTGAAAATCCTGGTGATTGGGGCGGAAACCCTCTCCAGCCGGGTGGATTGGCACGACCGCAATACCTGTGTGCTGTTCGGCGACGGAGCGGGGGCCTGTCTGGTCACCGGCGGTGAGGGTGAGCGCGGCTATCTGGCCGGCAAGCTTTATGCCGACGGCACCCTTTGGGAGCTGCTGCATCTGGAGGCGGCCCCGGGCCACAATCGGGAGTTGCGGGCAAACGACGCCGACTCGCCCTGTATCAAGATGCAGGGCCGGGAAGTTTTTCGGCATGCGGTGCGGGCGATGGAGGACGCGGTCGGCAAGGTGCTGGCTGCCACCGGGTTTGGGGCCGAAAGCCTGCGTCTGGTAATACCCCATCAGGCCAATATTCGGATTATCAAAAGCCTGGCCGAACACCTCGGTCTGCCGCCCGAAAAAGTCTATGTTAATGTGGACAAATATGGTAATACATCGGCGGCCACCATCCCGATCGCCTTGGATGAGGCCAATCGGGCAGGGTTGCTGGTGCCGGATGACCTGGTCATGTTCTGCTCCTTCGGTGGCGGTTTCACCTGGGGAGCATCCTTGTTGAAATGGTAAATCATACTGTCAGGCAATAGGGGGGAGAGTGGATTATTTTCTCAGCGAAGAACAGGAAATGATAGTTGATGTAGCTCGTCGGATCAGCGATGAAATGATCATCCCCCGCCGGGCACACTTTGATGAAACCGAGGAGTATCCCCGGGAGATTCTTGATACCCTGGCCCAGTCCGATCTGTACGGCCTTTACATTCCCGAAGAGTATGGCGGTTTTGGCGGCGGCAGCTTTGAGATGGCCCTGGCCCTGGAACAGGTGGCCCGCGGTTGCACCGGGGTGGCCACCGCCTTTGCCGCCAGTGCCCTGGGCGCCTATCCCATTATTATCTCCGGCAGCGACGAGCTGAAACGGAAATATCTGCCGGATATCGCCGCCGGCCGGCGACTTGCCGCCTTCGCCCTCACCGAATCGGGGGCCGGCAGCGATGCCTCCGGGATTCAGACCACCGCCGTTAAGGATGGTGACCACTGGATCCTCAACGGCACCAAGCAGTGGATCACCAATGCCGGAGAGGCCGGAATCTATACGGTGATCGCCATCACCGACCGCCAGCGTGGGGCCCGTGGGGCCACCATGTTTGTGGTTGAGGATACCGACCCCGGTTTTTCGGTGGGCCCCAAGGAGAAGAAGATGGGGATCCGCTGCTCCTCCACCCGCGAGGTTATCTTGAAGGATTGCCGGATTCCCGCCGACCGGGTTATTGGTCGGGAGGGGATAGGCTTTATCACGGTGATGAAAACCCTGGATGTTTCCCGGCCCGGAATCGCGGTGCTGGGAGTGGGCCTGGGGCAGGCGGCCCTCGATGAAGCGGCCAGCTACGCCAAACAGCGGGTCCAGTTCGGTAAGCCGATCATCGCCTTCCAGGCGGTGGCCCATATCCTGGCCGACATGGCCATTCAGGTGGAAGCTGCTCGGGCGCTGGTTTACGCCGCCGCCCGCCATGTCGATGCCCACCCCGGAGCAGCCTCCAAAGCCGCCTCGATGTGTAAGGTCTTTGCCACCGATATGGCGATGAAGGTGACGGTTGACGCCGTCCAGGTGCTGGGCGGTTACGGCTTCATGCGTGAGTATCCGGTGGAAAAGATGATGCGTGATGCCAAGATTCTGCAGATCTATGAGGGAACCAACCAGATTCAGCGCAACGTGATCGGCCAGGAACTCAACAAGGAATATACCAAAAAATGAAGATAGTGGTCTGTATCAAACAGGTGCCCGACGCCAAGGATGTGCGGCTCGATCCGGTCACCAATACTTTGGCGCGTGAAGGGGTGCAGTCGATTATGAACCCCTATGACCGTCACGCCCTGGAAGAGGGGGTGCGGCTGGCCGGGGAGCGGGGCGGCAGTGTCACCGTGATCAGCATGGGACCGCCCCAGGCGGCGGAGATCCTGCGGGAAGCGGTGGCCTGCGGCGCCGATGCGGCGGTGCTGGTTTCCGACCGGGCCTTTGCCGGGGCCGATACCTGGGCCACTACCCATACCCTGGCCCAGGCGATCAAAAAGGTGGGCGGGGCCGATCTGGTCCTCTGCGGCAAGCAGGCGATCGACGGCGATACCGCCCAGGTTGGTCCCGGCCTGGCTGAAAGACTGAATATTCCCTATGTTACCTGCGTCAGGAGGGTGCTTGAAAGCAGCGACGGGATGGTCCGCCTGGAGCGGCTGATGGATGACGGCTACGACCTGCTGGAGGTCAAGCTGCCGGCCCTCTTTACCGTGGTCAAAGAGATCAACGAGCCCCGGTTGCCGTCGCTTAAAGGCAAGATGAAAGCCAAAAAGCTTGAGATTACCACCCTCTCCGCCGCCGGGATCGATGCCGATCCCAACCAGATCGGGCTCAAGGGGTCGCCAACCCAGGTGGTGCGGGTTTTCTCTCCCCCGCCCCGCGGTGAGCGCACCGTATTCAGCGGCCCGGTGGATGAGCAGGTGGCGCGGCTGGCGGCTGAACTTGCTAAAATATTGTAATTGGTAAAAGGCGGATCCTGATATGCTGAAAATTGATACCGAGGCCTGCATCGCCTGCGGTTTGTGTGAGGATGCCTGCACTTTTGGCGCGATCCGGGTGGAAGGGGATCACGCGGTGGTGGGCGATAACTGCACCCTCTGCGGGGCCTGTGTCGAGGCTTGCGAGGTCGGGGCTTTGCAACTGGAACGGGAAGAGGGGGTGCAAACCGCCGATCTCGGTTCCTGGACCGGGGTTTGGGTTTATGCCGAGTTCCGTCATGGTCGGATCGCGCCGGTGGCCCTGGAGCTGCTGGGGGCGGGAAGACGCCTGGCCGATAAGCGCGGGGTTCCATTATCCGCCGTGCTGCTGGGCTCCGGCGCCGAGGTGGCGGGCGGAGGAGGGTTGGCCGGACCGGCCGCCGAACTGATCGCCCACGGCGCCGACCGGGTTTACCTGGTCGATGATCCGGCCTTGGCCCGCTTTACCGACGATGTTTACGGCAATATCCTGACCGATCTGGTTCGGGAGCATAAGCCCGAGATCGTCCTGGCGGGCGCCACTGCCGTCGGCCGCTCCTTTATTCCTCGGGTGGCAACGATGATGGCCGCCGGCTTGACCGCCGACTGTACCGAGCTTGATATCCGCGAGGAGGACGGCGCCCTGTTGCAAACCCGTCCGGCCTTCGGCGGCAATATCATGGCCACCATCGTCTGTCCCCACACCCGGCCCCAGATGGCCACGGTGCGGCCCATGGTGATGAAACCCCTGGCCCGCGACGAACAACGGCAGGGCGAGATTATCGCGGTGCAGCCGGACCCGGCTCGGCTTCAATCCAGAGTCAGGGTGCTGGACAGTGTGGTGGCCGCCCTGGACAAAATCAATCTGGCCGAGGCCGATATCGTGGTGGCCGGTGGCCGGGGACTGGAAACCGCCGAGGGCTTCGCCCTGCTCCACAGGCTGGCCGACAGCCTGGGTGGGGCGGTGGCGGCTTCAAGGGCCGCGGTGGATTCCGGCTGGATCCCCTACCCCCATCAGGTGGGCCAGACCGGTAAGACCGTGGCCCCCAAGCTCTATATCGCCTGCGGGATCTCCGGGGCGATCCAGCATCTGGTGGGGATGCAGTCGGCGGAAACCATCATCGCCATCAATCGCGACCCCGAGGCCCCGATCTTTAACGTGGCCACCTACGGGATTGTAGGCGATCTTTTTGAGGTGGTGCCGAAACTGATCGAGAAAATTGAGCAGAGGAACAAGGGATGAGTTTGCAGGGTAAGGTGGCAGTGGTTACCGGGGGCAGCCGGGGAATCGGCCGGGCGGTCTCTCTGCGCCTGGGCGGAATGGGAGCCCTGGTGGTGGTTAATTATGTCAGCCGACCCGATGCGGCCGAAGAAACCGCCGCTGCGATCCGGGCGGCCGGCGGTCAGGCCGAGATCTGCGCGTTTAATGTGGCGGATACGGCGGCCACCGAGGCTGCGTTTCAAAAAATCCTGGCGGATCACGGCCGGATTGATATCCTGATCAATAACGCCGGGATTACCCGTGACGGACTGATGGTCAAGATGAAGGAGGCCCAGTGGGATGAGGTGCTGGATACCAACCTCAAAGGCGCCTTTACCTGTCTGAAGGCGGTGAGCCGGACGATGATGAAACAGCGCTGGGGGCGGGTTGTTAATATCTCTTCGGTGATCGGTTTTGCCGGCAACGCCGGTCAGCTCAACTACGCCGCCGCCAAGGCCGGCCTGGTGGGCTTGACCCGTTCCGCCGCCCGTGAATTGGCCTCCCGTAATATCACGGTCAACGGAGTGGCTCCGGGTTACATCGTCACCGATATGACCCGGGATCTGCCCGAGGAGATCAATGAGAAGATCCGGGCTGAGATCCCCCTGGGGCTGCTGGGCGAGGCCGAGGATGTTGCCGGTGCCGTGGCCTATCTGGTGTCCGAGGATGGCCGTTATCTCACCGGGCAGTTTATTCATGTGAATGGTGGCATGTATATGGGGTGATCGGTTCTTCCGAGCCCCTTAACTTGGTTTGATGGAGTATCCCCTGGTTGTAACCAGTCATTTTTTTAAAAAAACACATTGCAAGGAGAAAGATCATGGCGGTTGAGCAGAAACTTGTTGATATTATCGCGGAACAGTTGAGCGTGGACAAAGCCAAGGTGGTGGCCGGTGCTTCCTTTATCGATGATCTGGGCGCCGATTCCCTGGATCTGGTGGAACTGATCATGGCCATGGAGGAGGCGTTTGATATCGAGATCGCCGATGAGGTGGCGGAAAAAATCATGACCGTGCAGGATGCCATCGACCATATCAAGAAAATTTCCGAGTAAGGCTGTCGCCGCTTGCAAGTGACCTCTCGAGGAGAGGGCTTACCTTCAGGCCAAGCCTTAAATGGGGGATAGTTAACGGTGAAGAGACGAGTCGTGGTAACCGGCGTCGGGCTGGTAACTCCGGTGGGCACCGATGTGGCCACCAGTTGGGAGGCCCTTTGCGCCGGCAGAGGAGGGGTGGGCTTGATCAGCCGCTATGACGCCTCGGCCCAGGCGGTGCGGATTGCCGCCGAGGTCAAGGGGTTTCAGCCTGACAATTATTTCGAGCCCAAGGTGGCCCGGCACCTGGAGCTCTTTGTCCAGTACGCCCTGGCTGCCGCTCGGGAAGCCTTGGACGATTCAAGTTTCGTTATCACGCCGGAGAACGCCGGCCGGGTCGGCAGCATCATCGGCTGCGGCCTGGGCGGCCTTCCCACCATTGAAAAATACCATCAGATCGCTCTGGAGAGGGGGGAGCGGCGCATTACCCCCTTCTTCATTCCCATGGTAATCCCCAATATGGGGGCCGGCCAGGTTTCGATCTTTTTCGGCACCAAGGGGCCCAATCTGTCGGTGACCACCGCCTGTGCCGCCGGCACCCACGCGGTGGGAGAGGCCTTTCGTTCCATCAGCTATGGAGATTGCGACGCGGCACTCACCGGGGGCAGCGAATCGGTGATCTGTCCGCTGGCGTTTGGCGGTTTCAACTCCATGAAGGCCCTCTCCACCCGCAACGACGAGCCGGGCAGGGCCTCCCGCCCCTTCGATCGGGACCGGGACGGTTTCGTCATCGGCGAGGGTGGCGGGATTCTGCTGCTGGAGGAGTTGGATCACGCCCGGCGGCGGGGGGCGAAAATTTATGCCGAGATGGCCGGTTACGGGCTTTCGGGAGATGCTCATCATATCGCGGCTCCGCCCGAGGATGGCGCCGGAGCGGTCCGTTGCATGCGGGCCGCCCTGGCCGATGCCGGGATGGAACCCGCCGATGTCGATTATGTCAACGCCCATGGCACCTCAACTCCGCTCAACGACGTGGTGGAGACCCGGGCCCTGAAGACGGTTTTTGCCGAACACGCCGCCAAGCTGGCCATCAGTTCCACCAAGTCGATGACCGGCCACCTGCTGGGTGGCGCCGGGGGGGTCGAGGCGGTAATCACCGCCTTGAGCATCAAACACCAGTTCGCACCTCCCACCATCAATCTCGACAATCCCGATGCGGAATGCGACCTGGATTATGTGCCCGGAACGGGCCGGTCCATGCCGATCCGGGCGGCGCTTTCCAACTCCTTCGGGTTTGGCGGCACCAATGCGGTTATCATTATGAAGCGCTACGAGGAGTAATTATGAAAGTGGCCCTGGGATGCGATCATGGCGGTTTTGCCCTTAAAGCGACGGTGCTGGAGCTGCTCCACAACCTCGGTCACCAGGTGGATGACTGCGGGGTGATGAGTGCTGAGGCCGTTGATTATCCGGAGATCTCCGCCGCGGTTTGCTCCCGGGTGGCCGATGGCGATTGCCAGCGAGGGATTCTGATCTGCGGCACCGGGATCGGGATGTCCATGGCGGCCAACCGTAACCCGACCATTCGCGCCGCCCTTTGCAGTGAAACCTTCAGCGCCCGGATGAGCCGTGAGCACAACGATGCCAATGTTTTGTGCCTGGGGGCCCGCACCACTGGTCCCGGCCTGGCCGAAGAGATAACCCGGGTCTGGCTGACCAGTGAGTTTGTCGGCGGCCGTCATCTGCGTCGCATCCGGATGTTCTGTTAACTAACCTTCCATTGCAGGGAAAATGCCCGTGTCTTACCTAGCCAGCAGTGATCCGGAGATCGATCGTGCCATTCGCGGCGAGCTGAATCGACAGTACAACCAGTTGGAGATGATCGCCTCGGAGAATATCGTCAGCGAGGCGGTGTTGGAGGCCCAGGGCTCGATCTTCACCAACAAGTACGCCGAGGGCTATCCCGGGAAACGATATTACGGAGGCTGCGAATATGCCGACCGGATCGAAACTCTGGCCGCCTCCCGGGCCCTGGAGCTGTTTGGGGCCGAATACGCCAATGTTCAGCCCCATTCGGGCAGCCAGGCCAATATGGCGGTCTACTTTGCCTGTCTGAAGCCCGGCGATACCGTGCTGGGGATGGATCTGGCCCATGGCGGCCATTTGACCCATGGCAGCGCGGTTAATTTTTCCGGCCAGCTTTATCGCTTCGTCTCCTATGGAGTCGAGCAGGGCAGCGAAAGGATCAACATGGCCGAGGTGGAGCGATTGGCCATGACCCATCGGCCCAAGATGATCGTGGCCGGGGCCAGTGCCTACCCCCGGGTTATCGATTTTGCTGCTTTTCGCCGGATTGCCGATCAGATCGGGGCACTGTTCATGGTCGATATGGCCCACATCGCCGGTCTGGTGGCCGCCGGGGTTCATCCCTCCCCGGTGCCCCATGCCGATTTTGTCACCACCACCACCCACAAGACCATGCGTGGCCCTCGGGGCGGCCTGATCCTGGCTCGCCGTGAGTTCGGCAAGATGCTGGACAGCAAGATCTTCCCCGGCATTCAGGGTGGTCCCCTGGTCCATGTGATCGCCGCCAAGGCGGTGGCCTTCAAGGAGGCGATGGGGGAAAAGTTCCGTCGGGATATGGTTCAGGTGGTAAAAAACGCTCAGACTCTGGGTAACGCCCTGGTCAAGCGGGGGTACCGGCTGGTCTCCGGAGGCACCGACAATCACCTGCTGTTGGTGGATCTCACTCCGAAAAAGATCACCGGCAAGGAGGCCGAGGAGATTCTGGAGATGGCGGGGATCACGGTCAACAAAAACGCTATTCCCTTTGATACCGAAAAACGGTTTGTCACCAGCGGCATCCGCATCGGTACCCCGGCGGTCACCACTCGGGGCCTCAAAGAGCCGGAGATGGAGCAGATCGCCGCCTGGATCGACCAGGCTCTGGCCACCGGCGGGGCGCAGTCCGGCACCTCCGAGCAGGCCACGGAACTGGCGGCGATCCGGGGAGAAGTACGCCGGCTTTGTGCCCGTTTCCCCATCTATCCCGACCTCTACTCCGAGGAACTGTAGGGCGTTATGCTTGCCGGGGAGTTGCGGCCGAGCTGGGACCAATATTTCATGGCGATCACCGAGCTGGTGGCCCAGCGCGCCACCTGTATGCGTCGCAAGGTGGGAGCAGTCCTGGTCCGCGATCGGCGGATTGTCGCCACCGGCTACAACGGGGCTCCCAGCGGCGTTCGTCATTGCCAGGAGGTCGGTTGCCTGCGGGAACAGCTGGGGGTGCCATCCGGGGAGCGGCATGAACTTTGCCGGGGGTTGCATGCCGAGCAGAACGCCATTATCCAGGCGGCCCTGCATGGCGTGAGCCTGAGGGGGTGCACCCTTTACTGCACCAACATGCCCTGCTCCATCTGCAGCAAGATGCTGATCAATGCCGCCATCGAAGCGATCTACTACCGGGAAGGCTATGCCGATTCCATGGCTGCGGCGATGCTGGAGGAGGCGGGAATACCGTTGGTAAAAATCTCGTAACCGTTCGCGAGGGCCGCCAACAGCCTGTTGCTTTAACGGGCTGTAAACGTTCAGCAGTGCCCCAGGTTCGGGTAAGCAGCCAAGCGCCGCGTACCCCGGGTACGTAAGCTTGGCTGATCGCCCGTGTCAATCGTCGGCAGAAGTGCCGACAACATGGGGTGCTGCTGAATGTTTACAAAATCTCCACTACCCCGGAGTAACGCCATGAAATGTCCCTATTGCGGTCACCTGGAAAACCGGGTGGTCGACTCTCGCCTCAACAAGGAGTACACCATCACCCGACGCCGTCGGATGTGTGATGCCTGCCAGCGCCGTTTTACCACCTACGAACGCCTGGAAGTAACCATGCCGATGCTGGTCAAAAAGGATGGCCGGCGCGAGGCCTGGGATCGCCAGAAGGTGGTGGAGGGGGTCAAGAAAGCGTGTGAAAAACGTCCGGTGAGCAGCGAACAGATCGAAGAGTTTATTGACGGGCTGGAGCGCGAGCTCCAGGATCTGGGCGAACGGGAAATTCCGGTGCGGGTGGTGGGGGAGCGGGTGATGGAGGGACTGCGGCGCATCGACGAGGTGGCCTATGTCCGTTTCGCTTCGGTTTACCGCCAGTTCAAGGATCTCAACGAGTTCATGCACGAACTGAAAAGTATGCTCTCCTCCCCCGAACAGCAATAAGCCTTGCCGAGACCGCATACCGCCATGGGTTCCGATCACGATGCCGCATATATGAAGATGGCCCTGGTCGAGGCCCGCAAGGGCCTGGGCAAGACCGCCCCCAACCCCTGTGTCGGGGCGGTGGTGGTGCAGCGAGGTCGGGTGGTCGGCAAGGGCTGGCATCGCCGGGCCGGCACCCCTCACGCCGAGATTCACGCCCTGGCGGCAGCCGGGGCGGCCGCCGCCCGGGCCACCATTTACGTCACCTTGGAACCGTGCAACCACCACGGGCGGACTCCTCCCTGCAGTGAGGCCATTATTGCCGCCGGGATTTCCCGGGTGGTTTTTGCTCTCTCCGACCCCAATCCGGTGGCCGGGGGCGGGGCCGCCCGTCTGGCTCAAGCGGGGATCGCAGTGCGGGGAGGAGTGCTGGCCGAAGAGAGTCAACGGTTGAATCGCCCCTTTCTTAAGCGGGTCAACACCGGCCTGCCTTGGGTGTTACTGAAGGCGGCAGTCAGTCTCGACGGGAGGATTGCCACCGCCGGCGGCCACAGTAAGTGGATCACCGGTGAGCAATCCCGCCGGCTGGCCCACCGCATGCGGGCCCGAAGTGATGCTATTCTGGTGGGAATCGGCACGGTGCTGGCCGATGATCCCGCCCTGACCACCCGGTTGCCGGGCGGCCGGGGAGGTGATCCCTTGCGGGTGGTTCTGGACAGCCGTTTGCAAACCCCGCCAACGGCTCGGATCATTAATCGGGCTTCCCCTGCCGAAACCTGGATTTTCTGCGGCCGGGAAGCCGACCCGGTCCGGTCCGAGGCCCTGCAGGCCGCCGGAGCCCGGATTTTGCCGGTGGATCAGGTGGCCGCCCCCGCCATTGGCCTTGATCTGCGGCAGGTCCTGCTCAAACTTGCCCAGGCCGGGATCGGGAACCTTCTGGTAGAGGGTGGCGGCCGGGTCCACGGCTCTTTCCTGGCCCAGGAGCTGGCCGATGAAGCGGCGTTTTTTATCGCGCCGCTGCTGGTCGGCGGTGATGGGCTGCCGGCGGTGGGACCGCTGGCCCTTGCACGGATCGACCAGGCCCCCCGCCTGCGGGAGGTGACGACCCGCCGTCTGGGCAACGATATCCTGATCCGGGGACTTTTGTGAAACCGGACTCGATCTGCGGTATACTACCCAGTATCATGAAATTGTAACCGTTCACCACGGCCAACAAAGTGTTGATTCAACGGGCGGTAACCGTTCAGCAGTGCCCCAGATTCGGGTAAGCAGCCAAGCGCCGCGTACCCCGTGTACGTAAGCTTGGCTGATCG
>JBLRWU010000036.1:0-15457 GCA_047921155.1 Desulfurivibrio sp.
TAGGCCCGGGCGGAAAGGCCGAAGCGGCGTACCGCCTCCTCCAGCAGGCGGTGGGCGGCCTCATCCACCCGGCAGTGGCGCTCCAGGTCGCGGGGGGTCATCCGACTGTTGTGGAAGGTGGTTTTACGCCGGGGAAAACGGCGGCGCTGAATGGCGTGGGCCGCCGCCACCCGCCGGCGGATGGTGGCCGATGATTCGCCGGGGGTGTGGTCGGTCATCTCCTGGAACTTGACCGGAGTCACCTCCAGATAGAGATCGATCCGATCCAGCAGGGGCCCGGAAAGGCGATGGCGGTAGCGTTGGATCTGGGAGGGGGTACAGTGGCACTCATGCTGCTCGTTGCCGGGGTAGTGGCCGCAGGGGCAGGGGTTGAGGGCCGCCACCAGCATGAAGTCGGCGGGGAAAATCAGGCTCTGCCGGGAGCGGGCGATGGTAACCCGGCCATCCTCCAGGGGCTGGCGCAGGCTCTCCAGTACATTCTTGCGGAACTCCGGCAACTCATCCAGGAACAGCACCCCCTTGTGGGCCAGGGAAACCTGGCCGGGGCGGGGCCATTGACCGCCGCCGCCGATCAGGCCCGCGTCGGAAATGGTATGATGGGGCGCTTGAAAGGGGCGCTGGCGCAGCAGCCCGAAGCCCGGGGGCAGTTCCCCGGCCACGCTGTAGATCCGGGTGGTTTCCAGGGCCTCCTCGAAGGAGAGTTCGGGCAGGATGGTGGGCAGCCGGCGGGCCAGCATGGTTTTGCCGGTTCCGGGAGGGCCCTGCAGCAGAATATTGTGCTGGCCGGCGGCGGCGATCTCCAGGGCCCGTTTAACATACTCCTGGCCTCGGACCTCGGCGAAATCCACCTCATAATCGGGTTGTTCCGCCCCCGGGGCTGCCGGTTCAGGCAGGGTGGGCAATTCAGGCTCGCGCAGGCCCCGCAGGATATCCACCGCCTCCCCCAGGGAGGAGACCGCCGCCAGCTTGATCCCGGCAACCATCATCGCTTCCGCGGCGTTGGCCCGGGGCACCATCACCGTTGCCACCCCGGCCTGGCGGGCGGCCAGCACCATGGGCAGGACTCCGGGGGTGGGGCGCAGGGTGCCGTCCAGGGAGAGTTCGCCGATCAGGCACCAGGAAGCGATTTGGGTCGGGGAGATGAGTTCGGCGGCGGCGAGAATCCCCACCGCGATGGGAAGATCATAGCCGGTTCCCGCCTTTTTCAGGTCGGCCGGGGCCAGGTTGATGGTGATTCGCCGGTTGGGAAACTCGTAGCCGCTGTTGCGAATCGCCGCCCGGACCCGCTCCTTGCTCTCCCGGACCGCCCCTTCGGCCAGGCCGACGGTGGTGAAAACCGGCAACCCCCGGGCGATATCCACCTCCACATCCACCAGGAGCCCATCCACCCCCACCACCGCCCCGCTTTTCACCCTGGCCAGCATCTGTTCCTCTCTTTTTTCGGTTGAGAATATCGTCGCTGATCACTTACAAATGGTCAGGAGAGGGTATCCAGTGCTTTGACCCCTTTCAAGAAAAAAAAGAGGGCGACGGCAAAAGCCAGTAAGGCGGCGACCACCAGTCCCGCCACCGGCAGCAGCAGGTCGCCGCTGGTCAGCACTCCGTGGTGCAGCCAGCGCCGGACCACTCGCCAGGCCGGCCAGGACGCCCCGAAGATCAGTGTCACCTCAAAGGTGAGGGCGGTGAGCAGGAAAAGCACCGCTCCCCAGCCGCCCAGGGTGGCGGCGCGGTTTTCCGCCTTGAAATCGGCATAGATCGCCCCGAAACCCACCGCCATGGCCAGCACCGCCCAGGTCAGGGGGAGAATCAGGGCCACCGAGATCCACCAGATCGGTCCGGCCACCCCCAGCAGATGGTTGGAGAGCAGAATCAAGAGCAGGGCCAGCAGGGTGAAGGGGGCCAGGTAGAAAAGAAATTTGCGCAGCAGGTAGTCCCGCATGCTTAAAGGGGAGCTTTGCAGCAGGACGATCGCCCCGCCCTCGGCGCTGATCGAAGGGTAGACGAAGCGGGCCGCCAGGGAGGCGCAGACAAACCCGGTGAGGCCGATATTGAGAAAGGCGATCAGGTTGGCCAGGTACTCCTCCCGGATAAAGGCGCGGTCCAATGGCAGAATCTTGAAGTTGTAGAGATAGACGATGATCAGGGCCCCCACCATGAAGAGCTGGGCCCACTCGGTGGAGTCGCGCATAAAGGTTTTGGCCTCCTTGTGGAACAGGGAGTACCAGGGCCGGGGGCGATAGTCGGCGGCGGTCGCTCCGAAACGGCTGCCGCCGCCGAAGGACTCATAGGCCTTGCTGTAACCCCGGAAAAACCAGCGGCTCATGGCCCCTTCGCCGAGAATAAACAGGGCGATGGGGGTGATCACCAGCAGGGCCAGCAGCAGCAGGTCCAGCTCCCGGTCCAGCAGGTAGAGGGAGAGGAGGTTGGCGGCCCAGGCCGCCGGGATGTAGGGGGCCGCCGGGGTGGAGACGGCGGAGAGATATTCGACGAAATGGCCGTAGTTGTCGGGATTGACCAGCTCCTCGGGGCGCAGCAGCCGGAACATCAGGTAGATCAGGACCCCGAAGCAGATCGAAAGGTAGAGGATGATATCCTTGGTCCGGCGGGCCGGGAAGAGATTGACCAGAATAATGGTGGCCAGCAGGCCGGTGCCGGTGGCGGCCAGGATCACCCCCAGCAGGCACACCGGCAGCAGCGGCCAGTACCAGGGACCGGCCTCGAACACCCGGCCGTAGGCCAGCAGCACCGGCAGCATGAAGAGAAAGAGCATCCAGCCGGTGTAAAGGGAGGTGGAGAGGTAGCGCAGGGCGAAGAGGCGGGCGGGATGCTGGGGGGCGGCAAAGAGGATCTCGTTGTCTTTGGAGAGAAAAAGGGTGGAGACCGCCGCCACCATGCAGGAGAAGATCACCATGGCAAAGAGGATGATCCAGGTCATCTCAAAAATTTTGAGGCTGAGGATGATCCCCAGTTCGCTCTGCTCCTGAAAATAGCCCACCACCCTGAGGGAGATCAGGTGGATGACCACCGCCACCCCCAGGCTGAAGAGGATGATCCCCAGGCCGCGGGGACTTACGCGGCCGCCGGGCAGGAAGCGGTTGCGGGCGGCCAGGAGCAAGGGGGTGAAGAGATGGCGCATAATGGTGGTTGGAGTCCGGGCGGATTGTTGGGTTTACCTGGCTGTGAGCGTAAGCCTGGCGCCACTGTTCAGTACAGTAAGGCGATTATCTCTCCCGACGGCAGGGAGCAGCAGCGACAGCGGCCGCCGCCGGCGGCGAACTCTTCCGTCCGGCCGCTGTGGTGGACTTGCTGGAACAGGTTGTTGATCTCCGCCTGGTCGGTGGTTGGCCACAGTTCGGCGGCATTGCGGCCGGTTAACTGTGACGGTTCCAGCCCCAGCAGCTCGGCGGCGGCCCGGTTGGCCGCGACCACCGTGAAGTGGGAATCGCGGCTTTTTTCCAGCAGCAAAGCCCCGCCGGGCATCTCTTCAAACAGGGTGCGCCAGCGGCTATTTTCGACGGCGAGGGTTTTGGCGCCGATTATCCTGGCGCTCTGGTCCTGGAGCATCACCACGGTGATCCGCTGCTTCTCCACCTCCAGCGGCAGACATTTGAGGGTGACGAAGTAACCGTTGAGGTTCAGGGGGGGGTCGTTGTCGATCCGGTGGGGCTGTTTTTCCGCGCCCTGGTTAAGGAGTTGCAGGTTGTGGCGGATCGCGGCCCGGTCGTTTTCGCTGAAGAGGGTGGTGAAATCACGGGCCAGCAGTTTTTCCTCGGGAAGCCCGGTCAGGGTATACGCCGCCCGGTTGGCGTAGATCACCTGGTGGTCCCGGCCCAGGCCGAGTACCCCCTCGTCCAGATGCTCGACAATGTCGGCGTAGTAGTTGCGTGAACTGAGCAACTCGCTGGTAGCCTCGCGGTTATTGATCTCACCCCCGTCCAGGCCCAGGGTGAGATCAACCTCATAGAGGCTGTCGCTTTTCCGCTGTCCGACGTGTTGCAGTATCGTCCCCAGTTGCTCCTTGATCTCGGCTATTTTACCCTTGGCGATGTGGGCGTCGGCCTCACAGTCGCAGGTGCCGCAATTTTCCTCGGCGGCGGTGGCGGAAAGGATGATGATGAAGCAGTGTCTGAGTTCGGGGATGTCGCGGATAATCCGGCAGAGCTTGTGGCCGCCGATATTGGGTGTTACCAGATCGGTGATTATCACGTCCGGGGTAAATTGCTCCAGCAGGTGCAGGGCGGACAGGCCGTCGGGGGCGGTTCTGGTTTCGTGCCCCAAATCATCCAGAAAGGAGGTCAGGGCAATCAACGCCGTCGGATTGTTGTCCACCATCATGATTTTCATGCCCGCGCCCCCACTGTTAGTTGCCGCATTATGGACCAACGGGTTGGGCTTGTCAATCGAAGGAAGGTTGCGAGCGTAAAGCCTCGATCACCGCCTGCAGTTCGTGGGAGCCGGTCAATTCCAGGAAAATATCCTCAAGATCGCCCTCCCGGCCGCCCGCCCGGGCCCGCAGTTCGGCCATGTTGCCCAGGGCGTGCAGCCGGCCGCCGACGATGATCCCGATCCGCTGGCAAAGCTCCTCGGCCACCTCCAGGGAGTGGGTGGAGAGAAAGATGGTCCGGCCCGCGGCCGAGTGCTGCTTGAACAGCTCCTTGACCAGCCTGGCGCTTTTGGGGTCCAGGCCGACCATGGGTTCATCGACCACGATCAGGGGGGGCTCCAGCATAAAGGCGGCGGTGATGATCAGTTTTTGCCGCATCCCGTGGGAATAGCTCTCGATCAGGTGGTCCTGCCAGTCGTTGAGATCGAAAAGCTCCAGCAGATGCGGTACGGTGCGGAGGAAGTCGGCCGTCGGCAGGTGGTAGAGTCCGGCCATAAACTGCAAAAACTCCTGACCGGTCAGCTTTTCGTAAAGGAAGGGACGATCGGGGATATAGCCGGTATCCTGCTTACACCGGGTCGGGGCGGTCGCGAGATTGTGGCCGTTGATGATGATGGAACCACTGTCGGGTTTGAGCAGCCCCGCCAGCATCCGGATGGTGGTGGTTTTGCCGGCTCCGTTGGGCCCGAGAAACCCGAAAATTTCCCCCCGGGTCACGGTCAGTTCCAGGTCGGCCACCGCCTGGTGGTTGCCGAACCGCTTGTTCAAGCCGGAAACCTGGAGGATGGGATCAGCTTGGGATCGCGGGTTGTCGGGGGGGATGGCAGACAAAATTATGGTTCTCCTTGGATTTCCAGCCGGAGCCGGCCCAGGATCGCCCCCAGGCGGGCCATCTCCCTGGTTTCGCCGGTGATCAGGCGGAGATGGGTAAGCCCGGCCGGGAGCTGGTTGGTGGTGGTGTCGACCCCCAGCCATTGGCCGTCAAGACAGACCTCGTTCCAGGCATGATAGAGAAAGCTCCCGTCCTGGTAAAGCAGCCCGGCGGCAATTCGGGTGGGCAGGCCGATGGCCCGGGCCAGGGCCGCGAAGAGTGCCGCGTGTTCGTTGCAGTCTCCCACCCGCTCCGCCAGCACACTGAGGGCGTCGGGGATACCCAGTACCGGCCGTTTGTCGATATTCTCATAAACCCAGGTCGCCAGCCGTTGCAGGCGCTCCAGATCGTCCCCCTCGGCTCCGGCGATGTCGCGGGCCAGGGCCGCCAGCCGGGGGTCGTCACTCTGGACGTGGGGGGTGGCCGCCAGGGCCGCCGACACCGACCCGGCTTCCTGGCGGGATGCCGGGTCCTGTACCCTCTCCTCGGCGGGACAGGCAGCGGCCGGGGGCGCCGGCAACCGTTGCCGCCGGATGGTGAGCAGGTCGTCTTCCAAGTGCTGCCAACCGCCGGTCAGATCCAGGGTGGAGAGCAGATCCGGTTCGGTTTCCTCGTCCAGCAGCAGCCGGTAGGTGATGGCCGGCCGCTGCTTAAGGTCGGCGGGCAGGCGGCCGTTCAGGGGTACGGCCACGGCGGTCAGGATCTCCGGCCCGGCGCCGGGGATATCGGTGGCCCTGAACTCCGGTTCGGCCAGGAAAACGAAACCGGCCGGAGACTCCTCCTTGATTACCCGGCCGGTTTCGTCCAGCCAGATGTTGATCCGCATCCCGGAGACGGTTTCGTGGAAATGGTGCAGGTTGTGGATCCGGTTGGCGATCAGCACCCGGTCCCGGCCCCGGTACTCCAGGATTCGTTCGTTGCCGGCCAAAGAGACGGGATCGAAGTAGTTGACCCGCACCCGACTGCCCACCTCGGGCTCATGGCCCAGCAGATAGGCCCGGTGGGGGGTGGCGATCCGGGGGGCCTCCCGCAGGCGAATTCGCTCCCGCCGGTTACCGCGCGGGGTCTGCAGATCCAGCAGGATCTCGCGCCCCTCCACCCGGCCGTCGGCCCTGGTGGAGGCAAAGGGGGAGAGCAGGGTAAACTGGAAGTCCCGCAGTTCGTAGGTTGTTGAGAGGCGGGCGTTGAGCTGCATCCGGACGGGATGGTTCTCGCCCAGGATGTTGAGCAGCAGGTAGGCGTCCTGTTCCAGGAGGAGCTGGTCGTTGGTCGCCGCGCCCAGGCGGCTGCGGACAAAGCCGATCCGCTCCCCCTGGAAATAGACCCCGGAAAAACTGGTCTCCCGACCCCGCTCCAGGGCGGCAATCTCCAGGCTGCGCAGCTCCTCCACCAGATAGTCCCGACCCAGCAGCCCGGCCAGCAGTCCCAGCCAGAGCAGCAGCAGCAGCCCCCGCCAGATCAAGCCCCTGCGATTCATCCGATAACCCAGACCGCCACTTGCTCGGCCATCAGCAGGACCCGGTCGGATACCCCGCGGAAAATCCCCTTGCGCGCTTCCGGGCCGCGGCGGCCCATAACAATGGTGCCGTAGCCGTCCACCAGGGCCTGGCGAATGATCTGGCGGCTGGGCTCGAACCCCGTGGAAGTTGCCAGCTCGGAGACCCGTTGGGCGGGAAAACCGCCCTCCAGCAGGATCTGCCGGGGGGCGTGGAAGAGTCGGTCGGGGCGGTTCAGGTGCTGCTCGCACCAGGCCGGATCCCAGTGGCGATGGAACTCCTCCGGGCCGGGGCTTGGTCGGGCGGCCAGAATGGCGGTGGAGTTAAAAAGGGTGATTTCGGCCCGGGGATGGTCACGGAGCATAAAGGCGAGGTGGTCCACCGCCAGCAGCGAGTAGGGGGTGTTATCCACCGGAACCAGGAAGCGTTGGGAGTCGATCCGGCCATCGACCACCCACAGGGGCACGTCATGGGAGTGCTCGAAAATATCGTTGGAGACGCTGCCCAGCAGCATCTCCTCCAGCTTGGTCATCCCCCGGCGGCCCACCGCCACCGCATCATACCTTCCCTGGCGGGCCCGGTGGGCGATATCCAGAGCCACGTTGCCGCTGCTGATTCCCGCCTCCCGGCCGATCCGCTCCGGGGCCAGCCCCTGCTCCGTCAGGAAAGCGGCGGCCTCCCGCAGAAACCCCTTGTGGGTTACCAGCTTTTTGCGGGTCTGGGGGCTCATCATGTTGGCCCGCTCCGCCTCGCTCAGCCATTCGCTGCCCGGCGCCAGGCTGGCCCCGGTGACCAGGCTGAGCAGATGCAGATGGACGTCGGCCTGGTCGGCAAAGAGCCCGGCCAGGTAGTGGAGGGTGTTGCGGCTGTGGCGGGAACCGTCCAGAGCCACCAGAATTTTACGGTCGGGTTGGGTCGTACTGTTCATGGTTCTTCGAGGATACCACGACCGGGCGGCCAGGCCAAACAGGAAATGGCAGCTCAGGGGTTGGGATATTGGCAGGGTTGGCCGTCATAGCTGGTAAAGCGCAACCCCTCCGGGGTCAATTCCCGGATATAATCCGGCGTCAGAGGGATCTTGCCGGCCCCGGCGGGGGCATCCAGGGCAAAGGTGGGGGTGGCCATCCCCGAGGTGTGACCGATCAGCTCCCGCATGATCGCCAGGCCCTGGGCCACCGGGGTGCGAAAATGGTCGGTGCCCCGGCTGAGGTCGCCCTGGAAGAGGTAGTAGGGCTTGACCCGGATCCGGAGCAAGCCCCGCATCAACTCCTTGATGGTGGCGGCATCATCGTTGACCCCCTTGAGCAGCACGGTCTGGTTGCCCAGGGGGATGCCGGCGTCGGCCAGGCGGGCGCAGGCCCGGGCCGCTTCCGGGGTAATTTCGCGGGGATGGTTGAAGTGGGTGTTGATATAGAGGGGGTGAAATTTTTTCAGCAACCCGGCCAGCTTTGCGGTGATCCTTTGGGGCAGGGTGCAGGGGACCCGGCTGCCGATCCGGATAATCTCCAGATGGGGAATCCGACGCAGTTCGGTGAGCAGCCAGGCCAGTTCCCCGTCGGGCAGCAACAGCGGGTCGCCGCCGGAGAGCAGGATGTCGTGGATGGCCGGGGTTCGGGCCAGATAGTCCAGGGCTGGACGCAGCCGTTCCCGGCCGACGGTGAAGGCGGCGGTGCCCACCTTCCGCTTGCGGGTGCAGAAGCGGCAGTACATGGCGCATTGGGCGGCGACCAGCAGCAGGGCCCGGTCGGAATATTTGTGGACCAGATTGGCCACCGGACTCAGGCGCTCCTCGGCCAGGGGGTCCTCGGGGCAGACGCTGTCGCTCAACTCCCGGGGATCGGGCACCGCCTGACGCCAGATGGGATCGCCTGGTTTTTCGATCAGGGCCAGATAGTAGGGGTTGATCCGCAGGGGGTAGCGGGCGGTCACCGCCCGCAGCGGTTCCGGATCCAGACCGAAACGGGCCGCCAGCTCTTCGGGGCGGGTCAGGGCATCAGCCAGCAGGCGTTGCCAGGTCGGCCATTTGGCGGGGAAAGTGGCGGCTGCGATCATCGGTTGCACTCCTTGGTTCCGGCGGTGGCAAGCTGCTGCGCCTGCCGGTTCTTCCAGAACCAGGCGGTGAAGATCAGCAGCACCAGGGCGGCCGTGGCCAGTTGCAGCAGGCCCAGCCAGGTTCCCTCCGTCGCCAGGCCGCTGCCGATGAGGCTGGCGGCGGTTCCCAGGGGCATAAATCCGAGGAGTGAGCCCAGCAAAAAGGTGCGATTGTTCACCGCGCTGAAGCTCAGGCTGATATTGATCATCAGGTTACTGATCGGCAGCAGCCGCACCAGAAAAACCGAAAATATCGTGGGTTCCAGCCGAATGATCCAGCCCGCCAGCCGCCGGTTCCCGAAACGCTCCTTGACCCACTGCCGGCCGCTCCAGCGGAAGAGGCTGAAGCAGATGAAGGAGGCCAGCATGGTGGCGGTGAGGGTGCTGAGCAGACCGCCGGCGAAGCCGAAGAGAAATCCCCCCAGGGTAAAGAGCAGCAGGCGGGGAGTGCCGAAGGTGAGCAGGAGGGTGGCCAGGCCCAGGAAGGCGGCCAGGCTCCGGGGGCCTCCAGCCGCCAGCATCTCCCGCAGGGCCGCCAGGTCATGCCAGCGCTCGCCCAGGGTGGTGAAGTTCAAGATCCCGTAAAGGGAGAGGACCAGCAGCAGCAGCAGGATCAGGGGTCTGGCGGTGGCGCTGCCGAGGGTTTCGTCACGCCCTTCCTGCCGGGTCATGGTTTCTCCTTGAGGGTGAAGAGCTGGCACTGGAGGCCGGAATTACTTAGCACCACCAGGGCCGGGTTGTGGGCCGACTTGAAGCCCAGGGCCCGACAGCCATAGGGGGTGGCCGGCTCGTGGGTGATGTAGAAGTGGCGGCAGGCAAAGCAGTAAGGCCGCTGATCCCGGGGTTCAGAGGCCATGGCGCAGGCCCTCCAGCAGAACGAAACGGCCCAGGGGGTTGACCTGGCAGGGGAAGCTGCCCATGAAAACCGGATTGTCGCAGAGGCCGCCGGAGAGATGGATCTGTTCCGGTTCCCCGGCGAAGCGGTAGGCGTTAAGGGCGATCCCCTTGATCAGCCGGGCCACCGCCTCCTCCTCGGTGACGCCGTTGACCACCGCGTCGAAGATGTCGCTTAAGCCCAGCACCCCGCAGGTCACCGAAAAGCTGCGCCCGGGCACCTCCATCCGGCTACAGTCCAGCTGGTAATAACGTTCCAGCAGTTCGATGGTGAACCCCATGGAGGCGCCGCACTCGGCGTTCCAGCCCATATCGGCCAGCTTGCCGTTTTTATAGCGGATAAACTTGATATCCCGGCTGCCGCAGTCCAGCAGGAGAAAGTCGGGCCGGGCGATCAGGGCCGCCCCGCCCCGGGCCAGGGCCACCAGCTCGTTGACCGAGGTGTGGCCGAAGCGGCGGGCGTTGTGGCCGGTGGCCACGTCGACCCGGGTTTCCGGGGGGAGTTCGCGGGTGGCGATGATGACCGGCTCGGCGGCCGGCCGGCTCAGGTCCAGGATCTTGCTGTAGGAGGTGCCGAAATCGCCGATGATCATGGGGTGACCCCGGAGAGTTCCAGGAAGGCCTGGAGCTTGGCCTTGGCGCTGCCGCCGCAGTGCAGATCCGCATCCAGGTAAAGGGCCTGGGGGTGGCGGTCGGCCAGGTAGCGGGCCAGGGCGGTTTTGGGGCAGAAGGACTGGGCGAAAAAGACGGTGGGAATCTCCGGCCGGCAGTGGATCTCCAGTTGGTGGTCGGCGGGGGTTTTGTTTTCCATGCAGCGGCTCCAGCCGTAAACGTGGGTGTTGGCGGGGAACAGTTCCAGCAGGCTGAAATCCCGGGGAGGCACCCCCCAGAAACCGGCGCCGGGGGGGCAGGAGGGCAGTGGTTCCGGGCTTGGTTGCGCCTCCAGGACCCCGGCGGTGATTCTTTGCAGTTTTTCCATCAGGGGTAAGCGGCTGCGGCAGATCGGGTTACCCAGCCGCTGCCGGTCCAGATTTTGGCAGGTGATAACCGGAACCTTCAGAGCCCGGCGGAGAATATCGGCGGTGTAGCGGGCGCCGTCACACTTGCCGGGGCCGATGTCGACGATGATTGCGTCCAGGCTGGCGGCCAGATGGAGGGCGTTGAGCACCACGGTACGCAGAATGCCGCAATAAACCTGGGGCAGCAGGGCGGCGGTCCGGCCGAAATCGGCCTCCACCAGCAAGGCGTCCAGGTCGCTGATTCGCACCCCGGCCGCGGTCAGCCGGGCGATCAGAGCCCGGGGCGGCACCCCGACTATGCCGACGTTTTTTAACCCTGTCAGCTCCAGATCAGGCGAAGTTCCGGTCTGATCCGGGATCGCAAACGAGATCTTATCCATTGTGAACTTCATCCATTCCGACCGATAAAATACCAGCCCAGACCACCGGCCAGGAGGTGGATCAGCCAGGCGGCCAGGGCGGGAGGCAGGTAGGCGGCCCCGGCCATGGCCTGGGCGATGCTCCATAAGCCCCAGGTGATAAAGGCCAGAAATGCGGCGGCGGGAATCGCCAGGGCCAGATCCCGGCCCCGGCCTCGATGCATCAGGAGCAGCAGCGGAATGCCGGTCAGCAGCAGGGGCAGGCCCAGGAAGATATAGGAAGTTCTCTTGTGCAGTTCGAGGCGGGCCTCCTGGCGGCGGGGGCTTGCCGTTTCGGCCCGGGCCTGGCGCCAGAGGGCGCTCAGTGAGCGTTCGGCCAGGGCGTAAGGGGGCAGAAAGAAGTCGGTCGGGCCTTCCGGTAACTCCATCTGCCGCTGGGTGAAAATTTCACTGCGGAAATCCCGGCCCCCTTGGATGCCGCTCTTGACCTGGCCGTTGCGCAGGGTCCACAACTGACCGTCCCAGGTGGCTTTTTCGGCGGTGAGCAGGGCGGTGAGGTGAAAATCGGCATCCCGGGTAAGGTATGAAAAATCGAGCAGTTCAGCCTGATCGGCTTCCGATTCCGAGGGGAGAAAGGAGTAGAGCCCCTCGGTTCCCCGGTAGTAGACCCGGCCATGGCGCTCGATCCCCCTGGCGCTTTGCTGGCGGACCTGCTCATGCCAGATCCGGTTGGTTTCCGCCATGGTCGGCGGCAGCAGCCACTGGCTCATGGCCAGGATCAGCAGGGTTGAAGCGAGGGCGGCCAGCAGCAGGGGGCGGATTATCCGACGGGTATTTAGGCCGGCCGCCTGCAGGGCCATCATTTCGTGATTGCGGTTGAGCAGGCCGAGGGTGATGATCCCGGCCAGCAGCAGGCAGATCGGCATGATCTGCTCCAAAATAACCGGGATCTTGAGCAGGAGATAGTTGATCGCCACCCCCATGCCCAGGTCGGCGGCCAGGAAGCTGTCCACCCGTTCAAAAAAATCGATCAGCAGGTAGATGGCCAGCAGCGAGCCCAGCACCAGGGCCAGGTTGCGGAAAAACTGGCTGATCAGGTAGCGGTCGACCAGCTTCATTCGGCGCCCCCCTCCGAATCCGGTTTGCCGCCCCGGCGCCATTGCCGCAGGCGATGGCCGCCCTCCTGGGCCAGTCGTACCACCTTTTCCAGCCAGGGGTTGCCCAACTCCAGAGCGCTGCGCCACAGCAGGTAGAGGGTGAGGAAAAGGAAGATCAGGTTGGGCAGCCAGACCGCCGGGGCGGCGGGTAACTGGCCGTTTTCCGCAAACGATTTGGCGGCGGTCAGCAGCATGTAATAGCCGACGAAGGAGGCCAGGCCCAGGGGTACTCCCAGGGCCCGGGTGCCCTGGCCGATCTGGCTCAGGCTGAGGCCCAGCACACTGAGCAGGAAGCAGCCCACCGGCAGGGCCAGACGCTGGTGATATTCAATGATGAGCGTCGGGTAATAGCGATGCTCCGGGCCCAGTTGCTCCGCCCTGGCCAGCAGTTCCGCCTGGGTCATGTTGCCCCGGCCCGGGGGGCCCATGGTCGGTGGCTGCAGGGGAATCTCCAGGCTGTAACGCTCAAAGGTTATGGTCTGGGTTTTATCGCCCGCCACCGTTCGATGCAGGCTGCCGTCGTGCAGCGTCAGAGTCGCCGTACCGCCGACTGTGTCGGCGGAGAGGCGGCCGCCGGCGGCGATCACGGTCAGGGGATTGTCGGCATCCCGCAGATCGGCAAGATAAACCCCTCGCCATGAGCGGTCGTCGGGGGATACCTCCTCCACATAGAGCACCACCTCGCCCAGACCTTCGCTGAAGGTCTGCTCCCGGACTCCCCGTTCGATCTTCTCCTTGGCCAGATGCAACAGCAGTTGGTTCATGGCCGTCGTCCCCTTGGGGATCAGAACGGTGGAGGTTGCCAGGGTCAGCAGGGCGGTAACCAGGCCGAAGAACAACACCGGCGGCAGCATCCGGAGCAGCCCGATCCCGGCGGCTTTCAGAGCCACGATCTCCAGGTCGCCCCGCATGCGGGTAAAGGCGATGACCACCGCCATCATCGCCGCCATGGGAATGGAGAACCGCAGCAGGGCAGGGGTGATATAGGCCACGATCCGCATAAAATCGGCCAGCCCGATCCCCAGGCCGAAGATGCTGTCCAGCAAGGGCACCAGACGACCGAGAAAGAGGATGGCGTTGAGCACCAGGAGGGCGGCAAAAAAAGGGGCCAGCATCTCGGTGAACAGGTAGGTATAAAGCAGCAGCGGAATCTTTTTCATGGTCACTCGGATTGTTCACCAGCGGCGGGCCAGCAGCATGCCGACGAACACCAGGCTGATCCCCAGGATGTTGCTGACCCCTACGTAAACCAGGGCGGTTTTCCACTCGCCTATCCGAAGCAGATCGGTGGTTTCCCGGGCGAAGGTGGAAAAGGTTGTAAAACCACCCAATATACCGGTAAAAAGGAAAAGCCGCCACTCCTGGGTGAGTCGGCTGTCAATCAGCAGGTACCAGAGAAAGCCGATGGAGAGGCAGCCCAGCAGGTTGGCAGCCAGGGTGCCGTAGGGGAAACCTGCCCCGGCCGGCCGCTGGACCAGCAGGAAGATCAGGTGACGCAACAGCGAGCCGATGGCGCCGCCGGCCAGGACGGCGATAATATTCAGCATGGTGACTCCCGCTTCTGGTGCCGCCGGGCGCGGTGTCCGGCGGCTTCTCCTTTTATCATGCACACCGGTTCCGGTTATTGTAAACTGTTCCGGCTGGCAAAAACGAACTTGTATCATCAGCGAGGCCCGGGTGCAAGCTGTAACCTCGTTGTCCCAACGGGGGCCCTGGCGCTGTAAGGAGAGGACGATGAGCAGTCTGGTGCGGCTACTGCCGGTTACGGCGACCCCACCCAGCTTGAACGACAATACCGCCGACCTGGACCGTCTGCTCCGGGCCCTGCGCCATGATCTGGCCGAGGAGTCCGGGCGGTTGCTCGCCGTGCCCCATCGCCGCATGGCGCTGGTGGCGGAACGTTTTCGCGCCTGCGGCTTTGGCGGAGTGGCGGTACTCAATGAGGATCAGGGGCGGCTGGAGCCGGTGGATCTGCTGGCGGCCAGGCCCGCTCGTCTGCCGGCCATGGCCCTGGATCTGGGCACCACTCATCTGGAGGCGGTGCTGCTGGATCTGCTCAGCGGTGAGGAGTTGGCCCGGGCCACCCGGGAAAACAGTCAGATCAGCCAGGGCGACGATATCCTCTCCCGCATCCACTTTGCCACCGGCCGCCGCGGCGGGGCAGCGGCGGGGCTGGAACTTCTGCAACGGGCGGTACTGGATGATACCAACGCCCTGGCCCGGGAACTGGCGGCGGCGGCCGGCTGCGCCCCCGAGGATATCCGGGCCCTCAGCGTGGCGGGCAACAGCGCCATGGTCCATCTCTTTCTGGGGCTTAACCCTTATCACCTTTGCCGGGAGCCTTATATTCCCCTGGTCAACGCCCCCGGCCCGGTGGCCGCCGCCGAACTGGGGCTGACCCTGCATGCCGCCGCTCCGGTTCACCTGCTGCCGGGGGTGGGGGCCTATTTCGGCGGCGACCTGCTGGCCGGGATCGTGGCCAGCGATCTGGATCTGGCT
Organism: Desulfurivibrio sp.; assembly: GCA_047921155.1. GTDB lineage: Bacteria > Desulfobacterota > Desulfobulbia > Desulfobulbales > Desulfurivibrionaceae > Desulfurivibrio. The sequence goes on from JBLRWU010000036.1 coordinate 14,771, forward strand.
GAAAAGCCGGAGATGCTGATCGATGTCGGGACCAACGCCGAGGTGGTGGTGGGTTGCCGCGACTGGCTGGTGGCCTGTGCCGGGGCCGCCGGGCCGGCCCTGGAGGGCGGAGTGGCCAAGATGGGGATGCGGGCCGGGCCGGGGGTGATTGAACGGGTGGATATCGATCCCGCTTCCGGCCGCCTGACCTTCCGGGTTATCGGAGGGCCGGGGGAGGGAGCGGCGGCTTCCTCCCCCAAGGCCCGGGGGATCTGCGGCTCGGGGATGATCGATCTGCTGGCGGCCCTGTTCCAGGCTGAAATGATCGATATCCGGGGTAAGTTCCGCCGGGAAAAAATCGGCGATCGGCTCTTGCCCGGTCCCGACGGCCCGGCCTTTATCGTGGCCCGGGCCGAGGAGGCGGCCGCCGGACAACCGGTGACGGTCAGCCAGATCGACCTTGATGCCCTGATGCGCTCCAAGGCGGCGATGTACGCCATTCTCGGCACCCTGATGGAGCAGGTGGGGCTGCCCTTTGCCGCCCTGAAGCGGATCCATGTGGCCGGGGCCTTCGGCCGCCATATCGATCCCCGCCGGGCGGTGATCATGGGGATGATCCCCGACCTGCCGCTCTCGACCTACCGGCCTTTGGGCAACAGCTCCCTGGCCGGGGCCCGCCGCTATCTGCTGGAAGGTGAGGTGCGGCGG